>JAWKIQ010000002.1:929686-1239582 GCA_041394185.1 Acidimicrobiales bacterium
AGCGAAGCCAGCGCGCTTTCGATGGTGGGCTCGTCGCCCTCGACTATGTCCAGCGCGCCATAGGCGATCTCGCCGGTTGTGATGGTGCCGGTCTTGTCCAGGCACAACACATCTACACGGGCCAACAATTCGACCGATGCCAACTCCTTGGCCAACGCCTGTCGTTTGGCAAGGGCGAGGATGCCCACGATGAAGGTGATGCTGGTAAGCAAAACCAGACCGTCCGGCACCATCGCCACTGCCGCCGCCACGGTGCCCTGAAGCGCCAGCTGCCACGTTGGTTCGGCGTCCAGCAGGCGCCACAACAACAAGATGCCCACCGGTGGGATGATCACGGTGAGCCACTTGAGGATCAGAGAGATCCCGTTGCGCAGCTCGCTGTTTACCAGAGTGAACCGTTTGGCTTCCTGGGCCAGGCTGTTGGCGTAGCTGCCGGCTCCGATTCGGGTGGCCACGAAGCGGCCCGATCCGGAGGCCACGAAGCTTCCTGACAGGACCTCGTCGCCCTCCGACTTGGAGACGGCATCGGATTCGCCGGTCAGCAGGCTCTCGTCCATGTCGAGCCCCACTGCCTCTATGACCGTGCCGTCGACAACGACTTGGTCGCCCGGGCCCACTACGAGCAGATCGTCCTCGACCACCTCGTCTACCGCGACGTGCAGTTCCTGGCCGTCGCGTACGACCCGGGCCACGGGCGCGTTCAGCAGGGCGAGCTCGTCGAGTGTGCGCTTGGCGCGAATCTCTTGCACGATGCCGATGACCGAGTTCGACACGATGACGCCGGCAAACAGGGCGTCGCCGGGCTTGCCCGCCACCAGGATCAGCACCAACAAGGTGCCCATGATCATGTTGACCGTGGTGAAGATGTTGGCCCGGTAGATCTGGGCGATGGTTCGGCTGGGGCCGTCGAGTGCGACGTTCACTCGCCCCTCGCGCTTGCGCTGTTCGACCTCTTGGGCAGTGAGGCCCGATGAGGCGGGGGTTCTGGCCGAGGACATCAGTTGATCCTAGAAGCCCGTGCCGGTCGAAAGGCGGCTGGCGGCCGAAGGAAGAACCGAGCGACTTTGTAGGGTTTCTGCGGTGATGACCCTGTCGATCTCAAGCGCGTTGCTCTCGTCGATTCCGAGCCCTTCGTCGGGGGTTTTGGACATCGGCCCGATTCCGCTGCGCGCCTAAGGCATTTGTATCGGGCTTGGCGTCATCGCCGCAGTGCTGTTGTCTCAGCGTCGGTGGGCCAGCTGCGGCCACGACCCCGACGACATCGCCACCGTGGCTACCTGGGCCGTCCCGGCGGGTGTCGTGGGTGGTCGGCTGTATCACGTGATCACCGACAACCAGCGGTTTCGAGGCCAGTGGCTCGATGCTTTCAAGATCTGGGAAGGCGGCCTTGGCGTGTGGGGGGCCGTTGCTGGTGGAGCCGTCGGTGCCTACGTGGTCGCCAAGCGTCGCGGCTACGACCTCGGAGACCTCTTTTATGCCACCGCGCCGGCGATTCCTTTGGCCCAGGCCATCGGCCGGTTCGGCAACTATTTCAATCAGGAGCTGTTCGGGCGTCCTACCGACGTTCCCTGGGCGCTCGAGATAGACCCCGCACACCGCCCGACCGGATACGAGGCCTTCGAGACGTTCCACCCGACTTTCCTGTACGAGGCCCTGTGGAATCTGGCGGTGGTTGCGGCGGTCATCTGGGTGGTGCCACGAGTGTTGCCCAACCTGAGGCGTGGGTTTCACTTCGCCGCCTACGTGTTCCTGTACACGATCGGCCGGCTCTGGATAGAGCTGATGCGAATCGACTCGGCCAACAAGGTTCTCGGCGTTCGGCTGAATGTGTGGACCAGCATCATCGTCGGCTCCGTCGCAGCGGGGCTGATCTGGTACGGCAACCGCAGTCGAAGCCGCCTGCCCGAGGCTTCCGCGGAATCGGTGACCTAAACCATCGTCGGAGCTAAACCGGCCCTACGGACGGTCGACGGGGTCTGTACCACACAGACGAGGTCGGCTCTGAGGGCCCACCCCGGTCTGCCATGGATCGATGACATCGGCACGGATGCCGAAAGGCAAACAAGTTCGTGTCTGCTCGCAAGAGCAGACGAATCGATGGGATTCGACATGGCTGGAATCGCACTTGGCGATGGTCTGCTCGACATCACCTCATACGCTCTGAACGGTCTGACCCGGCGCGCTGAGGTTCGGGCCAACAACGTGGCCAACAGCGCCACGCCGAACTTCCTCGCGTCCACGGTCGATTTCGAGACGTCCCTGCGGGAAAAGATCGCCGACCGAGATTTCGACGCAATGGCCGAGCGCAGCCATTCGGTTCACCTGGCCGATGGCTTCATCGACGAGCGCGGCAACAGCGTCGATCTCGAGATGGAGACGACCAATCTGGTGCAGGACAACCTGCTGTTCCAGGCGGTCATCAACGGGTTCAACTACAAGGTCGGAATCCTGCGCCGAGCGATGGGTAACAACGCATGAGCGGGCCCTTTGATGCGATCGAGTTCGCCGCGACGGGTGCGTCTATGGCGAGCACATGGATGGACGTTCTGGGCCACAACCTGGCCAACGTCAACACGACCACCCGCACCGGCGAAGAGCCCTTCAGGGCCAAGTATCTGATTGTCAAGGAGAACTCGCGCCGCGAGGGCGTCGACATGGCCGACATCGTGTCTGTAGCCGGCGATGCCCCACTGCGATACGACCCCGACAATCCGCTGGCCGACGAGGATGGATTGGTCCAAGGACCTCTGATCGACGTGGCCGGCCAGATGTCGGACATGATCCTCGCCAGCCGGCACTACCAGCTGAACCTGCAGGTCGTCAGGGCCGCCGAAGAGGCGTACCAGGCGGCGCTGGGTATCGGGAGGCCGTGATGATTCCGTCCGTTTCAGGCATCGGCGGCGCAGCCGTCGGTCGCATGGCTTCTCCGCAGGCCGCGGGTGCGGGCTTCGGAGACGCGCTTCAGGGCGCACTCCAGTCGGTGTCGGACAAGGAACGAGCCGCAGACTCTATGGTCACCGCGCTGGCCGCCGGCGAAGACGTCGAGTTGAGCGATGTGGCGGTGGCCACCACCGAGGCCGCGTTGGCGGTCGAGTTGCTGGTGACGGTGAGAGACCAGGCGGTTTCGGCGTACCAGCAGATTGCGAGCCTGCAGCTGTGATGTTGACCGACCGCGCCCGCGAATCCACTGCGGTTTCTCGCCACCCCATCGAGGTGGTGAGCGATCTGACGCGCAGTGTCGCAGCCGTCGAAACCGTCGACAGGCGCGGTCGCCTGGCCCGGGTCACAGAGGGCAGGGTCGAGGTCAGAGGTCTTCAGGTCAGGCATGGGGACATGCTGGCCATATCGGGCCAGGGCCACGAGGTTCTCGCCCAAACGATCGCGGTGACACCCCATGGGGCGATAGCGGCCCTGTTCGATGTCAGCGACGGCTTGGGCCAGGGCGACCAGGTGCGCCTCATCGACGATCCACCCGTGCGGGCCAGTGCTGCCCTGTTGGGTCGGGTCATCGACGCGCTTGGCCGGCCGCTCGACGACAAGGGCCCGCTGGTCGGCGAGCGGGTCGAGCTTCGCAACGAACGGCCCAACCCGCTGCGCCGTACGCGAATCGACAAGCCGCTGTCGACCGGTGTTCGTGTGATCGATGTGATGACTCCGCTGGCCAAGGGCCAGCGCATGGGCCTGTTCGGTGGCTCAGGTGTGGGCAAGTCGACCTTGCTGGGCATGATGGCCCGCGGTGTCGACTCGGATCTGAACGTCGTCGCCCTGATCGGCGAGCGCGGCCGAGAGGTCCGCGAGATGATCGAAGACGAGCTGGGCCCAGAGGGTATGGCGCGCAGTGTTGTCGTGGTCGCGACCTCCGACGAGCCTGCCATCATGCGTCGACGCGCCGGCGAGCTGGCTGTGCGACTGGCCGAGTACTTCGCCGATGCCGGTTCGGACGTGACATTGTTCTTCGACTCTCTGACCCGGCTGGCCATGGCCGAGCGCGAATTGGGTCTGGCCGCAGGTGAGCCACCGACCGCGCGTGGCTACACCCCTTCGGTGTTCGCACTGCTGCCCGCCTTGCTGGAGCGAACCGGCCCGCGCGAGCGGGGCTCGATCACCGGCCTGTTCACAGTGCTGGTCGACGGCGACGACATGAACGACCCCATCGCCGACAGCGCCCGGTCGATTCTGGACGGCCACATCGTGCTGGATCGACGTCTGGCCCACCAGGGTCGCTACCCCGCGGTCGATCCTTTGGCATCGATCAGTCGCCTGGCTTCGGCCATCAGCGAACCCGAAGACGCCGCTGCGGCCACATCTCTGCGGGCCATGATGGCGGCGGTCGAAGAGGTGCGCGACCTCGTCGAAGTGGGCGCGTACGCACCCGGTTCGAACCCCACCGCCGACCAGGGCCTGCTGATCGAGGCCGACATCAGGGCTTTGCTCGGTCAGGCCCCCGATGATCTGGTACACGCCGATGAGTCGCGTGAACGGGCCAAGGCGATCGTCGAGAGGGTCCGATGAGCGGCCGGGAATCTCGCCTCGATGTCGTGGCCCGCATTCGGCGGCTCCGCGAACGCAGCGCCCAGCGACAGTTGGCCGACGCCCAGCTGCGCTACCAGCGCGCCCACGAGAAGATCGAAGAGCTGCGCAAGCCTGCTCTCGAAGCTGACGACCACCTCGACGTCGTGAAGCTGATGGCCCTGCGCATCCAGGGCATCCGCAGCGCTGAAGAGTTCGAGCTGGCGGCCGAAGAGCTTCGCCACACCAACGCCGAAGTCGCCGAGGCGATGGAGGCGGTGCGCCACGCCACCAGCCGTCGCAAGGCGGTCGAGAACCTGGCAGAGCGCAGGCGGCTCGCGTCCGCTGCGGTGGCGGCCCGTGCGTCCCAAGCCGCTTTGGACGAGCTCGTGATCATGAGGGAAGCCATGAAGGACAGGAGCTGGATGGATGACTGAGATCTCCCGCATCTCGTCGCAGGCAGCACTGCCGACCATCTCGCGGATGACCGGGCTGGTTCGGTTTGCCGACCTGCTGGCCACCGCGCAGCCGATGGGCCCAGAGCTGAACCTTCCCGATCAACTCGAGCCGACCGCGCTGGCTCCTGCCTGGGCTCCCAACGCCGGATCCATTCCTGGCATCGTCGGCGGTTCGACACTGTCTAGTGGGGCGGTCGGGGCGCTGCCAGAGCGAGCCGGTCAGTGGATCTCCCACATCGAATCCGCAGCCGCACGCTACGGGCTCGACCCAAACCTGCTGACTGCCCTGGTGTGGACCGAGTCGGCCTTCAGGCCCGATGCCGTATCCCCCGCGGGTGCGATCGGCCTGGGTCAGCTGATGCCGGGAACCGCGGCCGGCCTGGGTGTCGATCCCAACGATCCGGTGGCCAACCTCGACGGAGCTGCCAGGTATCTGCGCCAACAACTCGATCGGTTCGGTTCTGTCGATCTGGCCCTGGCGGCCTACAACGCCGGGCCGGGCAGGGTCGAGCGTTCGGGTGGCATCCCCAACATCGCCGAAACACAGGCCTACGTGCGCATCGTCTCGTCTCGGTTCGAGACCCTCAAGGGTCGGGCCGACGGAGCGATCGCCGACAGCACCCAGCCCGGGCAACCGGCGACAGGAGAAGCATGACATCGGCCATTTCCCCTGCGTTGGCAACGTTGCCTCGGCCCGGCCTTGGCGCATCTTCGCGCTCGCGCGTCGCCGAATCGTTCGGTGACCTCATGGGCGACGTGCCCTATTGGTCTCACCACACCAACGTCGACCCGTCGCGCGACCAGGATCGACCGGTCGATCGCCCGCACGCACACGAGGCGCAGCGCTCGGGTGAGCGAACCCCGAGCAGTGACGGCCGAGATGACAACGAGGCGAAAGCCGACCCAGACGCCGCCGAGGCGGGCGAAGTGGCGGCCTCGATGTGGTCGCGCCAGGACACCCCCGCCGCTCAGGACGTGGATGCTGCGGACGAGCCGACCGCCACAGCTTCGTCTGCGGCTGGCGCCGAACCCCTCGACACTGACGTGCCCACGAGTGGGTCCGCGGTTGGGGTCGACAACGCTGGACCCGTCGAGGTTGGGGCCTCCGACGTTGGCCTCGACGAGCTCGCGTCTGTCGAAGCGAAATCGATTGGTGAACCGATCGACCCAGACCCAGCCAACCCGACCATGGCGCTGGTCCACAGGGCCCTGGCCGAGGCGCGCAAGGCCGCGAAGGGTAGCGATGCTTCGGACGAGCCCGCTGCTGCGGTCGGCGGGGTTTCGTCAGCCGACGGCGAGGACAACAACGACCTCGCGGCCGGCGATGCGGCTGCAGCTCGATCCGAGGCTCAGCAAGCTGCTTCGACGACGGCAATTGCGGCTGGCCAGCTTCTCGAATCGGGACCCTCCGATCCGCCGGTCGCAACCGACCAGAGCTCTGCAGCAGATGCAACGCCTGGGGTAGGTGCCGCGGAGGCCGTAACCACTGCCGCCGGGTCGGCGATCAACTCGACCGACGAACTCCGCACCCCAGTCTCCGACGAAGCAGTCTCCGACGAAGCAGTTCCCGACGAAGCGGTCGCCACCGAAGCAGTTTCCAACGAGATGGCGGGCGACACCGCCGCCGACGAACTCGCCTCGGGAGACGGTTCGACCGAGACCGCCCAACTCGATGCGGCACCGGTCACCTCGCAGGCCGCGATGGATCAGGCCGCCGAGTTGGCTGCCGACTTTGCAGCTGCATCCAGGCCCCCGCAGAGCCCTGCCCACATACTGCGCTCTGGGTTCGAACTGGCCAGCTCGGGGATCTCCCGCAGCGCGGCCATGTTGGTCGAGCGTGTGCTCGACGCGGTGGACAGAGCAGCGTCGTTGCCGCCACCCCGCGCCGTGACGCTGGATCTCGAGGAGCAGCACGGCATCAAGATTCGGGTCGTGTCGGAGCCTGGCGGGGTCAGCGTGACGGTCGACGATGCCGGCGCCGGCACGGCCGATGCCAACCGGTGGCAGCGCGACCTGTCGGACATGCTCGACAAACGGCGCCAGAACAACAGCGCCGGGTTCGAAAGCGCGGCAGTCGCCGCGGGGGCAACGGCTGGCGTGCGCGCCGCCGGGCCCGACAACTCGGCCCGTTTCATGAACAGATCTGCGTCGATCAGCTCGTTGGTTGCGCAGTCGACGGGCCCGGGCTCGTTCGACGGAAGGCTCTAGAGGAGCACAACATGATCAGCTCGATAACGCCCAGTCTCAAATCGGCCGAAGGATCAACCGGTCTCGGCTCCATGAGCACAGACCTGTTCATGGAGCTGCTGGTTGCCCAGCTCAGGCATCAGAACCCAATGGAACCCATGGATGGTTCGGCGCTGCTGCAGCAGACCAGCCAGTTGGCCAACGTCGAGGCTGTGCAACAACTTGCGAGCCTCCAGTCGCACATCGTCGGCATCGGCCAGTTCAGTACCGCCTCGGCCATGATCGGGCGAACCGTCGTGGCCGACCACCCGGCTGCCGGCGAGATAACCGGCGTGGTGTCCGCTGTGAGGGCGTCACCAAGCGGGCCGATTCTCAGCGTCGACGGCTACGAGGTGTCCATCGACGAAGTCCTCGAAGTGCGGGCCGACGCCTAGCCCTCGATCATCCACCAGCCAGTCACCCACTCAAACCAAGAACCCAAACCCCACCACAGAAGGAACGACAAAATGCTGCGATCAATGTTTGCCGGAGTCAGCGGCCTTCGGAGCCATCAGACGGTCATGGACGTTGTCGGCAACAACATCGCGAACGTCAACACGGCCGGCTTCAAAGCCAGCACCGTGACCTTTGCGGAGTCGATCTCTCAGGTACTGAGAGGCGCTTCGGGCACATCGGCCGACCGCGCCGGAATCAACCCGGCCCAGATCGGTCTGGGTGTCAAGGTGGCCCAGATCGAAGGTGTGTTCACACAGGGCGCCAGCCAGGCGACCGGCCGCAACACCGACCTCGCCATCCAGGGCGACGGGTTCTTCATCGTCGATGACGGTGCCGGAGGCCGCGCCTATACCAGGCTCGGTTCTTTCACATTCGACGAGTTGGGCATGCTGGCCACCGGTGCCGGAGCCTTCGTGCAGGGCTGGCAGGCAGACGCCAGTGGAGCTATCGACACGAATGGACCGGTGCAGAACCTGCAGGTTCCGCTGGGTCAGGTGATCGACCCGATTCCGACCAGCGAGGTTTCGGTGGGCGGCAGCCTTTCGTCGGATACCGCCATCGGTGGGGTGGCGACAACTTCGATCGAGATCTTCGACTCGCTGGGCGTGGCCCACGAGCTGATGCTCACCTTCACCAAGACGGCGCTGAACGATTGGAGCGTCGCAGGCACCATCGACGGCAACGCGGCAACGCTCGCCCCCGCCGTCGTGCAGTTCGACACCTCCGGCCAGCTCACCAGCGCCCCAACGTTGGCCCTGTCCGGCTATACCCCTCCCGGCGCTGCGGCGTTGACCTTCGACATCGAACTGGGCTCGAGCCTTCCTCTCGTTCAGTTCGGTGGCGAGTCGACTATGGAGGCCAAGAACAAGGACGGCCAGGCCATCGGTCACCTGACGGGATTCTCGATTTCGGACACCGGCGTCATCGACGGCCAGTTCTCGAACGGCGAGAGCAAGACCCTGGGCCAGATTGCCACCGCCTCGTTCTCGAACCCTGCCGGCTTGTTGAGGGCCACCGACTCGACATATCAGGTGTCGGTCAACTCGGGTGAGCCTCTGGTGGGCATGCCAGGCACCGGCAATCGCGGGCTCATGTCGAGCGGCACGCTCGAGATGTCGAACGTCGACCTGTCGCGCGAGTTCACCAACCTCATCATCGCCCAGCGCGGCTTCCAGGCGAACTCTCGTGTGATCACGACTACTGACGAGCTGTTGTCTGATCTCGTGAACATCAAGCGGTAGTAGAAGCCGGTTGAGTTAGCACTCTTAGTGGTCGTATCAGTGATTGTGTTCGGACCTAACCACTTATGCCCGGGTCCTGGGAGTCGACGAACCCCTGGGACATGGATGGTCCTCGTCAACACGGAGGTGACAGATGATTCTCGTGCATCGGCTTAAGGGTGAGCCCATGTACATCAACGCCGATCTGATCGAGTTCATCGAGGCCACGCCCGACACCGTCATCACGCTGGCCGATGGCCGCAAGATGGTTGTTGCCGAGGCCCCGCACGAGATCGTCGAGCGTTCCAAGATGTTCAGGGCTTCGGTAATCGCTGTGACGGATCAGCTGAGGCAGGAATCGGCGCCGGCGTTGAGCCTGCTGCGATCAGACGAGGAGTGATTCCTGATGGATCCACTCACGCTAATCGGGCTGGGCCTCGTATTCGTCGCCATCATCGTCTCGACGATCATGGACGGCAACTCGTTCGGCCCCCTGATAGGCCCGTCCTCGTTCGTGCTGGTGTTGTTCGGCGCCCTCGGTGCTGCGCTGTCCGGCTATCGAATGGACGACGCAAAGCGTTTGCCCAAGGGTTTCATCGTGGCCTTCACGGGATCGCCTGACAATCCAGACGATCTGGTGACCCAGTTGATGAACTATGCCGAGGCTGCCAGGCGCGAGGGAATCCTCGCCCTCGAAGAAGGCCTCGACGATCTGGAGAACCAGTTCTTGCGGTCGGGCCTGCAGATGGTAGTGGACGGCCTCGAAGGCGAGGAGGTCCGCCAGGTGATGGAGGCCGAGATCATCGCCATGGAAGCCAGGCACGAGTCGATGATCGGTCTGTTCAAGAAGATCGTCGAGTACTGCCCGACCCTGGGCATGATCGGCACCGTCATCGGCCTCATCAACATTCTCGGCAACCTGTCGGACCCGTCGGCTCTGGGTACCGGCATGGCCTTGGCCCTGTTGACGACCCTCTACGGCGTGTTCTTCGCCAACGTCATCTTCGGTCCTGTGGCCCAGAAGCTGTCGGTGCTGAACGAACTGGAGCTGGCATCAAAGGAGCTGACCGTCGAGGGAATCCTGGCGATCCGCGAGGGAGCCACTCCACGACACCTGGTCGAGCGGCTCGAGGCCTACCTGCAGCCAGAGCTGCGCATCGGCTCGAAGGCCCGCCTCGAGAAGTCGGCCTAAGGGGGCCGCGTGGCGAAACGAAAGAAGAAGGCCGAAGATGCCGGCGAGGGGTTCCTGACCACCTATGCCGACATGGTCACCCTGCTCATGGCGTTCTTCGTCATGTTGTTCGCCATGTCTTCGGTGGACGATGCCAAGTTCTTGACCATGCTGAAGGGCCTCGAGGAGGCCTTCGGCAATTCGGCCTATCAACAGTTCATCCTCCAGGGTGGGCCTTCGCTCATCGGGGCAAACCAGCCCAACGGATCGCCCAGCCCCACAGCCGGTGGGGCCATCACCGTGGTGGCCATCGACCGCGACCTGTCAGAGATCGCCGAGGCCGTTCGCAACGCCACCGAGTCCGAGCCGTCTTCAAGTACCGAAGACCCAGACGAGGTCGACAACCCTAGGGTGCTCGACCTGTCAGAGTTGGTCGAGGTCGAGGCTGCCCTTCTCGAGGCCACCACCCGACTGGGAATCGAAGACTCGGTCACAACACGCATAAGCGCCGAAGGTCTCACCATCGTGTTGTCGACCGATGACATCTTGTTTCGAAGCGGCAGCTCCGACCTCGAAGCGGGAATGGGCCAAGAGTTCGTAGGAGTTGTCGCCGGCGTGCTCGCCGACTTCGACAACCCCATAAAAGTCCACGGTCACACAGACGACGTGCCCCTCGATCAGCCCGGCTACTCGAACTGGGATCTGTCAGCGTCTCGCGCCATTGCGGTCAGCGATCTGTTGATAGAGCAGTTCGGCATCTCGCCCACCCGCATGGAGGTGGTCGGACACGCCGACACCAGGCCGCTGGTCGAGAACAACTCTGATGAGAATCGGGCCAAGAACCGTCGTGTCGAGATAGTGGTGTCGATAGATCCGCTGGATGACTCGATGATCGACTCGATCGAGCCCGACCAGCAGGACCCAACCCAGGTTCCAACCCAAACCGGTCCGCCTGCCGATGCCATCGACGGCATCAGGGTCGATCTGGGCGGCGACCTGTCGCGAATCGTCGGATGAGGCCAAAGAGCTGAACTCGCATCCGATTCGGTCGACTCTTCCGATGTTCGTAGCAATACATCGCAGGAGACGCGCATGGCCGATGAGAAGGAGAAGGAGGAGGGCGGCAAGGGCGGCCTGATGGGCAAGCTCAAGTTCGTCATCGTTGGCGTCGTTGCCCTCGGCGCTGGCTACTTCCTCTTCGGCGGGGGCGGCGGTGAGACCTCGGCCGCACCGACCACCACCATCGCACTGGCCGACCTGGCCGACGGGGCGATCCTGCCGGTGGGCAGCCTCACCGTGAACCTCACCGACGAGCAACCGCACTTCGGTCGCGTTGCATTCTCGGTAGTACTGGTCGAGGGCACCGACCCGACAACCATCGAGCCCAAGCTGCCCTTGTTGCTGGACGCGGCCCTGAAGCGGCTCTCCAACTACACCGCAGCCGAACTGCGCACCAGCGCAGGTCAAGAACGCCTGCGCAGCGAGCTGACAGCCGACGCGATCGAGTTGTTGAACGACGAAATGACGCGGGTCGTGAAGCGAGTGGTGCTCACCGATCTGCTCGTGCAGTGACATGGCTCGAGCACTGAGCCCCGCGGCCCGATCGGGCACCGCTATCGAGCCGTTCGACTTCAGGCGGCCCAGCAAGTTCTCGCGCGAGCACATGCGCGGCTTCGAGGCCGTGCACGAGGTGTTCGCCAGACGGGTCTCCAGTGGCCTCAGCCATCGGTTGCGCACCGTCGTGACCGTGTCGCACTTCTCGACAGACCAGATCACCTATGAAGACTTCCAGCGTTCGATGCCCACGCCGTCCGTGGTCGCGACCGTCGATCCCAAGACCCTTCCGGGCGTCATCATCATCGAGATGAGCCTGCAGTTGGCCCTGGCCTTCGTCGACCGGGTGCTCGGTGGCACCGGCGCGTCGGTTCCTCTGCGCGGGCCCACCGAGATAGAGGCCGCCCTGGTTCGCCAGCTGATGGCTCCCATCGTCGACGCCTTCGAAGAAACCCTCGAGCCGGTCAAGGCCGTCGAGCCCGAGCTGGAGTCGATCGAGTTCAACCCCCGGCTGGTTCAGGCGATTCAGCCCAACGACATGGTTCTGTTGTTGACCTATTCGGTGGTGCTGAACGGCGGCGCCGAGGGGCTGGTCAGCGTTTGTTATCCGTTCGAGACCATCGAGCCGGTTCTCGACCGTCTCGACCGCAAGGTCCGTATCCAGGGCGTGCCCGTCAGCGAGGGCGCACCCAGCATCGAACCCTTGGTGCCCGAGGTCATGGTTCCCATCTCGTTCCAGCTGAGGTCGGCATCGATCGCAGCGGGCGAGCTGGCCACCCTGGCCCCCGGCGATGTCATAAAGACAGACCACCGCGTCGACGAGCCCGCCATTGGTGTGGTCGGTGGTGACCCCGTGCTCTTGGGTCGGCTCGGCCGAAACGGTCGGCGAATGGCCGTCCAGATCTCTAGTTGGAGGACTCCGTGAAGACTGCTTCGACATCGGGCTTGAAGCTGCGGCTGATGCTCGGATCGCTGAGCGATGCGCTCGAGGCGATCGCCGTTTTCACCGGTCTGGCTCTGGCCGGCGACGACGGGCGTGAACTCGATCTCGACGACCCGTCGCTCGCCAACATGATCTTCGTTCAGACCAGCGGCCCCACGGGCAAGCTGATAGTTGGCGTATCAGAGAGCCTGGCGCAGGCCTGGGTCGTCGGAGCAGGGAACGACCCCGAGGATGCCGACGCTTCATGGCGCTACGTCTCTGACCTCTGTCTCGGTTCTGCACGCGCCTTCGTCGCCTCGATGTCGGCCGGTGGAGCCCTGGTCGGCCCTGTCGACCGGGCAACCCCGCTGGAAGGACTGGGCGAGCTGGCCCAGACCCATCGCCTGGACGGCGTCATCACCAGCGTCACGTCGTCGGACGAAACAACGGGCTCGGTCGTGTGGATCATTCCCGAAGCCGAAGCCGCCGAACCAGCTGAGGTTGCACAGCCCGTCGAGTACCCCGAACTGGGCAAGGGCGTCGGATCGGCTCCGGCGTCGCCGATCTCGTTCCTGTCGGACGTGGCGCTGGAGGTCACGGTCGAACTGGGCCGCACCACCATGCGGCTGAAGGACGTTCTCGAGCTGTCCGAGGGCAGCGTTGTCGAACTCGACCGCCAAGTAGGCGCCTACGTCGACGTGTTGGTCAACGGCAGCCTCGTGGCCGCCGGCGAGGTCGTGGTCATCGACGACGTCCTCGGGGTGCGTATCACCTCGGTTCACGACGTGGAAGGTGGCATCGTCTGATGCTGACCCTCGAGGTCGTCCTGCGACTGGTGATCGCCCTGGCGGTTGTCGTGGGTGGCCTGCTGCTCGTTCGCTGGTGGAGCCTGCGCGGCGGGCCGCGCGGACGCGGCATCGATGTCGTGGCGCGGGCTCAGCTGGGCCGCTCGACCTCGGTGGTCGTGGTCGACGTGGCGGGCAAGCGCTATCTGCTCGGTACGGCCGAACAGTCGGTCAACCTGATCGCCGAACTCGACGCCGGTGCAGAACTGGGCGCCGTGGTGGCGACCGGGCCGACCCAAGACCAAGGAGCCCCGAACGGAATCGGGGAGCCCACGGGTGTGCTCTCTCGAACGAGACGCACCCCGATGTCCAACAGAGGAGAGACACCACGGATCGGTGTCCTTGCTCAGCTGCGTCGTATGACGACGCGCGTGCCGCAAGGTGTCCGGATCCATGGTCTCGACGACTGACCACCCGAGCGAGATTCCATCGGCAGCCGAGCGACGGGCGACAACCGGCCGCCGTGTTGCGTTGATAGCGGTGCGCGCCCTTGTGTTCGTTGCCGTGTTCGTGGCCACGATCGCCTTCACGTCGGGTGTTGCCGCCCAGGAGGTCGAGCCCGGTACCGCGCCCGACAGCACGGTCGTGAACCCACCGCTGCCAGACGAGCAGCCCGTTCCCAACACAGAGCCCGTCGAGCCTGTGGTCAGGGCCCAGCCGACCGGTCCAGACGGCGAGAGCTCCATTCAGCCCACCCAGCCGACCGAGCCCACCGAGCCCGACGTCGCCATAACAATCGACACCCAGAGCACCGGCCTCACGCAGACCGTCGTCATCATCTTGTTGCTGACGATTGGTTCGATCGCGCCTTCGATCTTGTTGCTGGCCACCTCGTTCACCCGGTTCGCGATAGTGCTGTCGCTTACCCGCAATGCCTTGGGCACCCAGTCGGTGCCGCCCACGCAGGTGTTGATCGGCCTGGCGCTGATACTGACCTTCTTCGTCATGGCGCCGACCTTCTCCGAGGTCAACGACGCTGCAATCCAGCCACTGTTGAACGGCGAGATCGAGCAGGGCGAGGCCTTCGAGGCCGGCTATGCGCCGATGCGCGACTTCATGCTCAAGCAGACCAGTGAAGACGACCTGAGATTGTTCCTCGACATCCGCAACGAGGAGCTCGAAAACATCGAGGATGTCAGCGCGTCGGTGCTGATTCCGGCGTTCGTGCTGAGCGAACTGCGCACCGCCTTCACCATCGGATTCGTGATCTTCATCCCGTTCCTGGTGATCGACATCGTCATCTCGTCGGTGCTGATGTCGCTCGGCATGGTGATGTTGCCGCCGGTGTTCGTCTCGTTGCCCGTGAAGTTGTTGATGTTCGTGCTGGTCGACGGATGGGGCCTGATCGTCGTATCGCTCGTCTCGTCGGTGAACACGACATAACCGGAGGTCTATTGCAGTGACAGATGCAGCCGCAGTCCAGATAGCAACAGACGCACTCGTCGTAGCCGCCAAGCTTGCCGGGCCGGCTCTGTTGGTGACCCTGGTGGTCGGCGTGTTCGTCAGCCTCATCCAGACGGTCACCTCCATCCAGGAGATGACCCTGACGTTCGTGCCCAAGCTCGTCGGCGTGGCGTTGATCATCGTTCTCGGCGGCGGCTGGATGCTGGCCGAGCTCACCAGCTGGGTCGAGGATCTCTGGACCTCGATCCCCAAGCTCACCTGATCCGAGACGGTGACCGAACTCACCGTCGACGCCGAGTCGATCGCTGGAATTCTCATGGCCATCACGCGGGTGGCCGGCGTGCTTCTCGGCGCGCCCCAGTTCTCGCGACGGTTGCCGACGACAGGCCGTGTGGCGCTGGCGACAGCGGTTGGACTCTTCCTAGCCGTACCTCTGCCCGTCGAGGCCATGACCCTGGCCAGGATGATCTCGGCGATCGTGGTCAACCTGGTCGTGGGGTTGTTGCTCGGATTCGCGTCGACCCTGATCTTGCAGATGTTCATCGTTGCCGGTGGCCTGCTGGACCTGTCGTCGGGTCTGGCCCTGTCGTCGATCTTCGATCCCCTGACCGGCAGGCCTTCGACGGTCTTCGAGCGCATGTTCGACCTGACCGCGGTCACCATGTTCTTCATCCTCGGAGGCCCCCATCTGCTGGTTGCCGGCATCGCCGGATCGGTTGCTGCCGTACCGCTGGCAGAAGCTCCTCAGATCGACAGCTCGGTTGCCGATGCCGTGGTGGAGATGGTGGGTCGGTTCTTCGTGGCCGGCCTCGAGATCGCCATGCCGGCCATGGCCGCCCTGTTCCTCACCGAGATCGTTTTTGGCATCGCGGCCAGGATGATGCCCGAGGCAAACCTGTTCCTTTTGGGCCTGCCCGCCCGTGTGCTGGTGGCCATCGTTGGTGCTGGGGTTGTGTTGTTGACGTTTCCGACCTATGTCAGCGGCGGAATCGACGAGATGGAACGCATGCTCGTCGGCCTGATCAACTCGTTGTGAGCCGGCGGCGCCAGGCCATCTGCGAATCTCTGCGCGAAATCGCCCGACGTCGCTGAATCGAACAGGCCGCGCGTCGACTGAACGGGTGATGTCTACGACCCCCTTCGATATCGACAGCCAGCTCGTGCGCGAGGTGGAAGGTCTGTCACGCCTGCTGCGTGACTCGAGCTATTCGGCGGTGGTTCTGCGCGACGGTGTGGCCAGATCGACCGGACGCCAGTGTCTGCAGGCTCTGGATCTGCTGGCATCCACCACTGGCTTCGAGCGCCTGCGCAACCCGGTGAACGAACTGCTCGCCGCGTGGCACGACTTGGCTGCCAGCGTCGACATCATCGACCTGCGCCTCGACGAGGTCGAAAGCGCTGCCAGGCGCAACACGTCAAACGCCTGACGCCGCCTCGGCGATGTGTCGCCGACCTTGATCGACCCTGTCGCCAGTCGACTTGTGTCTTTGTCCGAACCGCGCACGGAAGCTCGGTCCAGCTCGCCAGGACGGCACGGCCCCATTCGAGGGGTGAATGGCCGGTCCACAGAAGGATCAGAAGACCGAGAAGCCCACGGGCAGGCGCAAGCGCCAGTATCGCCGCGAGGGTCGAGTCGCACGCAGTAAGGACGTTCCTGCGGCGCTTTCTCTGGTCGCGGCCCTGATCCTGGTACGAACGGTCGCGCCGATGATGTTCGAGACCTTCAGGCACGGCATGCAGGCGTTGCTGATCGGGTCGCAACAAGGGCTCAGCGCACCCGCCCTCACCCAGGAACTGCCCAGAATGCTGGCCTTCGGTATCGGCCCGATGCTGATCTTGGCGCTGGTGATGGGATTGGTCGCCAACGTGGGCCAGGTCGGTTTCGTGTACTCGCCCCAAGCGATCAAACCCAAGTGGTCGAAGATCAGTCCCAAGAACGGGTTCTCACGCTTCGCACCCAAGAAGATGGCCTGGGAGACCGGGCACATGCTCTTGAAGCTGGGTTTGTTGCTGTTGGTGCTGATTGGGCCCGTTCGAGATGCCACCCACCACATCGACACCACCAGAGGCCTCGACCAATGGCTCGTGGTCACCATCGATTCGCTGAAGACGTTGCTGACCCGTGCCGCCGCTCTGGCCGTCATCATCGCTGTGGCCGACTACGCGTACAACAAGCGCGAGCTCATGTCCGGCATGAAGATGACCAAGCAGGAAATCAAGGACGAGAGCAAGCAGCAAGAAGGTGATCCGCTGATCAGGGGCATGCGCAGGTCCAAGGCTCGCGAGCTGAGCCGCAACCGCATGATCGCCTCGGTCGCCGAAGCCGACGTGGTGCTTGTGAACCCGGTACGCCTTGCCGTGGCTCTTCGCTATCGAGACGGTGATCTCGCACCGATCGTCGTGGCCAAGGGTATGGGCGTCATGGCCCGCCGCATCAGGAGTGAGGCGTATCGCCACGGCGTGGCCGTGCGCCAGGACAAGCCGCTTGCCCGAGCGATCTATCGCCGCTGCCAAGTCGGTCAGATGATTCCACCCGAACTCTACGAAGCCGTTGCAGTGGTGTTGGCTGCAGTGCTTCGAGCCCGCAACCGTCGCCGTCGGCCCGCCATGGTCGCTTCCTGAGGTGAGTTGACATGAACTCTCGTACAGCCAACCTGATGTTGCCGATGTTTGTGCTCGGCGCCATCGTGATGATGATCATCCCGGTGTCGCCGTTGGTGCTGGACCTCTTCCTGGCGTTGAACATCGCACTCGGCGTGCTGCTGATGCTGACGGTGATCAACCTGTCCGACACCCTCGACCTGTCGATCTTCCCGGCGCTGTTGTTGGTGATGACCCTGGTTCGACTGGCCCTGAACGTCTCTTCGACCCGACTGATCCTGCTCGACGGCTACGCCGGCAAGGTCATCGCCACATTCGGCAGCTTCGTCGTGGGTGGCTCGGTGATCGTGGGCCTGGTCGTGTTCTTGATCTTGATCGTCATCCAGTTCGCAGTGGTCACAAACGGTGCGGGCCGCGTAGCCGAGGTCGCCGCCAGGTTCACCCTCGACGCCATGCCGGGCAAGCAGATGGCCATCGACGCCGACCTCAGCTCCGGCCTGATCGACGAGGCTCAGGCCCGCGAGAAGCGCGAGCGCATCGCCAAGGAGGCCGACTTCTACGGAGCCATGGACGGTGCTTCCAAGTTCGTCAAGGGTGACGTCCTGGCCGGTGTGATCATCGTGTTGATCAACCTGTTCGGCGGCCTGGCCATGGGCATGTTGGCCCAGGGTCTCAGCGTCGGCGAAGCCATCTCGACCTACACCCTCTTGACGGTGGGCGATGGCCTGGTCAGCCAGATACCTGCGATCATGACGTCGATCTCGGCAGGCCTTCTGGTCACCAGGGTCGGTGGTGACGAAGATCTGGGCGCGGCCTTGGCCCAGCAGTTGCTGACCGCCAGGAAGGCCATGCGGATGGCCTCCTACGTCATCGGTGCCATCGCCTTGCTGCCCGGCCTTCCGTGGATCCCCTTCGTCACCGTTGCGGTGACCCTGTGGATCTTGAGCGGCAGGGTCCCGACCGAGGTCGTCCCCGAACCAGAGGAAGAAATCGTGGTCGAACCCGGTTCGACCGAGGCCATCATCGACGACATGCGGGTCGAGCCGCTCGAGTTGCGCCTGTCGTACGACGTCCTCGACCTTGTCGACCCGTCCATGGGTGGCGACCTGCTCGACCGGGTCAAGGCGCTTCGTCGTCAGATTGCGATGGAACTGGGCATAGTCATGCCGCTGGTGCGCACCCGCGACGATGTCGGACTGGCGACGTCGACCTACGCCATCGAGGTCGACGGTGCAGAGATCGCCACCGGCAGCGCGCCGAGGGGCCAGGTGCTGGTGCTGCCGGCATCTGACTCCGACGACCTGCGCCATCTGGGCGGCATCGAGACCGTCGAGCCGGCCTTCGGGCTCAAGGCGTGGTGGGTTCCCGAATCGGCCTCGGGGCAGGCCTCGGCGCTGGGTGGCACCGTGGTCGATCGTTCGACGGCGGTCGTCACACACCTGGCCGAAGTCGTGAGGGCCACCGCCGACCGACTGTTGACTCGCCAGGATGTTCAGATGCTGGTCGATGGTCTTCGCTATGACCACCCGATCTTGGTGAAAGACATCGACAACGATGTCGTCCCGCTCGGAACGTTGCATCGGGTACTGCAAGCGCTGCTGCAAGAAGGTGTGTCGATACGTCAGCTCGCACGCATCGTCGACGCGGTCTCTGGCACCGCCGACAAGCCGCTCGACGACATGGTTTCGGCCGGCCGCGTGGCTCTGGGTGGCGCCATTGTCAGGTCGATCGACCCGCAGAGCCGCTTGGCGTCGATAACCATCGATCCGATGACCGAGGTCTCTTTGCACGAGGCCCTGCGCGACATCGACGGCGAGCGCCGGTTGGTCCTGGACCCAGAACGAGGAAACCAGATAGTCGCCCAGATCAACTCCGCCGTGGCCAGCCGCATCTCGGGTGATCCTGCGCCTGCGGTCATCTGTGCACCCGGCCTGAGACGTCCGCTCCAGCGGTTCCTGGCCGCGCACGGCCTGAGCCTGCCGGTGCTTGCCTATCCGGAGATTCCGTCGACAGTGAACATGACGGGTATTGCCGTGATCGGCACGGCGCCGCAGTCTCCGATGCTCGAGGTCGGTTGACGGCGACGGAGCCGATGACGGGGGAGAAGACAAATGGCAACACGAGAAGAAGTCGAAGAGCGCTCGGACGGCACGGTCGTCGTCGAGGCTCCAAGCGTCGAAGCGGCCCTCGAGGCCGTCGAGCGCAGGTTCGGCCCCAATGCAACGATCATCGACGCCGAACGCCTCAACACGCGCGGAGTGGGAGGGTTCTTCTCCAAGCAGAGCTACAGGGTGACGGTGAAGGCCGACGCGACTCCCGCCGCGCCCACTCAGATGGCCCAAGCAGCAACCGCTGTTGCGTCAGATCTTGCGTCGATGCCAGACGATTCGGGCATCAGTGACGAGTTGGCTGCCGTGGACCACGTGCTCGAACAGATCGAGCAGGGCGACTCTGACGATGGCCGAACCTTCGGCGATGTGTTGCGCGCTCAGCTCCAGAACCGCCCCAAGCAGCCGGCACCCGCACCCGCACCCGAGGCCACGGCCACATCTATGGCCCCTGAGCCCGTCATCGATCTTCGCGACTCGGTGATGGTCCCCGCGATGTCGTGGGCCGATGTTGTCGACAGCACTCCCGTCTCGTCTGGCGCCGTCGCCGCTCCTGCTCGGGAGGTCGGCGCCGCCGCCGCCGATGCCGTACCCATCGCTTCCCAGGCGACGCGAGCACCGTTGGCCCGCCCGGCCGAGGGCTGCCCCGCGGGCACCGGCAGGGTGATGTGGTCGGTCGATTCGCTGTCGCGCCTGGGCGTTCCGTACCGCCTGATAGCCCCACTCGGCGATCTCGATCCAGACGATGAGCTGGCCTGGGTTTACCGCTTCGCCGAGGCGGCTGCGCCCCTTTGTGGGCCACTTCCAGCCTCCGGTTCTGTGCTGGTTGGACGGGCCGCTGTCCGCCTGGCCGAATCCCTCGGGTTCGGAGTGTTCGCCACCAACGAGGTGCCCCCGTTCGAGGGCGACCTGGCTGTCGCTGGCGATTTCGACGCCGCGGCCTTTGACTATGTACAACGCATCGCTGCCGGGCGCGAGGTGCACCTCGTCGTCGACGATGGCCCTCTGTCGGTCAGGGGTGCCATATCGGTGGTTTCGTGGGCCGACACCTCGGTATGTGAGGCCATGCACGTGGCCATCTCGACCGGTTCGACGCTCGGGTTCCACATCGACGGCGAATCGGTTACCCGCGTGACCCCGTTCGAGCTGGCGCTGGCCGTACGCGCCCTACTGCCAAGGGAGTAGCGCGTGGCTCAGATCAGGCGTTTCGTGACGCTGCTCGGCATGGCGGCCATCGCCCTGATCGGCTACGCGTTGGTCACAGGGGACATGTCGCTTCCCGATGCGGGCGTTCGCGCCATCGGGGTGCTGGTTGGCGTCATCGTCGTGATGAAGCTCGCCGGTTCGGGTCTCAAGATGTTGGCCGAGTCGCTGGAGTCGTCGGTCGAATCGTGACCGTGTCCCGGCCCGTGGTCGGTGCCTCAGACCGCCGACAACAGCTCGTGGAGCACGCCGTCGCGGATGATTGTGACGCCGGTCCACACCACAGCGGGGTCGTGGCGTGAGCCCGAGCTGACCTCGAGCTCTGCGACCATCTGGTCTGGGGTCATCCCCTGCTCGATCAGTTCCTCGATGTGTTCTGCCATCGCCACCACCCTGGCCATCAGGGGGATGTCTTCGCCCTCGATGCCCTCTGGGTAGCCGCTGCCATCCCAGTTCTCGTGATGATGCTTGATGGCGCCCACCACCTCTTCGCCAGCCGACAAAGCGACGAAGTTGGCCCCCAGAGTCGGGTGAGAGCGATAGCGCTCCAGTTCCTCTCCTGCCAGCTCGGCTGGGTCCTTGGCAACCAGCTCCTCGCCCAGCGAGATCATGCCGATGTCGTGGATACTGGCCGCCAATCTCAGACGGATCATCTCGATGCCATCGATTCCCAGCTCGCGGCCGACGGCCACGGCAATCTGAGCCACGCGGCCGTGGTGGTTGGAGCCGCCATGGCGATGCTCATCCACCCAGCGGGCCATGGCGTTTACGGCGTCGTTCTCGGTCGAGTTCGCCTCGGACAGAGCCAGTTCATCGCCGCTGACGATCGCCCCGCCGTGGGTCTGGGCCGCCTCGACAGCGCGCGTCGCGAGTTCGCGCAATGTCCGCGGTTCGTTGGCAACCTCGGGTCCGGCGTGGCCTATCGCCAGCTCGAGCGGCGCTGCTCCCGATGGAGCAAAACCCCGGGCGATCTGAATCAGAGCCTTGCCCACATGCTCCGCATCCTTCAATGACATCGACTGTGAGATGAACGCAAACTCGAGATCCTCCATCTGGAACAACTCGATGGGCAGGCCGGCGAGCACGTTCTGGAACTGCATCACCAGCCGGCGCCGCACCAGATCGAGGGCGTGTCGGTCGAGACGGCCGAACGCTTCGCGACGGTTGGCGACCCGTATGAACCCGATTCTCGGCAGGCTCTCGGACTGGATCATGTCGGCGAAGCGCAGCGTGAAGGCCGCGCTGAGCGGAAGGCGGGTGACCGGATCGATGCTGCTGGCCAGCCGACCTCCGCTGCTGGACGAATCGATGGCCAGCGTGAACCCACTGACGAGCGGTTCTGCATCGGGCTCGCGCATCGGAATCTCGGCGCCGTCTTCGTCGACGGGTGCCTTGCCTGGTGGGGCCTGCAGGTAACGGCTGATCGTCGCCTCGTTGCCCTCGGCCAGGATCATGGTTGCGCCCAACCTGACCAGGTCTGACGCGGTCTCCTCGCCACCGGCATGACATACGGCGACGATGGGGCATTCGACGATCTCGACCAGGCGCTGCATCACCGAGGCCATACGCACGCGCGGCAGCCGGGTCGAGATCAACACGATGTCGGCTCCGCTGGCCGCTTCTACACCGTCGCTGATCTTGCACGCCATGGCGGCCTCGACGCGTTCGCGCGACGCTGGCGACAACCACAGGGCTGCGATGGTGGCGGGCTTGCCGCCGGATGGTCGCTGAGGCGCGGATGACTCTTCGGTCATCTGCTCCTATCGGCTCAACCTGCCGCTCGTTGACCCTTTGTCTGTGAGGGCTCGGCAGCTTCGAGGCGGGTCAGCCATGTCGAGCGGGTCGCCATGGTGGCCAGGTAAGAGGCCCTGCCCCTGCGGCCGGGGGCATCTTCTGGAACCTCGGCAACACCCTGGTAGAGGGTGGTGAAGTAGCTGCGCATGGCGTTCACAGCCTCGGCGCGGATCTGAGACACCCTGGCCTCGGTGACACCGAGGCTGGTGGCGATGGTCTGCAGCATCTCGCCATCGAGGTAATAGCGGCGAACGACATCGCGCTGCAGTTCCGGCAATCCCTCGATGGCTGTGCGTAGGGTTCCGACCATCTCGCGACTTGCTAGGTGTTCTTCTGGAAGGCGCTCGGATTCTTCCTCGACGATGCGTTCGCCGAGCGAGACGCGGTCGGGGTCTTCCTGGTCGAGGTGAAGCAGCGAAGAAACCGCCGAAGCGGCGCGCCTTTGCTCGACCTCTTCTGGGGTGATCTTCAGTGCATCGGCGATCTCGAGATCGGTGGCGTGACGCCCCTTGGTCGTCTCGATGTGTTGTTCGGCCTCGTGCAGTTCGCGCATCTGGCGGCGCAGCGAACGCACCGCCCAGTCGCGCTTGCGCGTCGAGTCGATCATCGCGCCACGGATTCGAATGGAGGCGTAGCGGTTGAATGGCACGCCGGTCTCGGGGTTGTACGACCGCGAGGCCTCTACCAACCCGATCGCACCGGCGCTCCACAGCTCGCTGCGGTCGACGTGACGCGGGAACCGTGATGCCACCTGGGTGACTATCGGATGGATCAAATCGATGTGTTGAGCCGCCAGTGAATTCGGATCGTCTAGCTCGGTGGTGTCATTCGAGCGTCTAGGCACTGCAGCCGCCCTCCCTCCAGGTTTCCGGGGCCCGCCCCGGCAACTGATGCGTGGTGTCTGTCGGACGATGGGGCACAGAGTTGAGGCGTTCTGCCACATTTCGTCAGATCGGATGATCGACCAGACAGTGTGCCCGAATATGTCCACATATTGGTGGAGCGTGCGTTGTGCCCGAGCTTCACCAGAGTGGGCTGCGGTCGACAGAAACTGCATGTCCACGCCCGCATCGGAGAATCGATAGTGAGTGTGTCAGACGTGATGTCACGGATCTCGTCGATCCAGACACGGTTCGGTCTGTCGCCGATGAGCTTCTACGCGGCCCCATCGGTCGCGGACTATGCGCCGCTGGCCGACGAAGCGCTGTTGATCGAGTCGGGCCTACTCGACGACATCAATCAGGCTGCGTCGAACGCAGGTGTCGATCCGGCCGAGTTGCTGGAGTTGCTGGCAGTTCAACGAGCCGATGCTCGGATCTCACAGCCTGCTACGCCGGTTGCCGATCGCGTCTTTCCTGTGCCCGGCGAATCGGCAGGCTCTCCGTTCGGTATTCGGTCTGATCCGTTCACTGGCGAACCCCGCATGCACAAGGGCGTCGACGTCGGGGCCCCGATGGGCACTCCGATAGTCGCGGCCCAGGCCGGAACCGTCACGTTCGCAGGCGAGTGGGGTAGTTACGGAAACATCGTGATCATCGATCATGGTGACGGCGTCGAGACCCGCTATGCGCACCAGAGCCAGGTAGGGGTCGCGGCCGGCGATCGGGTCGAGGCAGGCCAGGCGATTGGGGCTGTCGGATCCACCGGCCGTTCGACAGGACCGCACCTGCATTTCGAGGTGAGGGTCGATGGTGAGGCGATTGATCCGGTCGAGTGGTTGGGGAGCTGATGGTTGAGTTCGTAGATCGTTCCAGTCAGGCGGCCGCAGATCTTCTGGGTGCGCTCGACCGAGAGACCGAGGCGCTCGACCTGGTTGTCTTGCGCTCGCGAACCCTGATGCTGCTACACGCCACCGGCTCCATCGACTTCGTCGGCCGTGCCAGCTCGGAGCTGGATCAGGCCTCGGTACTGCTGGACCGCTGTTCGATAGAGCGATCCAACGCCATCGACGCAGCGAAGGTCGAGTGGGACATCGAGCCCCAGACGGCATCCGAACTGGTCGCCACCGCTCCGGCTGAGGTGTCGTCGTTGATAGGCGAACGTTTCGACCGCGCACGCGACCTGCTCGACGAGTACATGGCCGTCAGCGAGACGATCAAGGAACTGGTCGCGACCCGATCAGAGTCGGTTGCCCGCCGCCGCAGCGAACTCGAACGCGCCCAGCGGGGCGAGGTCACCTACCGAGCACGCTGATGGCGAGGTAGAGCTCCGGCCGAGGCCAGAATCTCGCGGGCGATGCTGACCCTGTAATCAGGGTTGATCTGGGCGGCGAGGTCCGGGTCGACCGGTAGGTCGACGTTGAGTGCAAACACCCAGCTCGCGCCGTCGAATTCGGTGAAGCCGACCAACCACCCGATCACGGGTTCTTCGGCCAGTGCGGTGCCAGTCTTGTGGCCCCAGACCCAATCCGGACCCGCTTCTCGTACCAATATCTCTCGCACCGAAGCCTGATCGGCTGGGTCAAACGGGAGCCCGTCGACCATGAGTCTTGCCAACACGTCGACCTGTTCGATCGCCGAGATTCGCAGGTCGCCTCGCAGCCAGAACGAATCGATGGGTCCGCCGATGTCGGAGTTCCCGTAGTCGACCTCGGACACAAGTCGCTGCATCCGCTCACTTCCCACCCTGCGAGCGAGATCCTGATAGACCCAAACCGCCGAGAACTCGATCGCAGTGCGCAGGGAATGATCCTGGTTCCACACATCGACGTCGCGCTCGACACCGTCCCACGTCACTATCTCGTCGACGGTGCTGATCACCCCCGTGTCGAGAGCGATCAGCGAGTTGATGATCTTGAAGGTGGACGCCGGGGTGAATCGTTCGCTCCAGCGATTGCTCCCGCCAACGTCAACCACGTCTGACTCGAGCCTGTGAAGAACGAACGTGCCTACTACGCCGGCGTCCTCGAACTGTGACTCCCACTCCGTGTGCACGACGATTTCAACTTCGGTTCCGGCGAGTAGTGCAACGTCGCTGGGTTCGGAGGGGGCGCAACCGGACGCCAAAAAGATGAGTGAGGCGAGCGCCACTGCGCCCCGACCTCGCAGGTATCGCAAGACGCCACCCTTGGCGCTGTCAGCCCTGTTTGGGGCGCTTGGGTGCGGTGCGGTTCAGCAGGGGAGATGCGATGTCGGCCGAGCGGGCCGCGGCGGCGTTCTCTTCGACCACCTGGCGATAGATCTCTTCACGGTGAACGGGAACCGAGCGAGGGGCGTCGATTCCGACCCGCACCTGATCTCCTCGGATATCGATGATGGTGACGGTCACCGAATGACCGATGATCACCGCTTCGCCCTTGCGGCGTGAGAGAACGAGCATCGATCAGCTTTCCGTCAGGTCGACCCGCGCCCGAACAGGGTATTCGGACTCGGCCAGTACGACCTGGCGGGCCTGGAAGGTCTTCAGGTTGACGATGAACGGCCCGAGCAAGTTCACGTACACGCAACCCTCTTCGGCGTTCAATGTCACCGGATTGAAGATGGTGACGTCGTCCTCGCTGGTGGCGCCGATGCGCTCGAGTTCAGAGTCGGGAACGTCGGGTGCGTAGTCGGGGAACAGGATCCACGGCTGGGTCACCACCATCGACAGCTCGCCGTCGAGCGAGCGCAACAGTTGGAACAGTGCGTCTTCGGGCGCGTCGGGCGAGACCTCGGTGAGCACGAACTGTGTCACAGCGGGCAGGCCGATGATGCCGTCTTCGAAGGTGAGGATCGTTGGGTTCGGGGAGTTCACGGTCTCGCCATTGTCTCGCGAAACTTCTGCTAGTTGGGTGATCACCGAGTAATCCTCACCTGAGGTAGTTGAGCAGTGAAGGCTGAAGAGCACGACCGATGGCGCCGAGCGTGGTCTGAAGTGCGACCTCCTCGGTATTGACCTTCATGATCGCTTCGGCCAGGTCTACGTCTTCGACCTGTGAAATCTGCCGCTGCAGGGTCTCGTCGATTTCGAGGTTGCGGCCCAGCGCGGTTTCGATGCGGTTGCCCGCGGCACCGAGTCTTGCAAGACCGGTTTCTATTCGCCCTGTCACGCGGTCGATGGCGTCGAGTCCCGACGCCACAGCGGAAGTGTCGCCTGCAGTCACGTCGGCGGCCAACTGATCGAGAACATCGAACGCCGATTCGCCGGCATCGAAGCCCAGCACCTCGCTGCCCAGCAGGTTCACCGAGATGGTCTCGGTTGTGCTGATGCGGCGCTGCAGGGTGCCTGAGTCACCGGTGTAGGTCCACGTTCCGGCGACGTCGGCCACAGCGTCTCCGGCGGCGGTGCCGGCAAACAGGCCGTGGCCCAAGAAGCTGCTGTTGGAGAGTTCGACCATCTCGTCTCGGATCGAGGTGATCTCCTCGGCGATCGCGTTGCGTTCGGACGGTTGCAGTGTGCTGGCTCCGCGGATCGCCAGATCGCGAGCACGACGCATCGTCGACAGCATCGACTGAAGCTTCGAGTCGGCCAGGTTGATCCTGGTCATCGCGTCTTCGGCGTTGCGGCTGGCCTGCTCTACCGACCGGCGTTCCGACCGAAGGGCCAGCGAGGTGTTCATTCCCGATACGTCCTCGGATGAGTTGAGGAAGTTCTTTCCGCTGGCCAGCTGGTTCTGTGCCCTGTCGAAGGAAGCCAAACGGCTCTGCAGACGATTCAGGGTCTGGGCGACCATCGTCTCTGAGCTGACTCTCATCGTCTACCTCCGATCATCGGCCGACCAGGCCGGTGCGGTTGATCAGCGTGTTCAACGCCTCGTCTGCGGCCGTGATCACGCGAGCGGCGGCCTCGTAGGCCCTCTGGTACTGGATCAGGGCGACCATCTCCTCGTCGATGTTCACGCCCGTGGCCCCCGAGCGCTGAAGTTCGGCCGAGAGCTGCAGATCGGCGTTGGCATCGGCTGACGCCAGCGCCTGGGCCGTGCGGCTGCCGATGTCGGTGACCAGGCCTCGTGCCGACTCGAGCAGTATCGGCGAGCCGGGTCCGAGCGCTTCGTTGCGCAACTCGGCCATGAACCTGGCGTTGTCGCCGTCGTGGATCGGGAATGGTGTGCCGTCCACTCCGGACACGGCGAGATCGTCGATGCTGGCCAGCACCGAAGTCAGCGTCCGCGCCGGGTCGGTGATGTCGTAGCTGAACAAGGCTCCGCCCGCCACACCGCTGTCGACGAAGCCCGCAGCGTGACGGGTGTTCATGGCGTCGTGGATGTCGATGGCCAACTGGTCGAGCTGTGTGTTGATCGATGCGGCATCATCGACGATGAAGCTCTGGAACCCACCCACAGAACCCCCGGCGCGCAGTGCGCTTCCGTTCGCGTGCAGCAGTTGAAGCGAGCTGGCGTCCCAGCTGACGTGTTTGGCGCTCTGCCCGTCGACCAAGGCCAAACCGTTCAGGCTGACTCTCACCGACGCGTTGTCCAGGTGGGTGACGTGCACGCCGAGCTTCTCGGACAGCTCGTCCAGCAACAGGTTGCGTCTGTCGATCAGGTCGTTCGGTGTCGATCGCGAGGCGATCACCTGCTGGATGGAACCGTTCAGCTCGGCAATCTCGTCGATGACGAGGTTTATGTCCTTCAGCTCGCTGGTCAGCTGTGTTCCGGTGTCGGCGACCAGGTCGTCCATGCCCTCGGCGATCGCGTTGAAACGACCGGCGATCACCTCCAGCTGGTTCTTGACGGTGGTTCGCTTGCCCGCATCGCTCGGGTCGAGCGACAAGTCCTCGAGGCCATTCCACAGGTCGTCCAGGGCAGAGGCGATGCCAAAGTCCGGTTCGCCCAACAGGCCCTCGGCCCTGGCGAGCAGTTCGGCGTTGGCGCTGTAGCCGGCGGTCTGGGCCCGCGCGTCGCGCACCCTCGCGTCCAAGAAGAGATCGCGGGCAGCGGTGATGTCGTCGACCTTCACGCCGGTGCCCAGACGCCCGACGATCTTGTCGATGTTGGGTAGCGCCCTTTGGTCGATGCGCTGCCTGGCGTAACCCTCGGTGTTGGCGTTGGCGACGTTGTTGGACGTCGTATCGATGCCGATCTGGGCGACATTCAGGCCGGAGTAGCCGGTGTGCAGAGACTGAATGGGCATGATTCCTCAGGCTCTGTGGTCTAGGAGTCGGGGACTCGAGCCCACGGGTTCGGAGTAGGTGACCTTGTCTTTGCCCGCACCTATGAGCGAGTCGAGGGTCCTCATCACCAGGAGGTGATTCGATGAGACGACGCCCCCGGCCCGTGCCAAGCGATCGCGGGTCTTGGCCACCAGCGAGTCGAGTTCGATGAGTTGTTCGACCAGCTCGTCGCGGCGATCGTTGGGTGATCGGCTGACCAGACCGACGAGGGTCTGCGAGTCAGGCGGCAGGTTGTAGGCGGTCGAAACGCGGCGCGAGGTGTCTATCGCCCGTTCGGCCGCAATGCGAAACCGCGCCAGCGACGAGGTCATCTCGTTGCTCAGGAGATCCAGATGGCTGCGGTCGTCGCTGGCCGCGTGTAGCGCCAGTACCGTCGAGCGATAGTTGAGCTCGTCGAGCGCCTCTCTCACGGCATCGACCTGCGACGCCAGCACGTCGAAGGGCTGGGTCGATTCGGTCGCCGGCCCGGGCGCGCCAGGTCCAGCGACGTCGATGTCGCGATGAGATGCCTCACCGGGATGGACCTGCGGTGTCACAATGGGGTTGTCGACCGCAGGGCCCCATCGGTTTAGCGGGCCCGGCCCGGTGCGAAAATTTTCTTCCGGAATCGCTTCAGAAACAGAACTTGCGGTCGACAGTGACCCACTGTCGATGAGACACCCGGCGCCAATTGCGTCGATCGTCGACCCAGGGAGGGACCATGAACGACGACACGATCGAATTGACCAACGTCGAGGAACGGCTGCAAGAGCGCATCCGCGATCTCGAATCAGAGAATGCGCACCTGCGTTTGCAGCTCGCGATCATGTCCTCGACCGATCCGGTCACGGGCCTTGCCAACAGGGCTGGCATCGTCGATTCGATCGAGGTGGCGATCAACCGGCTGCCCCGGATGAGCGAGCCCTTTGCCGTCGTCGGCGTGCGGTTCCCGCAGCTCAACGAACTGAACGACGACGACCTTCGCATCGACGCCGTTCGTGATCTGGGCGCGCTGCTGGCCGCCGGGTTGCGCAACGTCGACCGGGTTGGTCGCATCGACGACACCACGTTCGTCGCAGTGTTGGCCAACATTCCAACCGACCACGTCTCCACGGTTACAGACCGCACCCGCGGCACGCTTGGGGCGCTGGTCGAGGTCGCCGGCCTGCCCGAGTCTTCGCTGGAGCCTGGCCTTTGTGCGATCTCGGTGGTCGATCCGGCTCACCAGACGAACGCGATGGTCTTGCTGGAGACGATCTCCGAGCACCTGTCGTCGGGCGAGACCTCGTTGGTCGTCTTCTGACCCAGGTCCGGGCGCTGTCAGCCCTGCTGACAGGCGTCCTCGATGATTCGCCTGACGGCCTTCCAGCCCGCCTCGCGGGTCATGTCGGCCATGACCCATTCGCCTCTCAGCTTGGCCTCGCCCGGCTTCAGCGTCGGGTCGGCTGCCACAACGATGGCGTCGCCGGGTAGGGCCTTTGCCAGCAAGGCGATGTCTTCTGGGTTGGCGTCGATGGTCACAGGCCCCGAGGGCAGCGACTCGAGCTCTAGCTGAAGGCGGTTGGCCAGCGCCTGACCGCCATCGTGTGGTGTGCGATCCATCACCCTGGTGGCTATCTCGATGGCGAGATCGATCAGGGCTTCGGTGGCCTGTCGGCGTGAACGGTCGTCGAGGTTCGCCAGAGCGGTAGCCGAAGACGAGATGCTGTTCGACAGCGACTCGATGCGGTCCGACGCGCGGGTCATGCCCTCGGCGAATCCGCGGTCGTAGCCCTCGCGCCGGGCCTGGTCGAGCCGTTCGTCGAGCTGGGCTGCAAACCTCGGGTCCAGCCTCGACAGCTCGTCGATGCCCGGTTGGGTGACGGTGCGCGGCCCCGATGGGGCCTGCGGCACGTCGTTTGGCTTGTTCGGCTGTGGGATCGCAAATGCGCCCTGGCGCACGACGCCTCCAGATCGGCGGTTCATTCGATGAACCCGCCGTCTGCGCCGGCTCGCATGGTGACCCTGCCCTCTTCTTCGAGCCTGCGGATGACGGCCACGATCGAGGTCTGAGCTCCCTCGACCTCGCTGACCTTCACCGGACCGAGGAATTCGATTTCATCCTGCAGCGAGGCCTTGGCGCGCTCGGACAGGTTGCGGAACACAGCGTCTTTGACCTCGTCCTTGACGCCCTTCAACGCCAAGGCCAGCTCCTTGGTGTCGACGGTGCGCATGACCTCTTGGAGGTCCTTGTCCGACATGCCGACGATGTCCTCGAAGATGAACATGAGGGTGCGGACCTCTTCGGCCAGTTCGGGTTCGGCTTCGGCCAGATGTCCCAGGATGTTCTTCTCGGTCGTGCGGTCGGTGGTGTTCAACAGGCCGGCAAGGCCTTCCGCGCCCGCCGACCCAGACGAGAGGTCTGCACCCGTCACGTTGCCCAGCCGCGTTCTCAGGCTGATCTCAACGGCGCGGATGATGTCGGGGCTGGCCGGTTCCAGCCTGGCGATGCGCAGTGCCACGTCGCACTGCAGGTCCTTGGGCAAAGAGGTCAGGATCTTCGCACCCAGCGATGTGGGCAGATGACTGATCACAAGCGACACGGTCTGCGGGTGCTCGTCGATGATGAACTGCAGGATGTGGTCGGCCTCGAACTGGGCGAGGAATCCGAACGGCCGGTTCTGGGCTGCGTCGAGCAGCCTCTGGATCATCTCTTCGCTGCGACCGCCCCTCCAACTCTCGAGAAGGGTTCGTGCGTAGTCGATGCCGCCGACCGAGTTCACGTTGCCGCTTATCGCATCGCTGTAGAACTGGTCGAGCACGCCGTCGAGGGTGGTGGAAGGTACCCGACCAAGGCGCGATATCTCCTGGGCGACGGCCTCCACCTCGGTCTCGTCCATGAACGCCAGGATCGTCGCGGCCCGCTCGGGTCCGACGGCTATCAGGAAGGCGGCCACCTTCTGACGCGCCGTCATCTCGGCCAGTTCGGTCATCTCGTCTAGCCCTCAGCCAGCCAGCCACGCAGCAGGGTGGCGATGTCTTCGGGTTGGCGCTGCACCAGGTCCAGAACCTCGGTGCGCACCGAGGTGTCATCGCTGTCGCGATCGATGCTGGTCTCGCCCAGTTCGCCGGCGACCGCAGCTGCCAACGCCGGTGCCGGCGTTCCCTCAGCCAGTTCGATGGCATCCTCGGAAGGCTTCGTGCGCTTGCGACCCACCAATATCAGCCCCACGGCCGCGATCAGCAGGGCCAGCGCGCCCGCCACCTGGGGTATCAGGTCGAACATGCTCGAGGCCGGGGCCTGGGCTGTGGTGAGCGGGTCGGCGGTGCCTTCTTCTGGCACGGCGAACGGTGCGGCCGTCACCACGATGGTGTCGCCGCGCTCTGGAACGATGCCGATGCTGGCCGCGATCAGGGATTGGAGGGCCTCGGGGCTTGGAACAGGGTTGCCGGTCAGCGAGCCGTCATCCACCACGATGCCGACGTGCAGAGCTTCGACATCACCTGGCGCCTTTACCGTGTTGGTGATGACGTTGTTGATCCCGTACTCGGTGGCCAGTTCCTGCTTCTCGTAGTCGATCGTGCTGGTGTCGTCAGTGCCGTCGGGGTTTACGCCGTCGACGCCTGTCACGCCTCCAGGGGCAGCCGAACCGGGTCCGGTGAAGGTCTCGGTGACGCTGCTCTCGCGGATGGCGACTGCAGTTTCGGGGTCGTAGGTCTCCTGGCGTGACTCGACCTGGTCGAAGCTCAGGTCGGCGCGGACCATCACCGATGCGCGGTCGCCCGCTCCCGCGGTCACCAGCAGTCGGGTGATGTCCTGCTCGAGGCGTTGCTCGAACTCGACGGTGCGAAGTACGTCGCGTCCGTTGGCGGTTGCTGGGTCTGCTCCATCGTCTGCGGCTTTCAGTGTGCGGCCCTGCAAATCGATGACGCTCACCGAGCCGATGTCGAGGTTCTCGACTGCGCCTGCCACCAACTGGGCGACAGCGTCGGTCTCCGACAACGAGAAGTCCGATGGCACGTCGACTATCACCGAGGCTTCGGCAGCCGCCCCATCGCCGAACAGACCGGCGTCGGGTATCACCAGGTGAACGGTCGCTGAGTTGATCCGGTCGAACTCGGAAAGGGTTCGGGCCAACTCGCCCTCGAGGGCGCGTTGAACGTTGATGCGTTCCAGATTGCTGCTGACAGCCAGGCCCTGGTTGTCGAGCAGTTCATACCCATCGCGGGTCATGTCTTCGCTGGTGTCGAGACCTGCGGCGCTGAGCCCGACCCGCGCCGAGTTCAGGTCGGCTCTGTTGACCATGACCCTGGTGCCCGCTGCCTCGACCCGATAGTCGACGCCGAGGCGGTCGAGCTCGTTGGTGATGTCGGCCAGCTCCGAAGCCGGAACGTCGGCGGCCAGCACCGAATAGGAGGGGCTGGAGATCCAGTTGAAGAACAGCACAGCGGCCAATCCGAAAACGGCAATGGCAGCACCCACCATGAACCTGTGGGCGATGGGCATCGCCTTGCCTACGGCAATCAGGCGATCTCTCGGGCTTGCGGATGTATCGGCCATGCACCAGACCTCGGCAGAGTGAGTCTGCCGGCGTGAGGCTCGTCCGTGAGCTGTTCAGTTCCCGATGGTTCGTCGGCCGCGCCGGGGACCAATCAAGCGCTCACGTCAGGCTGTCGGCAACCATGTAGGCGCGATGAGCGACGGTGGCCTTTCGGCTGTGCTCGACCTCGCCTCGGGTCGCTTCTAGCTTCTCCAGCAGAGAGCCCGCCGCTATGGCGGCCTTGGCCTGAAGGGCCTGGAAGCGCTGCAGTTGCTGCGGGGTCGGGTCGGCGATCGAAGATCGTGGCGGAATGAACGCGTGCGTGGGCACCTGTGAGTCGGTGGCCAACGCCAACGAGATCGCCTCTATCCGGCGCTCGTAGTCGTCGAGAAGGTCATCCCACGTCGTCATGCAGAGTCCGCTCTATCGGTTCAGCGTGGGCAGCAGGCTGGCGAGGTAGTTGCCTTGCCCCTGAAGCTGACCCAGGGCGCTTTCCATTGCCGTGAACTCGCGCCGCAGTTGTGCCTCGCGCAGCGCCATTCGTTGTTCCATCGCTGTGATGGACTCGTTGACGTCGGTGATTCGGGTGTCCCACTCCGAGCGGGCCCGGGCGATCTCGCCGTCGACGCCTTCGTACGAGTCGAGCCAGGCGTCCAGTCGGCCGCTGAGACCCTGGGAGATGGTGACGCTGCCGGCTGTGTAGTTGCCGGCGCCCACATCGTCCGAGCTGGCTGTGACCTGCACCGACAGGCCCGCCGGGTCGCCTTCGTCGGCTTTCAGAATGCGGCCACTGCCCGTTGCGGCCTGCCCGCCGATGGTTCCGGCGACGTCGGTTCCGGCGGCCGTGGCGTTCAGGCCGAACGCCGAGTCGTTCCAGATGGCCAGCTCGTACTGTGACCCGAACGCATCGGGCACGCTGATCCGCAGCGCGTCGCCGCCCGAGATGGCGACGCTGTCGGCCAACACCTCTTCGAGACCGTACGAGGCGAGATCGGAGTTGATCGAGTCGATGGCCTGCTGCAGGGTCGAGCCGTTGGCCACGGTCACCAGGGCGTTGACTCCGCCGTATTGGATGTTGAATTCCTGCAGTTGAGCTGGCGACTGGAAGACGCTGCCCACCGCCGTCGGAGCCGTCGCGGCGGTGTCGACGACCACACCGTAGGTTCCTGGCTGGGTTGCCGAGGTGGCGTTGGCGTACGACACCTTGCCTGAGTCGGAAGAGCCGTTGCGGGCGAACAGGGCCACCACGCTCTCGAAGTCCGAGCTGAGCGCGTCGTTCAGCTTGGTCTCGTCGACCGAGTAGCTGCCATCGCGCTCGAACTCGATGCCGATGTCGCCGATGGTGCGGAAGTTGCCCGAGTTGGAGACGACCTCGCTCATGGCGTCGCGAATCGACAGGATCATGTCGCGTGCGGTCGAGTCGTTGGTCAGTGGCGAAGAGGTGTTCGACTCGGCGTTGTAGTTGGTCTGGCGCTCGAGTTCTTTCAGCAGAGCGTTGGTGGCCGTGACCATCGACTTGATGGCATCGGCCGTCGACTCGGTATCGCGGGTGACCTCGATGCGCACCGGCTCGGTGGTTACCTGCTTGGCCTCGAAGCTCACACCGTCCATGACGTTGTCGAAGGTGTTGGAGGACCTGGTGACCTCGAGCCCCGTGACCGGATCTCCGATACGGATCTTCGCGTCGGCTCCGGTCGTCAGCACCTCCGACGAGGCAAACCCGCCCAGGTCGCTCGTCATGGTGAACTGCGAATCGAGCCCACTGTCCTTGGCGGTCAGCAGCAGCCGGTGGTCGTTCATGCCCACCTCTATGACCGAGGCGGTGACCTTGCCGTTGGCGCTGTTGATCTGCTGAGCCAGTCCCTCCAGTGTGGTGCTGGAATCGGTCGTGATGTCGATGTCACCTTCGGAGGTGGATATCGAGAACGACCCCGCTCCCACGAGGGTGTCGCGCGCCCCGAATCCGGCGCCGGTGGCGACCTGGTGGTTGGCGGCCAACTGGTTGACGGTCACGTTCACGCCCGACGCGGGGGGAGTACCGGTGATCGAGACGCTGAGTGCGTCCTCGTTTCCGCTCTTGACCTTGACGAAGCTGTTGAAGTCGCTGACCGAGCGCAGAGCATCGGTGCTGGTTCGCAGTTCTGAGACCTTGCTGGTGATAGAGGTCCAGGCAGCAAGCTTCTGGTCGTACTCCTGACGCCGAGCTTGCATCCGTGAGATCGGGGCGCGCTCGACCGTCATGAGACTGTCGATCAATGCGCCTGTGTCAAGCCCAGACGCTATTCCACTGAACGAAACCGTTGGTGAAACCATCGCCGTTGAGGTCTTCTACTAGAGGTGAAGTTCCAATCGGCAGGCGTCAGGGCCGCCTTGACCGCTTTTGTGGTATTTCACCGGATCGAAATCACTCATCGTGGTCACTGCTGGAGCAGCTGTGCGACGGTGCGGGGCATTACGTTGGCCTGAGCCAGCATTGCGGTGCCGGCCTCGGACAAGATCTGGCTGCTGGTCATCTTGACCATCTCTAGCGCCATGTCGGTATCGCGGATCCGGCTGTCGGACGCGGTCAGATTCTCCTGGGCCACCAGCAGGTTGTCGATGACGTGTTCCAGACGACCGGTGGCTGCGCCCAGGTCGCTTCGCATCGATGAGACTTCTTCGATGGCCAGGTCGATGACACCGATAGCGCCGTCAGCATCGACCGAGAGGTCGACGGCGTCGAGACCACCACCCGCCAGGATGGTCGGGTCGAGCCGGAGGTCGCGAGAGATCGACAGTTCGTCGCCTGTGGTGGATCCGACGCCGATGTGGAACACCAGCGGATCGGCCGACAGGTCGCGAAACACCTGCACGTTGGCAAACCGGGTTCGCTGTTCGATCGACAAGATCTCGTCGCGAAGGGCATCCAACTCGGTCTGCTGGGGGGTTCCGTCTGTCCCAGCGGTGTTCGCGGCATCGATTGCGAGGGTTCGCATCCGCTGAAGCACCGAGTGCACCTCGCCCAGGGCACCTTCGGTCGTCTGCAGGAAGCTGACAGCGTCCTGGGCATTGACGGTGGCCTGCTTGGTGCCGCTGATCGCCGATCGCAGACCTTCCGAGCGCACGAGGCCTGCGGCATCGTCGGTTGCTCGGTTGATCTTCTCACCAGACGACAAACGCTCGAACGAGCGCTCGAGGGTCGCGTTGCTGGTGGTCAGGTTGCGAAAGGCGTTGAATGCCGAGATGTTCTGGTTGATGCGCATCCGGGTTCCCTCCCTAGATTCGGCCCGACACCCTCTTGGTGGTCGGTGCAATCCGAATTCGGTGGGATGGTCGACCGGAGTCGCAGTTGATTAAGGGTCGTCAGGCCTGAGCCTGCTCGACCCCCTGGTACCAGGCGTCGCGAAGCTCGCCGATGATCTGGCGGACGGTCACCAGACCATCGCCCGACTTCTCGACATTGGCTTTGACCATGGTCTCGTAGCAGTAGTCGTACAAGTCACGCAGGTTGGCAGCTATCTCGCCTCCAGCCTCGTGATCGAGTGAGAATCGGAGCTCGTCGAGGATCAATTGTCCTCTCACGAGTTCGGCGTGAACCGTCGACGGGTCTTTGCCCGTGTCCAGTGCTGCCAGCGATCTGTCGAGGCCGAGCAGTAGCCGGTCATACAGCATCGTGATGAGACGAGCAGGGCTCGCCGTTGTCACCGATTGTCGTACGTACTCAGCGCGCACTCTGCCTCGCTTGTCCGATCATGCTTCGTTGCTTTCCGCACTCCGGCGTCGTGTTCACGCGCCGGTGGGTGCAGGACCCGGTCGAGCCGCTGGTCTCCCGTCGGCGGAGCGCGCCCCTATTCAAGGGGATCGTTCCGGCGAGCGAGCTTCGCCTAGCCCAACAGCGACAGGATCGACTGTGGCTGGGCGTTTGCCTGGGCAAGCATCGACGTGCCGGCCTGGACCATGATCTGGTGGCGGGTGAACGCAACCATCTCGAGGGCCATGTCGGCGTCCCTGATGCGGCTCTCGGAGGCCGACAGGTTCTCCTGTGCGACCTGCAAGTTGGCAATGGTGTGTTCCATGCGGTTCTGGGTGGCGCCCAGAACAGACCTGATGTCCGACACAGCCGAGATGGCGTTGTCGATCGTGGTGATGGCCGAGTCGGCGTCTGTGGTGACGTCGATCGCTGAGATGTCGACGCTGAACACGGTGTTCGAAGCCATGGTCAGGTCGTCGGTGATCTCCATCTTGTTGATGGCGCCGGCGTTGGGGCCCACGTGGAACGTGAGCGAGCTGGTGCCGTAGTCCTGGAACACCTGGTTGCCGGCGAACGTCGAGCGGGCACCGATGGCGTCGAGCTCGGCGAGGAGCTCGTCGATCTCTGCCTGCTGCGGAACGCCGTCAGAGGTAGCGGTGTTGGCGGCATCGATTGCCAGGGTCCGCATGCGCTGCAGCATTGCGTGGACCTCGCTGAGGGCGCCTTCGGCGTTCTGCACGAAGCTGATGCCGTCCTGGGCGTTCTGGATCGCTTGGCGGCTGCCATTGATCTCAGAGCGCAACCGCTCGGACTTGACGAGGCCGGCCGCATCGTCTGCGGCACGGTTGATCCGGAAGCCTGACGACAACTTCTCGAGGGTCTTGCCCATCGAGATGTTGGTGCCGGACAAGTTCCGGTAGGCGTTGAACGCCGCGATGTTCTGGTTGATTCTCAACACACACCTCCGTGTGACGTGTTCGAGCCGATTCCGTCCGGCTCCGAGGGAGTTCGTCGACGGGGGTCGATATCAGGCAAGCATTTGTGCCAAACAAATCCAGAAATTTCTCGTGGCGGTGCAAAAAGCACAAACGGCGGACCGCCCAGAAGGGCGATCCGCCGTTTGAGACGCGATGCGAGACTACGTCAGAGCAGTGACAGGATCGACTGGTGCGATGCGTTCGCCTGGGCGAGCATCGAGGTACCGGCCTGAGCCATGATCTGGTGGCGTGTGAACGACACCATCTCCATGGCCATGTCCGTATCACGGATGCGGCTCTCGGAGGCCGACAGGTTCTCCTGTGCGACCTGGAGGTTCGCGATGGTGTGCTCCATACGGTTCTGGGTAGCACCGAGGGTCGACCGGATGTCGGAGACCGAATCGATGGCATTGTCCAGAGTGGAGATGGCGCCGTCGGCGTCCGACGTCAGATCGACACCAGAGATGTCGGTGCTGAAGACGTCAGCCGAGGTAAGCGTCAGGTCGTCGCTGATGGCCATCCGGTTGGTGGCGCCGTTGTTGGCGCCAACATGGAAGGTCAGCGAGGTGGTGCCATAGTCCTGGAACACCTGGTTGCCGGCGAACGTCGAGCGGGAGCCAATGGCGTCGAGCTCGGCGAGGAGCTCGTCCATTTCAGCCTGCTGGGCGCTGCCGTCGGAGGTCGCGGTGTTGGCCGCGTCAACCGCCAGGGTGCGCATGCGCTGAAGGATCGAGTGGACCTCGCTGAGTGCACCTTCAGCGGTCTGGACGAAGCTGATGCCGTCCTGAGCGTTGGAGATGGCCTGACGAGTGCCGTTGATCTCAGAGCGCAGACGCTCGGACTTGACGAGTCCTGCTGCGTCATCGGCGGCCCGGTTGATCCGGAAGCCCGACGACAACTTCTCGAGCGACTTACCCATGCTGCTGTTGGTCGTCGAGAGGTTGCGGAAGGCGTTGAACGCCGAAATGTTCTGATTGATTCGCGTCACTTCTTGTGACCTCCTGTACTGCGATTCGCACCGACATCCGTGTCGGCCCTCCTTCCATCGGTCACCCTCTGCGCGATTGTGAGGAGAAATGTCGAGTGATCGCTTTTCTGTCCGGCGGTCTCGTCGACACATCTCGGCCGCTGGTGGCCGCTGTGCCCCAAACCCCCGCTTCAACCGGGCTCGGCCACTGAAGTCGGAGCCCCTCGGGTCGACTTCTCAACGGTGACCGTGCCCACCGGCGAGCTTGCGAGCATCGAACTCCACCGAGAGGCCTTCGGCGATCTGCTGGTCCGCATGGAAACAGCCATCGTCAGGGGTCGCCACGAAGCGGCAGCAGCGCTTGGTGCCATGGCCGCCGACTTCGCCTCGCGCCACCATCCAGGCTGGTTCGCTCACCCCGACCTCGAGCGCATGCTGATTCAGCTCGGAGGCACCATCTCCGTCGCCACCAGCGAGGTTCCCAGATGTGGTCACATACACCTGGTAGACGTCGCTGCGCCTGGGCCGGTCTTCGACATTGCCGAAAAGATGCAACTGGTGGCCGCTGACCACTCCGAGGTGGTCATCGTCGAACCCTCGACCAACCCACTGGCTCGGGCCGCTGAGCTGAGGCGCAAGATCGACGAGGCCGAGGTGGTGTTCTTGCACACCGAACCCCAGGCGGTCGAGATGACCCTCGCCCTTGCCGGTTGGCGATCGCGACCGCCGGTTGTGGTCGTCAATCATCACGAAACCGTCTTCTGGACTGGGGTCGGCGTTGCAGATGTATTGGTGTCTCACACCGCCTCCGGGCGAGCGCTGGGGGTAGACCGCCGATTCGTCAGCCCGGCTCGGTCGCGGCTGCTTCCCGGCCGCGATGTGTCGCCCGACATCTGGCGAGGATGGGTCGAAGATGTCGACCGCATCGTGCGGGCCATGCACCCGGCGTGGCTGCCCCAGGCGTGTCTGCCGGCCCCGGCATTTCCGAAAGATCTCGAGATAGCCCAGTGGCAGCGGGTTGCGGGTCGTTCCGACGGCTTGGCAGCATCTTGGGCCCGGTCGGGCAGGCTCCTCGAAAGGCCTGACCGTCCGTCGCTCAGTGTGGTGGTCGTCGGTCGAGAGGGGGCCTCGACGCTCGAGTGCCTGCATCGGGTGCTCGACGCAGCGCCCGATCGCGAGGCGCCGCAGCTGATAGTGATCGACACCGGACACGACCCCGACCTGGCCGACCTCTTGGACACCCTGGGCGGCCTGGTGTTGAGGGTTCCGATGAGCCCCGGCTCGGAACCCGATCCGCTGGCCGACGGCTTGCGTTGGTGCTGGGGAAGCGAGTCGGTGCTGCTGCCCGATGCGTGTCGCCCCGAGCCTGCGGCCTGGTCGGAGGCGCTGACCGCCCTGCGATCCACCGAAGGCGGTCTAGTCCGTCGACCCGACCAGAACGGGGTCGAGCAGATCTTCGTTCGGACCGAACTCGTCACCCTCGGTGCGGGCCCGGGCACGGTAGGCGAGAAAAGTTCTCGATTGGTCACCCCGTCATGACTTGGAACGCGGTACTCATTGGTGGCGCTCGATTCGGCGCCACCAGCCAGGCCTCGTTTCGAGATCACAGCCTGTTGGGAGGAAACTAATGCGTGTTTTGGTGTGCGGCCGCGGGGCCGCAGATCCGAGAAGCGCCGTGTCGGCACATGTCGTCGGGTCGCTTCGCGAACTGGGCCACGAGGTCATCACCTTCGATCCGGTGGCTGTTGGCCAATCCGGGTTCATCAGGTCTGATGCCGAGGGCGCGCTGCGCCATCTCCTCCACACCTATGGACCGCACATCCTGGTGCACGTTCCCACCCCGGGCGATCTGTCTGCTCGCCAGGTTCGCTTGGCCACCGCCGAGACGGGCACCGTGGCCGTAGCTGTCCACACGTCGACCGTGTTCGCCGATGCCGTCACCCGTCACCATGACGTCGAAGAGGCGTTGGCCGAGTACGACCTCACGACGGTGTGCGATCCGTCCGTCTATCAACGCCTTGCCCCCTACGGCAGCTATCGCCTTTCGATGCTGGCGCCGGCCGTCGAACCCTCGATGCTCGATCGGGCGATCGAACCCGAGCGGCGCGACGGTGTGGTGATCATCGGTGAACCCGATGATCGCGGCGCCGACATCGCCCGCATGGTCCTCGAGGCCGGCGTCTCCGTGCGGCTTTACGGATCTGGCTGGAGCCTCCACCCCGACCTGGTCGAGCACTCGTTTGGTCGGGTTGCCCACTCTGAGTTGGGGAACGTCTTGGCGGGCGCAGCGCTGCATCTCGAGTTGCCTGCCCACGTGTCGAGCCAGGCGCTCGCCCAGATCTCGGCTTGGGAAGCGCCGGTGTCTCAGTGCACTCTCGACGCCGCCGCCGTCGCGACCCCGACGCTGACGCTCGAGCGCGGCGGAATCAGCTCGGTCTTCTCACCGGGATCCGACATCGCCACCTTCGTCAGTGACGCCGACGTCGTTCAACTGGTGCCGATGTTGTTGGCCGATCAGCAGGGTCTGCGCGAGATGGGCGAGGCTGCGGCAGACACCGTCCGGTCAACGGCACTCTGGAGCCAGCGATGGGACGCCTTGTTCGCTCCCTTTGCGTCGGCCGATGACGACGGCGAGTACGTGGTGGTCGAGTCAGCTCTGGTCGAGCGGGTTCCGGTCACGGTCTGAGTTGCCCGAAGCCGATTTCCTAAATCTTCATCGGGGCATTCAACTCTGAACCCATAGTGCCGACCCGTTTGTGGAAGGGAGAGTGCGCTGTGGTCGCAGCCGTCGACATACACAAGATCGTCAATTCCAAGGACGTCCCGACGCCTCCCACGGTTTTGCTGCACATCCTCGAGGTCAACCGCAACCCCGAGGCGGGTCTCAGCGAACTCGTCGATGCGGTGTCGATGGACCCGGCTTTGACGGCAAAGGTCATCGCAGCCGCCAACAGCCCGATGTATCGCCGCGCGCGTGAGGTGACCTCGCTCGACCGCGCGGTGGCTCAGGTAGGCGTCCGCAGCGTCGTCACCCTCGCACTGGCTTTTTCGATCACTCGAACGATGCCCACTACCGGCCAGATCGGCGGCCTCAGGCTGGGGGTCTTTTGGGTTCGCTCGGTAACAGCGGCGGTTGCGGCCAAGGCCGTCGCAGCCCGCGTCCTGCCCGAGCTACAGGAAGAGGCATTCTTTGCCGGGTTGGTCTCGGACCTGGGTCGAGTCCTGCTGGCCCGATCGGCTTCCGAGCAATATGAGGCACTGGTCGAGCAGGCACACGGCTGGCCCACCAACGATGCAGAAGACCGCAGCTTCGGGGTCAACTCTCGAGACGTCACCGAGGAGCTCCTTCGCAAGTGGGAGCTGCCCGAGTTGTTCACGAACGCACTGTCAGCCGTCGAGGCGTCCGATCTGAGCTCGGACGAGGAGGCCCAGATCGGCTGCATCGTCCAGTTCGCTGTCAAGATCGCCGAGATGTTCCAGGCCGGCGAAGACAGTGGCTACGTGCTACGCGAGGTCTTGGCAGACGCGAACGCGGTGGGGCTGACGGGTGACCAGGCCGACGAGCTGCTGGACGAGCTGCAGGAGCCCATCCTCGAGCTGGCGAGCCAGCTGCAGCTCGAGGTCAGCGAGACCGACCAGGCCGCGATCGTGGCGGGCGCCAGGACGCAACTGATCGAGTTGACCCTGGCGGCCGATGTCGAACTGCGCCACGAGCGTGATCGCCGCGAAAGCCTCGAAGCCGTCAACCGCGAGCTCGAGCAGGCTGCACTGCGTGATTCGCTCACCGGCCTTCCCAATCGCAGGGCCTTCGACGAGATCCTCGAGCAGCAGATGCGGCTTCGCATTCGTGCCGCCGACAGCCTGGCCAAGCCGATGGGCGTCGTGATGATCGATGTCGACCACTTCAAGAACGTCAACGACACCTACGGCCATGGGATCGGCGACGAGGTGTTGCGCGAGATGGGTTCGGTGCTCAAGGCCGCATCTCGCACCGAGGAGACCATCGCCCGCTACGGCGGCGAAGAGTTCGTGATGCTGGCACCGCTGGCGACTTCAGAGGAGCTGGCCAAAGCGGCAGAGCGTCTTCGCAAGCTGGTCGAATTGATCGAGGTCGAGACCGAACAGGGCATTCTCACCATCACGGCCTCATTCGGTTGTGCCGTGATGTCGGCACCCACCGACATGGCAGACGCCGAGAAGCTCATGGCGGCAGCCGACGCAGCCTTGTACGAGGCCAAGTCGGCCGGCCGCAACTGCGTGAAGATCTCACAGCAAGACCTGCACTGATCCGCAGGAGTGGGGTAAGCCCGGTCAGTGACCCTGCCGGCTGCTCAGCCAGGCACCGGTCAACACCAGGCAGCATCCCACTATGGCAAGAGCGGCAATGCTCTCATCGCGAACGAGCACGCCCAGTACCACCGCCACGACAGGAATCAGGTAGGTCACCACCGACGCCCTCGTTGCGCCGACGTTGCCGATCAGGGTTCCGAATGCGCTGTAGGCCAGGCCGGTTCCGATGACCCCAAGGGCTGCCACGGCCAGCATCGAAGGCCATTCGAAGTTCGATCTGGGCAGTCCGTAGATGCCGTAGGGCAGCACCAGCAGAGCGGCCAGGGCTTGCACCCGTGCCAGCACCGGCAAAGACCCGTATTTGTGCTGCAGGGGTGTGACTATGTTGGCCGAAACTGCGTAGCAGGCGGTAGCGGCGAGCACCAGCAAAACCCCCAGCCAGGCGGTGTCGCCCTCGCCGATGGTCGGCAGGCTGATGCAGGCCACGCCGGCGAACCCCGCCGTTATCCCCATGCGCTGGCGGGGCCCTGGCGGGCGCCTCAACAACACCGAAGCGACAACGGCCGTCAACGCGGGCATGAACGCGTTCAGCATTCCCGCAACCGAACTGGCGATCCACTGCTGGGCTATCGGAAACAGCGTCAGCGGTATGCCTATCCACGTCGCCGACAACAGGGCCACCCTTGGCATGTCTTCGCGATCGATCGGCACTCGCGACCTGGGCAGCAGAGCCAGCGTGGCGGCTCCAAATGCCACCCTTGCAAGGGTGATCACGCCGGGGTCGAATGCGTCGAGCCCCATCGAGATGAACAGGAACGACGAACCCCAGGTGAGGCTGATGCCCACCAACAAGAGCCAGTCGACGGAAGCGAAGGCCTCGTCGCTGCGGCCTTCGGTGGTCGATATGAGGCGCGCAGGTCGGGTCATAGAAGTGAGACCAGCAACTGTCTGGTCGCCGCTCGCTCGTCCGGCGAACCGAACTCCGACGCCGCAAGTGTGGTGACGCCGGCCTCTCGGAAGGTCTCGATTCGGGACGCGACCTCGTCGGCAGTTCCGATCAGGGCCAGGTCTTGGGGCCCGCCCAAACCCTCGTGGTCCAGCATCGCACGGTACGAGGGCAGCTGACCGTAGTCCGCATAGTCGCGCGCGGCCCGCTCGCGGGCCGCGTCGGGCTGTTCGGTCACACAAATTGGCACCCCTGCGACGATACGGGGCGCAGACCGACCGGCAGCCTGGGCCGCCTCGCAGATCGTCGGCACGGTCAGTTCGGCCAGGGTGCGCGGCCCGACCATCCAGGTGATGGTGCCGTCGGCCATCTGGCCGGTGAGCTTCAGCATCTGGGGCCCCAACGCGGCCACCAGCACTGGCGGGGCGGGCGCTTCGACCTCGATCTGGCCGCGGCTGACGATGGTCTCGCCCCCGAATGACGTTCGCTTGTCGCGCAGCAGTGGAACCAGGGCGCTCAGGTACTCACGCATGTGCCGCACCGGCTTGTCGAACGGATAGCCCCACATACCCTCGACCACGGGCTTGTGAGACAAGCCGATGCCCAGTGCCAGCCGTCCACCGATGGCCTGCTGGGTGGTCAGAGCCTGCTGGGCCAGCATCATCGGATGCCGCGGATAGGTGGGAATCACCGAGGTGCCCACCTCGATGTCGGGCACCTCGCGCGCGGCCACCGCCAGGGCCGTCAGGGCATCCAGGCCAAAGATCTGGGGCATCCAGTAAGAAGCAAAGCCCTGACCGCGAGTCGTTTTCAGCTCATGGGTCAGGGCTTCGATGGTCGGAGCGAATCCGAATACGGCGATCTGCACGGGGCTCTCCTGCGGTGGCGGAGCGCCCAAGTTAGACCGCCGCGGGGCTCACTTCTTCAGAGAAACGCGAATCTCGGTCAGCAGATCGATCTCGCTGGGGCCGGCCTCTTCGGCAGCCTCTTCTTCCTTGGACCGCTTGAAGTTGTTGTAGGCCTTGACCATCAAGAACACGATGAACGCGATGATCAGGAACGAGATCACGGTGTTGATGAAGCTGCCGTAGAAGATCTGGCCACCGTCATAGATCGTGCGACCGAACTCGTCGACGCTGACGGGGTCACCCCAGTGGATCGACAGCGCCGAGAAGTCGGGCTGTCCGAAGATTGCAGCGACGACCTGCATGATGACGTCGTTTACCAACGAATCGACCACTGGCTTGAACGCCAACGCCAGGATCAGGCCGACGGCGGCGTCGACGATGTTGCCCTTGTCAACGAATTCGCGGAATTCGGCGAGCAGGTTTTTCATTTTCTTTCGTGTCTCCTTGTGAGGTCCCCGCTGGGACGCTACTGCCAGCCGATTGGTCGCGTCATTTATTCCCATGTGTCCAACGCCACTAGGTTCGGCGGTCAGTTGTCAGACGAGTCTGGGGGTAGTCGATGAGTCTCGAAGGGCGCGTAGCTCTGGTCACCGGAGGCGGTCGTGGCATCGGGCGGGGAATCTCCGAGATGCTGGCCCAGGCCGGTGCCGCGGTAGCTGTCAACTATCGACGCGACGAAGAGGCGGCCAACGAAACCGTGGCTGCCATCGAGGCTGCCGGGGGCCGCGCCAAGGCCTATCAGGGGTCGGTCACCGAACCCGAAGACAACGAGCGCATGGTCGGTCAGGTGGTTGCCGATTTCGGCAAGCTCGACATCTTGATCCAGAACGGTGGCATCGCCAGCCGGGGCCTGCCCGTCGTCAAGACCGACGCCGCCGAGTTGCAGAGGGTCATGGCCACCCATGCGCTGGGTCCACACCATCTGGCCAGCGTCGCCATTCCGTACATGCGTGAGAACCCACGTTCCGACATGGTGTTCATCTCGTCGGTCGCCACCCTCAGCCACGGCGCCAACGGCGCCCCCTACTCGATGGGCAAGGCGGCCATGGAGTCGTTGGCGTTCACGTTGGCCAAAGAAGAACGGCCGCATGGCATGCACGTCAACGTGGTGGCACCTGGTCTGGTCGCCACCGACATGGGCTCGCGGCTGGCCAAGGCGGTCGTGGGCGTCGACGACATCAACGAACTCGATCGCATAATGCCGTTCGGCCATGTGTGTACGCCCGCAGACATCGCCAGGGTCGTCAAGTTCTTCGTCTCGGCCGAGGCCGGGTATGTCACCGGCGAGAAGATCAACGTTCACGGAGGCGGCCAAGACTGGCGCGCCTACGAGGAGGACTAGCACCATGGCCGGAGCATCGGTCGAAGAACTGAAGGCCAGGGCCGACGCCGAGGTCGACCGTTTGGCGCCGGTGCTGGTCGAGCTGAGCCACGACCTACACGCACATCCCGAGCTGATGTTCGAAGAGCATCATGCCCATCAGGTGCTCACTGACGCCATCGCGGCCGAGGGCTTGCAGGTGGTTCGGCACGCCCACGGGCTCGACACCGCTTTCAGGGTCGATGCTGGTTCCGAGGGCCCCATCGTGGCCGTCTGCTGCGAGTACGACGCCCTCGAGAACATCGGCCATGCGTGTGGCCACAATGTCATCGCCACTGCGGGTCTCGGCGCCGGGTTGGCGGCGGCCGCGTTGGCCGAGGCGGCCGGTGGCCGGGTGCGGTTGCTCGGCACGCCCGCCGAGGAGGGCGGCAACGGCAAGGGGCTCATGCTCGACGACGGGGCGTTCGAGGGTGTCGACGCGGCCCTCATGGTGCATCCGGGCGACCGCGAACTAGACCGCATGACCACCCTGGCTGTGGGCGTGGTGCTGGTCACCTATCACGGCCACGCCTCGCACGCCGCGTCAGCACCTTGGCTCGGGCGCAACGCACTCGACGCGGCGATCAACGGTTACAACAACATCAGCGCGCTGCGTCAGCAGATGGCTCCCGACCAGCGCATTCACGGTGCGTTCCAGGAGGTGCCCACCAGGTCCAACGTCATTCCCGAGCGGGTTTCGATCCGATGGGTGTGCAGGGGCGCGTCGGTCTCGTCGGTCAAGGACCTGTTGCCTCGGATGATCGCCTGCCTCGAGGCCGGTGGCATGGCGGCCGGTTGCCAGGTCGAAATGACCGAGCCTCGCATCGGCTCGCAGGTGCTCGACAATGCCGTGCTGGTCGAGCGATACGTGGCCAACTCACAGTCGATCGGTCGAAGCCCAGTTCGTCCTGGGCCGGCCACGGGCAACGTGTTCGGCAGCACCGACATGGGTGTGGTCAGCCGCAACTTTCCTTCGATTCACCCGGTCATCGCCCTGGCGCCCGAGGGTGTGGCCATTCACGAGCGGGCGTTCGCAGCTGCGGCGGCGTCAGAGGCAGCAGACCGGGCCGTTGTCGACGGGGCCAAGGCGTTGGCCCGCACCGTCATCGACATCTGGTCGGACGCCGAACTGAGGAATGCGGCTTGGCGTCAGCTCGACGCCGACAAGGCCGCCGACCCGCTCTAGGGTCGGTCGCCAGGTCCTCTCTCAGGCCCCGTACGCGCTGACGCGGACGGGTCGGGCGCTCTGGTGGCAGGCCACCAGCAGCGCCAGGTTCTGGCGTTGGTTCAACTGGAGGCTGCTCAATATCGCCTCGAGGTCGATCGGTATGAACTCCTCCCCACGCTCGGCGCTGAGCGTGGTCAACCGGTGCCAGTGGCGGCGGATGGCGAGAGCGGGACGAACCATGCCCCTCCATCGGAAGTTGACGCCGTCGACCTGAGCCAGATCTGCGCGATGTGGGTGCACAGTCCGGTACCATCGTGGTTCCCGTGAGGGGCTGTAGCTCAGCTGGCTAGAGCACCTGCTTTGCAAGCAGGGGGTCGTGGGTTCGAGTCCCATCAGCTCCACAAATCCGACCAAGGCCTTCGCCGCGGTCGTTGGCGTCTTGCGTTCCGCGCAACGCTCCTGCATCTGCGGTTGGCCAGCGGGCCTAGGTGGCAGGCGTCAGAGCCACCTCGAGTACGTCTTCGATCCTGGAAACGAAGCGGATGTCGAGTTGTTCCGCCACTTCCGAAGGCACATCGTCGACGTCGCCGCGGTTGCCCTCGGGAAGTACGACGGTGCCGATTCCGGATCGGTGGGCGGCCAACAGTTTCTGCTTTACCCCGCCGATCGGAAGCACTCTGCCGCCCAGGCTCACCTCGCCTGTCATAGCCACATCCGACCTCACCTTGCGGCCCGACATCAGGCTGACCAGGGCTGTCGTCATCGTGATGCCGGCCGAAGGGCCGTCCTTTGGGGTCGCCCCGGCCGGGAAGTGGATATGCAGCCGCCCGTCGCGAGCAGAGGCACCGAAGCTCTCGCCGGCTGACGACGCAACGGAGCGAGCTATTGCCGCGGACTCTTTCATCACATCGCCCAGCTGGCCGGTGAGCAGCGGCTCGCCGTCACCATCGACGATGGCCGTCTCCACAAGCAAGACGTCGCCGCCGGCGCCCGTGACAGCCAGACCGGTTGCGATTCCTGGCCGATCGATTCGATTGGCCGTCTCGTCGCGCGGAACGGCGTTGCCGAGGATCTCGCGCAGATCACCCTCACCGATCCGGATCGGCGCCGACTCGCCGGCAGCCAGGCGTGTCACCGCCTTGCGCACCAGCTTGTCGAGCAGTCGCTCGAGGCGGCGAACACCCGCCTCGCGGGTCCAGTCGGCGGCGACCCTACCCACGACGCCGTCCTCGAGCACCAGTTCGTCTTCTCGCAACGCGTTTCGCTGAAGGATGCGCGGCAGCAGATGAGTCTTGGCGATCGCAGCCTTCTCGTGTTCGGAGTACCCGTCGAGCGCGATGATCTCCATACGATCGAGCAGCGGGCCGGGAATCGTGTCGAGCACGTTGGCGGTGGCGATGAACACAACGTCTGATAGATCGAGCTCGAACTCGAGGTAGTGATCCCGAAACGAGTGATTCTGGGCTGGATCGAGCACCTCGAGAAGTGCGGCCGAAGGATCACCACGCCAGTCACCGCCGACCTTGTCCACCTCGTCGAGCAAGATCACCGGGTTCATTGAGCCGGCCTCGGTCAGCGCCCTGACCAGACGCCCGGGCCGTGCCCCAACGTAGGTCCGCCGATGACCTCGTATCTCGGCCTCGTCGCGGATTCCGCCCAGAGCCATGCGCACGAACTTGCGACCCAGTGCACTGGCCACCGATTCGCCCAGGCTGGTCTTGCCAACACCCGGCGGGCCCACAAGTGTCAGGATCACTCCGTGCTTGCGGCCCTCGGTCGACACGCCGCGCTCGCTCCGTAACTTACGTACGGCCAGGTGTTCGACCAGTCGCTCCTTCACCTGTTCCAGACCCGTGTGGTCGGCGTCGAGAATGCGGCGTGCCTCGGCGAGATCGATGCGCTCGTCGTCGGTTTCGGACCACGGGATGTCGGCCACCACCTCGAGCCAGGTGCGGATCCACGACGCCTCCATCGATTCGTCACCGATGCGCTCGAGGCGGGCGAGCTCCTTGTCGACCGCCTCGCGGACGTTTGTGGGAAGTTCCAGCTCCGCGAGGCGTTCGCCCAACTGGTCACCGTCTTCGCCGTCTTCGCCGAGCTCGGCCCTGATCGCTTGTAGTTGGCGCCGAAGCACCGCCTTGCGCTGCGCGTCGTCGAGCTCACCGGTGACCCTCTGATTGATCTCCTGTCGCACCTTGACCTCGGCTAGAGCTTCCTCGACCCAGTTCAGGGCCTTCTTCAGCCGTTCACCCACGTCGATGGTCTCCAGCAGCTCAAGCCGCTGATCGAGGTTGAGCTCGGGCCAGTAGCCGATCGAGTCGGCCAGCGCACCTGGCGAGTCGATCCCGTCGATCGCCGCAGCCATGCGCGCTCCGCCGATGCGTTCGAGCAGGGCTGTCGCCGCTGCCTTGTAGCTGATGGCCAGCGCTCTGTCGGTGTCGGTGATGGGTCGGTCCTCGACCGTCTCGGCCTCGACCCAGAGCGCGTTGGTCGAGCCGACAACACCCGAGCCGACACGAACCCGCCGTTCGGCTCGAAGCGTGATCGCCGCAGTACCGTCCGGCAACTTGCCCGTGTTCTCGATGCGGGCCACCACGCCAACCCGAGCGAATCGCCCTTCGATCCGGGGCACGAGCAACAGATTGCCTTCGGTCGCAGACTCGGCGGCCAGGCGCGCCTCTTCGGATTCGAGGGCGGCGGTGACGACCATGTCGGGCAACACGACGCCGTTCGGGAGGGGAAGGACGGGAAGAATCTGGGACTTCGTCGAGGTCATCGGATGGCTCCTTCCGCGGCAATGTCTCTTGCCAAGTAATGATGTAATCATGTAATTGTAGATATACGAGCCAAGATTCCACTGGCCGAGCCCCGGAGGCCCTCCATGAACGAGCAGAACTCGCTTTCAGATGAAGTCGCCGCCTGGTTCAACAGGCGAGTGCCCGAGGGCTGGTTCTCGGCTCCGGTGCGAACGCTGGTCGACAAGGACGAGATCTTGGTGGTCGGGTCGCTGGCAACCGGCAGCGACGCCGGGCGCGCCGAGCACGAGGCGGTGGCCACCAAGTTCCGTGCCGATACCAAGGCCGATCGCATCTCCATAGCCCTCGCGGCCGAGGACTTCTGGCAGCGCAAGGTCTCGTGGGCCGTTGAGATCGGCGATGTTCAGATGCGGTTCACGACCACATCGGTTCCGGTCATGACAAGGCTTCGCATCGACGAGCGCCTGGTGCTCGACACCCTTGTAGAGACGGGGGTCGCCAGGTCGCGATCACACGCGCTGGCTTGGTGCGTGCGCCTGGTCGGCCAGCATCAGGGCGACTGGATCGACCGCTTGCGCGATGCCATGGCCGACGTAGAACGCATTCGCTCCGAAGGCCCTAACGTCTGAGCCCGGTAGTCAGGCGAGATCGGCGGTTGCGGCCTTCCAGGATGTGATGATCCGATCTTCGGCCTCATAGTCGAAGCTCCCGGCGAAGGCGGGCGCCACATCGGTCGGTCGGTGCTCGGCAAGCCAGCGGGCGGTGAGACGAGTTGCTGTCTCGGGATCGACGACGTCGCGGTACCCCAGCAGGGTTCGAGCCTTGGACATGTCGAGGATCAGGCTGGACTTCTGCGCCAGCGGGTAGAACCCCCGGCAGAACTCGGCGGGGACGCCCACGAGATCCATCTCGTGGTTCAGCTCAGCGAGGATCAACTGCGCTACGTGACGGGCGTTCAGCACTCGCTCGTCGGCTCCGTTGAACGCCTCTCCCGCTGCTTCGGGCCGGGTCGCGGCAAGGAATACCAGCTGACCGAGGTTCTCCGCGTAGCCCCGTTGGAAGTAGGACGTCCCGGCCCCGGGCATGATCATGGCGGGTCGATCGTCCAGTACCCGTTTCACTACCGCCCATTCGTGCGCCAGCGGTCCGCGTGGCCCGTAGACGCCCGGATATCGGACGATGGCCGCCTCGAAATCGCCACGACCATGCTGTTGCATGAGCTGGTCCTCACCCGCGGCGACCTTCCCGGTGTAGTCAGGCCTGTCGCTTTGGCGCTCGGCCCACTCGGGCACCGGCAGAGCAATCAAACCCTCAGGCGTAGGGACCACGGCGCCCCGGTACACCGGCTGACCAGTGATGCCAACCAGCCGACTGCATCTGCCGGCCAGTTCATTGGCCAGGGCCCGCAGTCGTCCCGAGGTCAAGATCGCGACCTCCCACTCTCGCCCAGCGAGCTTCGCCGCTATGTCGTCGCCATCGCGGTTGTCGCCGTGCAAGTGCTCGACGTCGCGATCGAAGTCGACCTCATGGGCCCCGGAGTGGTAGATGGTGGTCTCGTAGCCTGCCGCCAAGAGGCGGTTGACGATGGCCGGACCGGTGGGGCCCGTCCCGCCTACTACCAGTGCCCTGCGTCGCGTCATGTTCGAAGCCCCCTTCAGCTCGGCAGTCTAAGCAGGAGCCTGAAGCGAACATTAACGTTCCCTGGCCGACAGAGTCGGCTGCGTAGTCTCGGGCGATGGACATCTCCGAACTGCTGCAACTTGGTGCTCGAATCGGCGACCGCCTCGTAGAACGGGGCGAGACCGTCGCCGTTGCCGAGGGTTCGTGCGGGGGCTTGATCTCGACGGCCCTGCTGGCTCGACCTGGCGCCTCGGCGTACTTCCGCGGCGGGTCGATCATCTATACCCAGCACGCGACGCGGGGGTTCCTCTCGGGCGAGATCGAGACCCCACCAGGCCTGCGCGGGGCCAGCGAGCCGTTCGTTCGTTATCTCTCCGAGTCGGTTGCCCGCCGACTGGGTGCCACGTGGGGCATCGGTGAGGGTGGGGCCACCGGGCCTTCCGGGAACCCCTACGGCGATCCCGCCGGTCACGTTTGGGTGGGAATCTGGGGTCCGTCGACGGTCACCAGGCACCACCTCACCGGCGACGACGACCGATCGCGCAACATGGTCGCCTTCGCAACGGTCGCTCTCGAGACCTTCGCCGACGCCCTCGCCTGAAGAAAGGCGTCCCCGCGGAGACGCCATCTGGAGGCTGCTTTGCCCCGGTATCGGGTGAGAACCCGCCTCCAGATCGTGCCGGCGTCGCCAATGGTGCGCTTTGGGCGCCAAACTGTGCGGCGTGAATCTGCCCCCCGCCCAGTTGACCGTCACCCACTCCAGCACGGTGATCGAGGACCAGATCGACGACCTCGGCCACATGAACGTCCGCTACTACGGCATGAACGCCATGTCGGCAACCCGCTCGATGTGCCAGCAGATGGGCTTCGACGAACCCAAGCTGCGCAGTGCCTATACCCGCCACCACCACGAGCAGATGCTGGGCAACCAGCTCGAGGTCCGCAGTGGCCTGATCGGCGGCAGCGACCGGTTGCGGATATATCACGAGCTTCGCAACCGGGCCGACAACGACCTGGCAGCCACGTTCGTTCACGAGCTCGACCATCCGTCACCCGATGGTCCCAAAGTCGACCTCCCCGACTATGGGCGCCCCCGCAGCCTGCGCTTGGAGACCGACGGCCTGGCCAGCGCGCCGCCACTGAACGAGTTGATCGAGAGCGGCCTCGCCGTGCGCCGTCCACGTACGGTCGACCTCGAAGACACGATGGGCGCAGACACGGTCCCGACTTGGTTGGCCAACAACCTCATTTGGGGCGGAGAGCGCCTCGACGAGATCAGCGAGTGGGTCAGAACCCTGCCAGACGGGGGCCGTTACGCCTTCGTTGTGATGGAGTCCCGTCTGTGGGTCAGGCCCGAGCCGGTGCCGATCGGCACGCCGATCCAGAGCTTCAGCGCCACCATCGAAGTCGGCGAGAAGATCGAGCGCGACATCAGTTGGGCCTACGACACCTCCACGGGCGACGTGTTGGCGGTCATCGAGGGTGTCGATCTGTGTTTCGACATGACCCGCCGGCGCTCGATGGTCATCCCCGACCAGGAGCGCCGCAAGTTCACCAAGGAATTCCGCCCCGACCTGGCACCGCGCTGAACACTGCGGCGCTCAGGCCCTGGTGTATGCCTCGCACACCAGGCGAACCAGTTGGTCGATGTTGGCGGGCGGGTCGTCGCGTCTCCACGCCAGCCAGACCGGAATCGGCTGTGCGTCGCGAACCGGCCGATACTTCACGCCGGGGCGGGGGTATTGGTGGGTTGTTGCCTCTGCCGTGATGCCAATTGCCGGACCTGCGGCGATCAGTGTCAGCCAGTCCTCAATGCCGTGAACAACCCTGGTTCGTGAGGGGCGACAATCGGCGGGCCACAGGTCGATCGTTGTCGTGCCTGTGCGGTCGTCGATCGCCACCACCCGATCCGCGAAGTCGGCCAAGGTGATGCTGCGGCGCCTGGCCAGAGGGTCGGTGGTCGACAGGGCGGCGAATCTCTGCTCGACACCGGCCAATACAGCCTCGAAACGTTCGTCGTCGACAGTCCTGCGCAATACAGCGGCGTCGACCTCGCCCTCGGCCAGGCCCGATGTCGGGGTCGACGACTGCACGAATCGAAGCTCCGAGCCGGGGAACTCACCCGTCCAGCGTCGTTGAAGATCGATCGTGTGGCGGCCCAGTGCAGCCCACGCATAGCCGATACGAATGTCGGCGTCGCTGCGCTCGTTCGCATGGGCGATGAATGCAGCCTCGTCCAGAATGCGCCGGGCAGGTCCAAGGATGCGCTGGCCCAGAGGGGTCAGGCCGATCTCTCGAGTGGTTCGCCACAGAACCCGGCCCCCGACAGCGGCCTCCAAACCGGCAACTGCACGAGACACGGTCGCCTGCGAGAAATGGAGCCGTTCGGCAGCAGCCGTGAACGACCCATCGTCGGCCACCGCCACGAACGCCCGAAGATGACGGAGCTCCAAGTCCATACGTCAACCGTATCAATTGGTGTCGAATAGGCATTGGACGCATCAATCAGGTGACCCGATACTTCACCCGATGACCGAACCCAGTCGAAGTGACTTGCGGGGCCAAGTAGTGCGCCTGGTGGCCAGCGGAGCGAGCAACCAGGTCGGCGCGGCCCTTGGCGCTCACGCCTTCCCGGTGATGGGCCCTGCCGGGGTGGTCGGGATTCGCCAGATCGTTGCATCGGTCACCCTGTGGTCTATCGCCAGACCTCCGGTGGCCCGCTGGACCAGCCGAGAGTTCGGTCCAGTTGTGTTGCTGGCCGCGGTGCTGTCGACGATGAACCTCTCGTTGTACGCCGCGATCTCTCGTGTCGGCTTGGGGCTGGCGGTGACGCTCGAGTTCCTCGGCCCCCTGGCCGTGTCGCTGTTGGCGTCGCGAAGCAAGCGCGACCTCGCCATTGCACTGTTTGCGGCGGCAGGTGTCTATATACTGGTGCTGCCCGACGGCTCTTCCGACATTGTGGGGTTCGCGCTGGCGGTGCTCGCGGCCGGGTGCTGGGCCGCGTACATCCTGCTGAACCGAGTCGTTGGCAGCCGGGTGCAGGGCCTTCAGGCACCTGCGGTCGCCACCGCAATCTCGGCGGTGATCTACACGCCCGTGCTGGTTCAACTGGCATGGCACGGGCGTCTGTGGGGGCCAGCCCTGTGTTATGCCATCGGCACTGGGGTGTTGTCCTCGGTGGTTCCGTACGCGGTGGATCTGACGGTGCTGCGAACCGTGCCACCCAAGCTGTTCGGTGTCCTCATGAGCATGCAGCCAGGACTTGCGGCCCTCAGCGGGATGGTGCTGCTGGCCCAGGTTCCCTCGGCTCATGAATGGCTGGGAATGGCGATGATCGTCTGTGCCAACGTCGCAGCGGTGGGCGTTGGGGTGCCACGCCGGTGGGGTCCGCGATCTCGCCGATCGCTTCGGCCGCGGACCGGTCGAGCACCCCTGGGGGCCGTTAGCCTCGATGCATGAACGCCAGCGACACCCCCATCGACATCAAGCCTCGATCGCGTGACGTAACCGACGGGGTCCAAAAGGCTGCCTCTCGGGCCATGTTGCGTGCCGTCGGCCTCACCGACGACGACTGGGACAAGCCCCAGATCGGCGTCGCGTCGGCTTGGAACGAGATAACGCCTTGCAACCTGTCGATCAGGCGGCTGGCCGCGGCGGCCAAAGATGGCGTGCGCAGCGCAGGCGGAGTGGCTCTGGAGTTCGGAACCATCACCGTGTCCGACGGCATTTCGATGGGCCATGAGGGCATGCGTGCTTCGTTGGTGTCGCGCGAGATCATCGCCGACTCGGTCGAGGCCGTGGTCCATGGCGAGCGGCTGGACGGGTTGGTCGCCACCGGTGGATGCGACAAGTCGCTGCCCGGGATGATGATGGCCATAGCCCGCCTCAACCTGCCTGCGGTGTTCGTCTACAACGGCTCGACCCTGCCCGGCTACCTGAACGGTCAGGCACTGGACATCACGTCGGTGTTCGAGGCCGTGGGCGCATGTGCTGCGGGCACCATCACCGAGGCCGAACTGACCGCTATCGAACGCAACGCATGCCCCGGCGAGGGTGCGTGTGGCGGGATGTTCACGGCCAACACGATGAGTTCGATCGGCGAGGCGCTGGGGTTGTCGAGACCGGGGTCGGCCTCGCCGCCGGCCGTCGATCGCCGCCGTGATGACGACGCGCGTCGGGCCGGCGAGGCGGTCATGAACATGCTGCAAACAGGTCTGCGGCCCCGCGACATCCTCACCAAGGGCGCCTTCGAGAACGCCATCGCCGTCGCGAATGCGCTGGGCGGGTCGACCAACGCCGTCCTGCATCTCCTGGCCATCGCCAACGAGGCAGGCGTTCAGCTGGAACTCGACGACTTCAACAAGGTCGCCGCTCGGGTGCCCCACTTTGCCGACATGAAGCCGGGCGGCAAGTTCCACATGACCGACCTCGACCGCATCGGCGGTGTACCGGTTGTGCTCAAGCATCTGCTCGACGCCGGTCTGTTGCACGGTGACGAGATGACCATCACCGGCAAGACCATGGCCGAGAACCTCGCCGACATAGATCCACCATCTCCCGACGGCACCGTCGTGCAAACGGTCTCGAACCCCATCAATGACGAGGGCGGTCTCAACATTCTCACCGGATCGCTGGCACCCAGGGGTTCCGTGGTCAAGGTCGCCGGCCTCAGCAAACAACAGCGGTCGTTCGAAGGTCCGGCCAGGGTGTTCGACGGTGAGGACGGCGCGATGGCTGCCGTGATGGGCGGCGAGATTCGGCCTGGCGACGTCATCGTCATTCGCTACGAGGGCCCCAAGGGCGGCCCGGGGATGCGCGAGATGCTCGCCATCACAGGTGCGCTGAAAGGCGCAGGCCGCGGCGGCGACGTGGCCCTCATCACCGACGGCAGGTTCTCGGGTGGCACATGGGGGTTCTGCATAGGTCACGTAGCACCCGAAGCCGTTGACGGTGGTCCCATCGCCTTCGTCGAAGACGGCGACCGCATCCGCATCGACGTTCCCACCCTCACCCTCGACCTGCTGGTCGGCGATGACGAACTCGAGCAACGGCGCGCCCGGTGGGCTGGTCCGCCAACGCCTCGCTACACCACCGGCGTGCTCGCCAAGTACGCCAAACTCGCCCAGGGAGCCGAGAAGGGCGCCATCACCAACGTCACCTGAGCGGCGCGCGACGCTACTTCGCGCAGGTGTGGGTCTAGCGTCCGACCATGGATCTCGACTCGAAGATGGATGCCCTGTTCGGGGCGTTCACCCGCCAGGACCCCGCCGACGTGCGGGCTCTTTGCGCCGACGGCTTTTGGGCCCGCCAGAACGGATCGCCGCCCGTTGGGCTCGACGACATGCTGGACATGATCGATCAGGCCTACTGGCAACCGCGACTGCGAGTGTCGTACGGCAATATCCGCAGGGTCACCACCGACACGGCGTCGGTCGAACAACACGATGTGACGCTGACGAACCCGGCGGGAACACAGGTGACCATCGACGTGTGCGTTGTGGTGCGATTCGACGACGAAGAACAGATCGTCAGCATCGAGGAATACGCCGACACGTCGCAGCTTGCGCCTCTGTTCGCCTAGTCGCCGCAAAGATGCGGTCGGTCCCGCACCCGGGTGCAAGACTCGGCCCATGGAGCCTGTTCGCTACGTCGATCGATTGAATGCCCGCTATGCGGCACAGGGGTTTCCGCCATACGTGTGGACCGTGAACGAAACCGCACCCCTGACCCCGCTGACCAAGCCGGTGTCTGAATCTCGGGTGACGTTGCTGACCTCGGGTGGGGTGTCGCGTGCCTGCGATGCGGCCTGGGATCCATACGCTCGCAACGATTTCCGCCTCGACGACATCTCTGCTGAGGAGGCATCGAGCGCGTTCCAGGTGCACGACAGCTACTACGACGTCGACGCGGCACGCGAGGACATCAACTGCGTGTTTCCCATCGATCGGCTGCGTGAAGCGGCCGCGGACGGCACCGTCGGCGAGGTCGCGCCCCGTCTGTGGAGCGGGTTCATGGGACGCATCTACAAGCGCACCCAGCTGATCGAAGAGGTCGCACCCGCCTGGGTACAGCAACTCAAGAGAGACGATGTCGACCTCGCCCTGTTGGTGCCCGCCTGACCGCTCGATCACCAGACCGTGGGTCTGGTAGCGCGTGTGGTCGAAGAGGCCGGTATCCCGACGGTTCTGGTCTCGACCGGACGAGATCTGACAGCCCTGGTACGCCCGCCCAGGTCGTTGTTCGTCAACTACCCGATGGGCAATCCGTTCGGGCCGCCGGGCGATGCTGTACACCAGCGGCGAATCCTCGACGACGCCTTGGCATTGTTTGACTCGGTCACCGAGGCTGGTGTCATCGTCGACGCTCCCTACGACTGGCCCGACGACTTCACGCCCATCGTCGACAAGACGCTCGGCGCGATGTCGGGCGGCGCGTAACCGCACCTAGGAGAAGACGAATCCGTCGTAGCCGTTCGCCGCGCAGCGTCGTAGCCGGTCGAGGTAGGCGTCTGGGCCCGGATAGTTGAGCAGCTGGCGCCGTTTGCCCGGAACGTTGGCAGCCATGTACCAAGAGTCGGCTTTGCCGAACAGGGTCATTTCGGCAACGTCGGCCAGGTGGGCCGTCCAGTCAGCGCCCGCCTGTGGGGTCGAATCGAAGCGGTCTATGTCGTTGGCCCGCATGTGCTTCAAGAAGTCGACCATCCACTCGCCTTGCAGTTCGGCGCAAACGGGACCGTTGCAGAAGGCGGTCGAGCTCTGGGGCCCGTACAGCATCGCCATGTTGGGGAACCCCGCCACGGCAACACCCATGTGAGTGTCGACCCCGTGCGCCCACCGTTCGGCGAGGTTGAGTCCGTCGACGTCGCGGATGTCGATGGAGGTGAGCCCACCGGTGTTCGCATCGAACCCGGTCGCCAGAACCAGCACGTCGAGCGGGTGAAAGCGCCCGTCGGCGGTGCTGAGGCCACTTCGGTTCACCTCCACTATCGGCGCCGACCGCACGTCTACCAGTTCGACGTTGCTCTGGTTGAAGCACTCGTAGTAGCCCTGTTCCAACGATGGTCGCTTGGTGCCGAACGGGTAGGGAGGATCGGTCGGAGCCAGCAGCTCGGCCACCTCTGGGTCGACTATTCGGGCCCTCGTCTTGTCTCGCCAGAAGTCATAGGCCAGGCGATTGGCCTGCTCGTTCAACAAGATGTCGCTGAACGTACCCACCCAGAAATGGAACCCACCTTCTTGCCACGCCTGCTCGAACACTGCATTGCGGACGTCGTCCGAAACCTCGAGGGCGCTCTCGGGACGCCGTTCGATGTCGGCGAAGCTGGCCGGTGGAGCGTTGCGCCGACGGAAGATCTGGGGGTAGTCGGCCTTGGCGGCTGTCTGCTCGCCGACCGACAGACGTCGTTGCTGCATGGGCAGCGCCAGTACCGGCGAGCGCTGGAACACCTTCAGGTGGGCAGCGCTTGGCGCCGCTTCCTGCACCACCTGCACGCCGCTGGCACCGGTGCCGACAACGCCCACCCGCCGATCGGTGAAGTCGACACCATCGGCGGGCCACAGGGCGCTGTGGTGACAGGCACCTTCGAAGTCGCTCAACCCCGGCAGGTCGGGCACGTAGGCCTTCGAGCCAAACCCGGTGCACATCAGCAGGAACCGGACGTCGTAGGTCTTGTCGCCGGCCGAGACCTGCCACCGGGAGGTTTCCGGGTCAAACGACGCCGACTCGATACGTGTGTTCAGGTCGATGTCGCGACCCAGGTCGAGTGCCCGGTCGACATGTTCGAAGTAGGCGACCAGTTCGTCGCGACCGGGGAAGCGCTCTTGCCAAGTCCAGTCGCGCCACACCGCTTCTATCGAGTACTCGTAGTTGGGCACGTGCGAGTCGACCCTGGCGCCCGGGTACCTGTTGGCCCACCACACGCCACCGAGTCCACCGTTGGCGTCGGCCAGGCGAACCGAGAACCCTTCTTGGCGCAGGCGGTAGAGCTGGTACAGGCCGTTGAAACCGGCACCGACGATCAACACGTCGAAGCTGTCTGGACCTGCCATCTCGCCGACGCTAGCCAGCGATCACGCCGGGGTCACAACCCGGCACAACATCTCGGAGGCGGCGGCCACACAGGGCATGTCCACAGACATGGGCTCGGCTTGTGTCACGTGAACGTCCGACGGCTGCAGCGGGGGTACGAACAACACCAAGTTGGTCCACTCGGGGCGGTAGTACGACCAGAAGCGGATACCGGCGGCGCCCTCGCTGAACAGGTCTGCGGCCAGGGTGCGTGTTCGGGCCCTTGCCCGACCGGCGACCTCCGACGGTCGCAGGCCTCGTTCCTGCAGGAAACGCGGGTCGTCGACATCGACCACCGACCGCATCACCGCGTCGTCGACCTCGATGGTCAGCAGGTGGCGGCGAAGGCCGGTTGCGGGGGAGTCGAACAACGAGTCGGTCCAGAACGTGTGGTTGCCCAGCACCTCGGCCACCGCCCCCGCTTGCGACAAGGCGAGATAAAGCGCCCCGTACAGGCGCGAGTTGTCCCACCGCCCCGACTGTTGACCACTTCGCACAGCCTCGAGCGACTGGAACAGGTGCTTGGTGGTGCCACCGGTGGGCCATGGCGCGATGCGATAGGCCCTCACGCGAACGAACCGGCAATCTCCGAACTGAGCGCGTCGATGACCCGGCCCGGCCCTTCGAGCTGCAGTACGTCCTTTGGTATTGCGCCGTTGAGGAACGCGTTGGGCGACATGAACCAGTCGCGGAACGTGGCCGTCGGATACGTCAGCGCGTAGCGGGCGATGATGAAGTCGAGATCCAGCACCGCTGCGGCGTTGGCGCCCTTGGGCGTGTCCTCTCCGCTGACCCATCGACTGACCGATGACCTGCTGACGTCGACGATGGAGGCCAGACCCGACTGGGTCAGCACCTCGGCCAGCGACTGAGCCCGACGGCTGAGATCTTGCTGGTACTGCATAGCTTCGGCCATGGGATCCTCCTGCCACAAGCATATGCACAACAGATATGTCCCGCAACGAATCTGTTGCGTGGGATCTACGGAACCTGGACCACTATCGAACCGGTCTGTGTGACCTTGCCGCTGTCGTCCCAGGCTCTGACGAATACCCGCCAGGACCCTGCGGGACGGTCGACCTCGAAGGTTGCGCTTGCGGCTGTTGTTCCCAGACCGGTTGCGTTGGTCATGGGAATCCACTGGGGGCTCTGGCCTATCTCTCCTCCGAGGCGAAGTCCCACCGTCGAGTTGTTTGCATCCCGGATCAGAACCTCGAACCGATCGACCCCGCGGTCGTCGCTGGCCGATGCATCGACCACCAGCGGATCGACCGTTGCTCCGTTGGCCGGAGACACGATTGCGACGCTCGGTCGTGCGTCGCCCGGAGTCACCCAGAACGAAGACAGGCTGCCACCCCATCGCTGGGTGAGGCTGCGTTGACCGTCGGTGTCATAGGCGAAGGACTGCACGTAATAGCGCCCGTCGGCCGGCACCGTGACCGTGTCTGACCACGCGGTCGTGCCTGCTCCGGGATCTGTGAGGGTCGGCGTGCGCACGGCCAGGCGCGGCTCGTTGGTGACGGATCCGTCATCCAGTAGGTATCCGGTCTGCTGGTAGTCGTACACCACGTACTCGACGGCCGAGACGCCCTGGTCGTCGCTGGCAGTGCCGCCGACCTCGAACGTGAGAGCCGGCGTGTCGATGCTGTTGTGAGCCGGGCTGCTGACCGTCACCTGGGGTGCTTGGTTGTCTGGTACCTCGACCGTGAAGTTGACCCTGAGCCGTTCGGACTGGTTGCCTGCGGCGTCGAAAGCTTCGACCAGGATGAACCAAGCACCACTGGGCAGATCCTCTGTCGAGATGGTGAAGTTAGACCTCGTGCCGCCCGGCTGGGTGACGAAGCCGTTAAACCAGCCGGCATAGGTGAACTGGTCGTTGGGGTTGGGGCCTTCGTTCCAGTAGGCGCGCCTGACGTAGAAGCGCACCCAGTCGATGGCCACGTCGTCGTGGACCACCCCGTTCAGCAGCAGAGGCCCAGGTGTTACGACGGCACCGTCTGCGAAGTTCTCCAACTCGAGCGTCGGGGGCAGGTCGTTTGGCGAGTATGCAACCACGACCGTGCGATAGTTCCAGCTAGGCTGACCGGCGTCGTCCCATGAACGCACCCGCACCTGCCACCTTCCTTCGAAGGGCAGTGTGCGGCTGAACGACCAATCGGTCGAGGTGCTGCCGGGCTCGGCAAGCACGGCCTCGCTCCAGCGGGGCAGGTTGGCGAACGAGCCGTCGGCATCGAGCCAGCCGGCACGGTTGACGTCGTCGCCGTAGAAGTACAGGCCGACCTCGACGCGCTCGACGCCGCGGTCGTCGGTTGCTCGACCTGCTGCGCCGAGGGCCGGCCCGTCGATGTTGCCGGCGGTCGGCGTGGCTATGAAGACGTCGGGCAGAGCCGTGCCTGGCACCGTCACATAGATGTACTGCGTGATCGAGATTCTCTGGAACGAGGCGTCCTCTGCGTAGGCGTTGATCTGCCAGCGGCCAGGGGGAAGCCCCGGCACGGCAAGCGACCATGTGGTTTCGGGGCTGTCGATGTTTGCCACCACGGCTCCGACGTGGGTGACCGTGCCGTCGGGCTCACCGATGGTGCCGTCGCTTCGCAGACCCTGGCCTGTAGTGACGTTGAGGACCCGTACCTGTACCCGCTTGATGGCTCTGTCATCGACGGCAGTGCCCGAGACGGTGAACGGCGAGCCGGTCGTCATTTCTTCGTTGGCGGTTGGGCTGTCGATGGAGATGAGCGTGGGCGCCTCGTCCCCAACAGCGATCCGCTGTGTAGACGATGCCGCCGACAGGTCGCGCTGACCGGCGCTGTCGATGGCGATGAAGTAGGCCCTCCAGTTGCCGTTGGGCACAGTGGCCTCGAACGTGAAGTTGACTCCCGTCGCGCCAGGTTCGTCCACCACAGCGTCGAATGCGTGGAAGTTGCCCTTGGTGCCGTCGGGCTGCAGATAGCGGCCGTCGTCAAGGTCGACCAGCTCTACCCGGACCGACTGCACACCCCGGTCATCGGTGGCCGTCCCACGGTACGAGATCACGTTGCCCGGAGGGTCGGCGACGACCGTCTGGACCACGCGGGTTTCGGGTCGTTCGTCCTGGGCAACCGACACGGCCCGAAGACGAATGGTCGGGGCCGTCGGGTCCTTGTCACCTGCCCGGTCGAAGGTCTTGGCCTTCAGTTCGTAGGTGCCGGTCTCCGGCAGTGTGATGTCGATGGTCCAACCGGTCTGGTTGTCTCCGGCCGCGCCGAGCGTGGCGTCGAGCCCTGCCCATGACCCCCACGTGCCATCGGGCCGCAGCCAGACGTCGCGGTTCAGGTCCAGAACCGTCAGCTGAACCCGGTCGACCCCGGCGGGCGACGATGCGAGCCCGCCGATGGTCACCGTCGATCCCTGGTCGAACTGTTGGCCGGTCAGCGGCGAAACGATGGTCGTGTCGAGTTCGACGTCGTCGTCTGGCAGTTGGGCCCGGTCGAAGAAGCCGTGTCTGCCCACCGCTCGGTCGGCGACGATGTTGCCGTCGTGGCCCAACAGCAACCCACGGTCGATGATCTCTAGGGCGTACACGCCGTTGAATCCGTTGGCACCGGGGTTCCAGCCCAACGCTTGACCGGTGTCGGGGTCCAGGGCGGCCACCTGCTTGCGGGCTATGACCTGGTCGCCCGGGACGCTGGCGTCCTGGTCGCCGCCGAAGCCGTAAGAGCGGTCTGGGTCGCCGGGGTACGGATCGGTGGCGCCGGGGGCTTCTGTGTACTGGAAGTGGCCGCCGATATAGACGACGTCGTCGTCGATTGCAGCCGAGTAGGTCGAGTCGAAGTTGCGGGTGATCCAATCGGGCTGAACGTCGTCGGAGCCGTTTCCGCGCACCGGGAAACGTATCGCCACGTCGTTTGTGGGAGGCCGGTCGCCACCCGAGGTGGTGACCACGAAGAACGTCCCGTCGGGCGACATGTCGAAACCGCGCAGCCAGAACTGTCCGCCTGCACGCCCGATGTTGTCTTCGAACAGCCGGGTGCGCCACTTCTGCATCTTGGCAACGTCACCCTGGATGCTGATCTTGGCTAGCCCGTAGCGCTCTTCGCCGCCGATGAATCGGGCCGGTGCCAGCACCACCAGCGAGCGGCTGTCGGGGGTGACCGCCATGCCCTTGACCGAAAGGGCACCACCAACGCCGATGCCTCCCTCGATGCCCAGCGTGAAACCGGGGTCGACGCTGCCGTCGGTGGCATCCAGTTCTGCCATACCGGCCCTTGGTTCGCCGTTGATCTGTGTGAACTGGCCACCGACGAACAGTCGTGAGCCGTCGGGGGTCAGAGCCAGCGCGGTGGCCTTGGCGTCGGCGTTTGCGGTGAACGTCTGGTCCAGCGAGCCGTCCGCGTTCAGTCTTGCGATCTTGCGCTTCGTGACACCATCGATGGTCGAGAACCTGCCGACGACATAGATGCCCGATCCGTCGGGCGCGGGCGCGATCTGCTCGATGTCTTTGTCGAACTGGGGCCGGAACCCTTCGTCGAACTGGCCCGTGTCGATGTCGTACGCGAACAGGTAGCGCTGGTCGACGGTCGCCCCGCCCGCTTGCGGTTGTACCTGGGTGAACGTGCCGGCAACGACGATCCGGTTGCCTACCTGCTCGATGTCGGTGACCGTTCCGTCGACCACCACAGGAAGATCGGTGCGTACCTGCTCTGGCACCAGCCCGGGGGCCGCCGACGCAGTTCGCAGATCGTGCGCGCCAACCAGGGTCGCCATGACGGCGACGCAGATGAGGGCTATCAGGCCTCTTCTCGGCTGGCTGCTGTCGACCTGGGCGTGGTTCCAGCGCGCGATTGGCATTGTGCTCACCGCGATCCGTCGGCATGGGAAAGACGAATCGTTAGATAGTGCAGTGCCGCACCCGAGGTGACCGCCTCGACCGCAGCAGACGAAATTATCGCCTTGGGTGAGGTTCTGCCACTTCTAGTGGTTTAGGGTCTCAGCCCGGGTCAGCCGACCTCTTTGAGCATGTTCCTGGCGATGATGATCTGCTGGATCTGGCTGGTGCCCTCATACAGGCGGAACAGGCGAACGTCGCGGTAGAAGCGCTCGATGCCGTATTCCTCCATGTAGCCGGCGCCGCCGAAGATCTGCACGGCCCGATCGGCCACGCGGCCCACCATCTCGGTGGCGAACAGCATTGATGCGCTGGCCAGCGTCTGCACGTTCTCGCCCTGGTCGCGGCGGCGAGCGGCGTCGAGAACCATGCAGGTGGCTGCGTACGCCTCGGTCCGCGAGTCGGCCAACATGGCCTGCACGAGCTGGAACTCGCCTATTGGCTGGCCGAACTGCTTGCGGTCGACGGCATAGCGGACGCTTTCGTCGATGAGGCGCTCGGCGGTGCCGCAGGCCAGGGCGCTGATGTGCAGCCTGCCGCGGTCGAGCGTCTTCATGGCCGTCAGGAAGCCCTTGTTCAGCTTGTCGGGCCCGCCGAGCAGGGCCTCGGGACCCACGTGCACATCGTCGAAGATGACGTCGCACACATGGGTTCCCTGCTGGCCCATCTTCTTTTCGCGTGCACCCAGGCTGACGCCGGGTGCATCAGCAGGAACCAGGAACGCCGACACGCCGCGCGCCCCGGGCGCATCAGGATCGGTACGGGCGAACACCGTCAACAGGCTGGCCCTGGTGGCGTTGGTGATGTAGCGCTTCGAGCCGTTGATGACGAACCCGTCGCCATCGGCGACCGCTCTGGTCCTGACGCTGCCGGCGTCGGAGCCGGCCTCGGGTTCGGTCAGGCAGAATGAAGCGACATCGCCTGCGGCGAGGCGTGGCAGCCACGCCTGCTTTTGCTCCTCGGTGCCGTCCATGACCAGCCCTTGAGAGCCGATGCCGTTGTTGGTGCCGATGACCGAGCGAAAGGCCGGCGACGTCCAGCCCAGCTCCATGACCACCTTGCACTCTTCTTCGGTGTTGAGGCCCAGGCCGCCATATTCCTCGGGGATGGTCAGGCCGAACATCCCCAACTCTTTCATCTCGTCGATGAGGTCCTCGGGTATGGCGTCTTCGCGGGCCACCTGCAGTTCGAGCGGAACGATCCGCTCGCGGACGAACCTGCGTGTCGTGGCGATGAGATCTTCGAGGATGTCTGGGTCGAGGGCCATGCCCGAGACGTTAGTCGTCGCGCCGAACCTTCTCGTCTGCTGTGGGTGTGGCCGAATTGCGCTCGAGATGTCTGTACACGGCGCTGCCCGTCATCCTGCCGCCGGCCGCGCTGCCGCCGGACAGCGGCCCGATGGCTTCGCGAAGCCGCTTCGCCACGGGCGAACTCGTGCTTACCTGGCCCTTGCTCGAGAACAGACCCCGAAGAAACCGGATGATGAACATGGTCGCCCCCTTGACGTCACGAGTTCGACCCTAGGGGAGGTACGACTCGATCTCGGGTCGGCACCGCGACCAGAACTCGCGATCGAACGAGCCACCAGAAGGGTCTTCGGTGTGCGGTAGGCCCAGCCGCACCACCACGGCGTTGGCCGACGCAATCAGGTACAGGCGTTGGTCGCCCATCCCGAACCCGGCGACGGTGTCGGCGGGTGCCTCTGGTGCGATCGGACGATCGATCTCGATGCGTCCGAACGAGTGCCTGGGATCGACGGGTCGCCCTGGCGGGTTGCCCGGCATTACAGCGCTGGAGCCGCCCAGCCTCCACCACAGGTAGCCATAGGAAGGGTTCATGGTCGTCGAAGGCGAGCACATCTCGTCCAAGAACGCGTCGCTGCAACCCAGATCGGCGCGATCCAGAACAGCACGCCCGAAACGCCACAGATCGCGGGCGCAGGTGTGAAGACCTGACTGAGGCCACCCGTCGGCATCTTCGCTGCCCGGCCGTGGCACAAACGACGAGTTGGTCATCTGCAGGGGGCCGAACAGCCGCTGGGTGAACAGTGTGTTCGAGTCGAGGCCGGTCGCCAGCTCGAGCAGTCGCCTGACCCGGTGGTAGGCATTGTTGTTGTAGTACCAGTGGGTGCCGGGCGGGGCATCGAAGTCGAAGTACTCGTCGAGACCGGTCGACATGGTGATCAGGTGGCGAACGGTGATGGCTTGTTCCGCCTCGCCCTCCAGGCGTGTCCAGCCCGATCCGAGGTAATCGGCCGCAGGTGCGCCCAGGTCGACGATGCCCTCGGCGACCAGTTGTCCCAGAACCACAGCGGTCGCCGACTTCTGTATCGACGCGCAGTCTTGGGTGGATGTCGCGTCTGCGCCCTGCCAGTACTGCTCTACGACCAGTTCGTCGTCGACTTCGATAAGCAGTTGGCGGGTGTTGACCGAGCCACACCACTGCGTGGTCGCGTCGAAGGCTGTGGTCGACGAAGTCATCTGGCACCTCCCGCTTGCGAGGCACGACTGGCCACTTCAGCACGATCGGCCTCCAGCAGAGCCGAGTTGTCGCCGAACATCTGATAGGGCTGGCTCTTGTAGAACACGGTTCCGGTGGGCCCGTCATCGGGCAGTGTCGCCACGTAGCGGACGTGGGGGTAAACCTCATCGGGGTGCTGCATGCCCGGCATGTCCTTGCCCCAGATCGACGAGTTGGTCATGCCGGGGAACAGCATGTTCACCCGCACACCCGTGCCTTCGAGTTCGGCTGCCGCCGATCTGCTGGCGGCCCACATGGCCGCCTTGGCCGAGCCGTAGGCCGCGTTCGCGGGCGCGCCGGCTTCGGCGGCCCGGGATATCACGTTGATGATGTGGCCGTGCCCTTGCGCTCGCATTATCGGAATCGCCGCACGCATCCCGTAGATACACCCGAAGAGGTGTACTGCCACCAGGTGCTCGAACTCGCCGTCGGCGTGGTCTTCGATGTTTCGTCGAAAGCCATAGCCGGCGTTGTTGATCAGCACGTCGATCTTTCCTGTGCGAGCCATCGCCAGGTCGACCACCGCCCGAACGTCGGCGTCGACACTGACGTCGGCGCGGGCGGTGATGATTCCGTCGTCCAGCTGAGACAGGCCGTCTTCGTTGATGTCGCAGGCCACGACGGTGGCCCCATCACTGTTGAATCCCAGCGCCGTCGATCGGCCGATGCCGCTGGCCGCTCCGGTTACGACGACCGTCTTACCGTCCAGTTCCCCCATGCGTGGAGTCTGACACAGCGCCCCCGCTGGACTAGAACCCGGGTATGAAGCTCAACGTCGAGCTCGATGGCTCGGGCCCACCCCTCTTGCTGATCAACGGTGCCAGATGCACGGTGCGGTCTTGGGACCACGTGGTGGACGACCTCGCCAGGCATTTCACCGTGGTGCGTCACGACATCAGGGGCACAGGACGCAGTCCGGCCGGACCGGCCGATCAGTACACGTTCGAGAACTATTGCCAAGACATCGGCGACATCTGCGCCGACCACGGCTTCGATCGCGTGTCGATGTGGGGAATGGCGTGGGGGGCTCGGGTCGCTCTCGTAACGGCAGCCCTGCAGCCCGAACTGGTAGGGCGCCTGGTGCTGAGCGACCTGGGCATAGACCCCGCAGACCCCGATGCCCAACGGGCCGGAGTGTTGGCCGCCAGGCAGATGCGGGCGGCCGCAGGCTTGATCGATACGCCCAAACCCGAAGGTTCGTTCGACCACGACGACCCCGACGAGATGCTCAGAGCCATGGCCGCCACCAGGTTGCACCACGACCTGATGCCCTTCGTCGAGCGAGTGACAGCGCCGACGCGTCTGATCACCGGCGACCACGACCCCAACCTGGCCTCTAGTCGCCGGGCGCTGGCGGGCTTCCAGCACCGCGCGGTCGCGACCGAGCTAAAGGTCGTCGAACATGCAGGTCATGGCGTGCTGTTCGATAGGCCAGGGGTGGTCGTGGAGCTGGCCCTCGGTCACCTGCTGGGTACAGGTCGGTCGGATACCGGTCAGTAGGGCCACACCGGCTCTGCGCCCTGGGGCAAGGGGGCCTGGTAGGCGTTCAGCATGCACGAGATGAGGCAGTAGTAACCCACGGTCGAGACCAGATCGATGACCTGCTGCTCTTCGAGGTGTTGTCGCGCGGCGCTCCACGCGTCGTCGCTGACCCGTCCGCTGCTCAGCATCTCGCTGGCGAACCCATACACGGCCGCCTCGGCGTCGTCTGCAAACCGGGGGCTTTCGCCACGCTCGATGCAGTCGAGCACGTCGTCGCCAACCCCGGCCTGCAGCGCCAGGCGCCGGTGCGCCCACCACTCGAAGTTCGCCCGCCAGTGGGCACCCGTCGTGCAGATGGCCAGCTCGAGCAGATTTTCGGGCAAGCTGCTCTTGCGTCGCACCGCCGCGCCCAACGAGGCGATCTGGCGGCCGATCACCGGACTCGAGACCATGGCGTTGAACGGGCCCATCAGGCCGCCATCGGCGGCCGTCAGAGCATCGGCGCTGCCGCGTGTGGCAACGATGCTGTTCCACACCTCGAGCTGTTCGGCTGTAGCGGCGTCTGGCGTTACGGGTTGAAGGCGGCTCATGGCCCACAACCTATGCGCGAGCCCCTCTACTGGTTCAGCTGAGGCCGCACTCGTCGCCGACGCGGTCCAGGTTCGTCATGTCGGCCTCGCTCGGCTCGTAGCTCTCGTCCTGGATGATCTTCAACAGGACGTCCGCATCGCTGCCGATCTCCTCGATGACGCAGTCAGCCTGCTCTGCGCTCAGCTGCAGGTCGGTCATGAGGTCGTCTTTCAGAGCGTCGGTATCGACGCCGCCGTCGTCCCCGCATGCCGCGAGGCTCAGCCCCAGGGCTCCGGCTGTGATGATCGCTGCAAACTTGCGCATTGCTTGGTCTCCCGACTCGGTTCGTGGCTCCAGTTCCGGGCCAGATGTTCTGGTCGACGGCCAGTGTGGTCAACATGAGGGCTTTTGGCCGATCGTCTCGCGACTCTGTGTGTTGACCAGACGTTCGACCCTGGACGACTTGGCTCGATTCGTTGTTTGATCAGGGCGGAAAACAGCCTCCACACGAAGCGAGGAGGTCGCAGATGAGGTGCACCGACCGCAGCCCGAGGTCCGCTGGGATTCCATCGGCGATTCTCGCTCTGGCCCTAGCGGTGGTGTTCGTGCTCGGCGGTGCCCGGGCAGCCGGCATCGCTCCCTCTTCGGACGAGTTTGCCCTAGGCGACGCCACCACGGCGACTGCCCCGAAGACCGCGGTCGATCCGATCACCGGTGACCGTCTTGTCGTCTGGCTCGACGAGGATGGCACCGTGAGCGGGCGCATCATTCGCGGTTCGGAACTCGCAGAGATTCAGGCAATCTCGACCGGTTCGGCGGTTGGTGGACTCGATGTGGTTTCGACCCGTGAGGGTTATGTGTTGACATGGTCTGACGGCGAGGTCGTGTGGGCCCGATCCGTCGGTCGTTCGGGTGCGGTGGCCGGTGATCCGGTCCAGGTATCGCCCGACTTCCCGGCTTCGGACACGGTTCACTCGGTTGAGGGCGTGCCCTCGATGTCCGTCGACTCGGCAACGGGCACAATCGCAATCGTGTGGGTGGCCAACGCTGACCATCCGACCATCGCGGGTTCCGACGCTGAGGTGTTCGCCCGCATCGTCGACTCGGGCCTGGTTGCTCTCGGGCCCGCATTCCAGGTGAGCTTCACCGGTCCCGATGGCGAAACCGACCTGGGTTACACCGTTGCTGACCCTGATGTCGCCTTCGATCCGGTGCGAGGCGTCTTCGTGGTCGTCTGGTCGGCCCAAGACCTGATCGACCAGCCTCCCGAGTTCGACCATCAGGCGTGGGAGCATCAGATCTTCTCGCGCACGTTCGCGACCGACGGAGTCGGTGATCTGCCATCCATCCGTGTCACCGATGTGCGTCCGACCGGAGATGGCGGGCCCGCGGTCGGGTCCCCGGCTGTCGCCGTGGGTTCCAGCGGATACCTGGTGGCCTATTCCGCCTTCGACGACAGCGTTAGCACGACCGGTCCCCAAGACATCTTCGCCCGCGTTTTCGATCGAGATTGGGGGGCGATCGGCGATCCGTTTGCCGTCTCGACCGACACGGCAGACAACGGTGACCTCTATGCCGAGGACCCGGTGGCTGCCTGGCTGCCCAACACGGGCAGCTTTGTCATCGCCTGGTCAGGGTCTCGCAGTTCTGCCTTCGACGACTTGTTCACGTGGGGAACCGAGTGGGAGGTACGGGTCAACACCGTCAGCGACGGTGTCGCTCAGACTCCTGTCGAGGTGTCGCACCTGGCCAACGACGACGGCTCGGACGCCCGTGCGCCGGCCCTGTCGGCCGGGTCTGGCCCGGATCTGCTTGCGACCTGGTCCACCGGCTCCGCGCAAACTCCCGCCGCCCTCTGGTTGTCGGTCGATCGTGCGCCCGTCGACGGCTATCTCATGCTCGAATCGAGCGGCGAAACCCATGGCTTTGGCGACGCGGTCGACCTGTCGCAGGCTGCGACAGGCGCAGAGGTGGTGGACCTTGCCATGACCTCCACGCTGGGTGGCTACTGGACATTGAACTCCGACGGTTCCATCGGCGAGTTCGGCGACGCTCCCGAGATCGGCGATGTGGCTCTCGAGTCGCTCGCTCCGGGCGAGACGGTCTCTGCGATCAGCGCCACACCGACAGGCCTGGGCTACTGGGTGTTCACGGACAGGGGCAGAGCGATTGTCTTCGGAGACGCGTTCGATGCCGGCGGTGTCGAGCACCTCGAACTCGATGGTCCGGTGATCGACTCGACTCCGACACCGAGTGGATATGGGTACTACATGCTCGGTTCCGACGGTGGGGTGTTCTCACTGGGCGATGCCCGCTTCCACGGCTCGGTCCCGCAGGTGCTGCCCGGAGTGACACTCGATGGTCCTGTCGTCGGTGTCGTGCCCACCCCGACGGGCTCGGGTTATTGGCTCGTGGCATCCGACGGAGGGGTGTTCGCATTCGGCGACGCCACGTTCAGAGGTTCGATACCGCAGGTGCTGCCCGGAGTCGATCTGAACGAACCCGTCAATGGCATGGTCGCATTCGGTGATGGGTATCTGATGGTGGCTTCCGACGGTGGGGTGTTCAACTTCTCGGATCACCCGTTCTTCGGCTCGCTCGGCGATACCGAAACCCAAACCCCGATCGTCGCGATCGCTGCCGTAGCCGGCTGATCGACCCTGAAAACGGCGAAAGCCGCGGGCGCGATGCCCGCGGCTTTCGTGCGGATGAGTCGGCGAGCCGACCAGGTCGGATCAGGGCCCGCTGAACACCTGGCTGTGCATGATCTCTTCGCCGGGCACCCAGTCCAGCGGCACGTGATTGTTGACCTCGGCGCGGCCGACCACGAACCAGTGGACCTCGTCTGGGCCGTCGGCCAGGCGCAGCGTGCGCTGGCTCTTGTACATGTCGGCCAGCGGTGTCCACTGGGTGATGCCGGTGGCACCGTGGATCTGGATCGCCTGGTCGACGATCTGGGCGCAGCGGATGGGCACCATCGCCTTGACGGCGCTGACCCACACCCGAGCTTCCTGGTTGCCCAGGACGTCCATGGCCTTGGCGGCACGCAGAACCATCAGGCGCATGGCCTCGATGTCGATACGGGCCTTGGCGAACATCTCCATGTTGCCGCCCAGGTAGGCCAGCTTCTTGCCGAACGCCTCGCGCTTGGTGGCCCGGTCGACCATCAACTCGAGGGCCCGCTCGGCGGCACCGATCGAACGCATGCAATGGTGGATGCGGCCCGGGCCCAGCCTCAGCTGGCTGATCTCGAAGCCGCGCCCCTCGCCCAGCAGGATGTTCTCCTTGGGAACTCGCACGTCGTGGAACTTGATGTGCATGTGGCCGTGCGGAGCATCGTCGTCACCGAACACGGTCATGGGCCCGACGATCTCGACACCGGGCGTGTCCTTGGGCACCAGGATCTGCGACTGCTGCAGGTGGGGTGCGGCGTCTTCGTTGGTGCGCACCATGACGATCATGATCTTGCATCGCGGATCGCCGGCGCCGGACGAGAAATACTTCTGACCACTGATGACCCACTCGTCACCGTCGAGAACTGCCTTGCAGCGGATGTTCTTGGCGTCGGAGCTGGCGACGTCGGGCTCGGTCATGACATAGGCGGAACGGATCTCGCCGGCCAACAGCGGCTTGAGCCACTGCTCCTTTTGCTCTGGGGTGCCTACCCGCTCGAGAACCTCCATGTTGCCCGTGTCGGGGGCTGCACAGTTCATGGTCTGGGATGCCAGCGGGTTCTTGCCCAACTCGGTTGCGATGTAGGCATAGTCGAGGTTCGACAGGCCTTCGCCGGTGTGGGCGTCAGGCAGGAAGAAGTTCCAAAGGCCGGCGTCGCGGGCCTTTTGTTTCATGCCTTCGAGCACCGCAAGCTGCTCGTCGGTGTAGCTCCAGCGTTCGGGTCGATTCTCGCCCAGCCTGTGGAATTCCTCGGACCCGGGGTCGACCACCTCTTTGATGAACTTCTTCACCGCTTCATAGAGCGGAACGACCTCGTCGGACATGCGGAGATCGAAATCGCCCGGTCCTGCCGTCTTGAGCCCTGTCATGGCGCATCCTCATTCTCTGGCGTACGGTTCGCGAAGCTACCCGACCGGCAAGAGGGGCAGAAATCGGTGAGTGCAGTCGACGTTGTGGTCATCGGTGGCGGTATAGCCGGTATCAGCGTCGCGGCGACGCTGCCGCCAGAGTTGAAGGTCGTTGTCATCGAGCGCGAGTCCAGCCTCACGCACCATTCGACCGGCCGTTCGGCAGCCGTCCTGCTCGAGGGGCTCGGCGGCTCGGCGTTCTCGGCGCTGACCTCGGTTGGGGTGTCTACGCTTGCCCAGCCCGACCCTGACTTCTCCGAGGTGCCGTTCATCGAGCCCCGCGGGCTGGTGACGCTGGACGTAGAAGGTCATGAACCCGAGGACGTCAGCGCCGACATCGCCAACTCGCGCCTCACCCAGGTTCAGGAGCTCGATATCGACGCGATCGTCGAGCTGGTTCCGTGGGTCGATCCCCGCCTCATCATCGCAGGGCGCTACCAGCAAGAGGTGTTCGATCTCGACGTCGCCGGCCTGCATCAGGCATATGTGCGCCAGGCGCGCCGTAACGGTGTCGAGATCGTGCGCAACTGCGAGGCCCTGACCCTCGACACCGTGCGCAAGACATGGACTGTCGACACCCCGCAAAGACGGTTCTCGGCGCCGACGGTCGTGAACGCAGCGGGGGCATGGGGTGATGTCGTCGCCGAGTTTGCAGGCGTCAGCAAGGTAGGCCTGGTCGCCAAGCGCCGCACCGCCTTCACCGTCGCCGCGCCAGGAGTGCGGGGTGGGCCAATGATCGACACCTCGGCCGCAGACTTCTATGCCAAGCCAGAGTCGGGCGAGCAGTTGCTGCTGTCGCCGATGGACAAGACACCCGTCGAACCCTGCGATGTCCGCCACGAGGAGATCGACGTCGCGCGCACTATCGAAATAGCCCAGCCCTACCTGTTGCCCCAACTGCGCACGGTTCGCACCGCCTGGGCCGGGCTGCGCACCTTCGCCCCCGATCAGCACCCGGTCATCGGATGGGGTGACCGCGAAGGATTCTTCTGGATGTGCGGACAGGGAGGCACCGGCATCCAGAGCGCACCCGGAGCCGCCGCCTGTGCGGTGTCATTGCTGCTGGGGCATGGTGTGCCTCGAGATGCGGTGGAGGCCGGTCTCGACCCGGTCACCATCGATCCACTGCGATTCCTCTGAGCAGGTTTCGGATCGGCCCGAACCCGGGCAGGATTTGAGGGTGAACAAGGTCGATATCGCCGTCATCGGAGGCGGCCCCGGTGGAGCGGCGACCGCGCTGCGTGCCGCTCGTGCGGGTCTCAAGGTGGTGGTCTTCGAGAAGGGCCTGCACGGGCGCGACAAGGTCTGCGGCGACGGCCTGACCCCCCGGGCCATCGCGGCCCTCGAAGAGCTCGACATCTCATACGCCGATGCGCACCACATCGATGGTCTGCGGATGATCGCCGGCAAGGTTCAGCGCGAACTCGACTGGCCCGGCGGCCTGTTTCCAGACCACGGAGCCGTGTGGCCTCGTCGACGGCTGGATGCGACCCTCATCGAGCACGCGGCCAAGGCCGGTGCCGACATCAGGTACGGCACCGAGGCCCTGCCACGCTTCGAGGGCGAGCGTGTGGTCGGGGTCAGCTTCGGCGCCGATTCGGTCGACGCCGACATGGTCGTTCTTGCGGCCGGTGCCACCGGAGATGCCGGCCGCATGCTTGGCGCCGTCCGGGTCCAGGACGAGACCTTCGGGCTGGCCATTCGGACCTATGTCGAGTCGCCGCGCCATACCGATCGCCACATCGAGGCGTGCCTTACGCTGCGCGACCGGCACGGCGTCGCCGTACCCGGCTATGGCTGGATGTTTCCCGCAGGCGACGGCACCGTCAACCTGGGTGTCGGAGCCTTGTCGACCATGAAGGGGTTCAAGAAACTCAACCTGAACCACCTCGTCGACTCGTACGCAGACCTGGTCAGAGAGTCATGGCAGATCGGCGAGTTTCTCGAAAGGCCGCGCGCGTGGCGGCTGCCGATGAGCGTCCAGCGCCGGCACGGACCGGGCTGGGTTGCGGTGGGTGATGCTGCAGGCCTGGTCAACCCCATGAACGGCGAGGGCATCGACTACGCCCTCGAATCGGGAATGCTCGCCGCCGACCTGTTCGCACAAGACCCGGTGACCTGCTTCGAACGCTACGACCGGCAGGTGGGTCAGCGCTTCGACGCCTTCTTGCGAACCGGGCGCCGGTTCTCGCTGCTGATCGGCCATCCGTGGATACTGCGTTCGGGCCTTCGAATGGCCGTCGGCACCGACGCCATCGCCAAGGTCACCCTGCAGGTGATGGGCAATCTTGTCGACGGCAACACACCCGGTGCTGCGGGACGGGTCTTCCGCCTTGCCGACCGCTCTCTCGGCATCGCAGAACCATTGCTGCGCAAGACGCGTGCCAAGCCCTGATCTGCCCGCGTCCTTGATCAATCGTCACCAGATCGTCACGCAACGCACCCGGCACAGCTGCCGATAGCCACTGCGTGTTCGGCTCTGCCATCGACTACACCCCGTTCTCCCAAGCACTTCCCGAGCTGGCATGCGCCTACTGCCGGCGGCCCCACGCCGTGCCGTGCGCCAATTGCGGCAAGGCGGTGTGCGAGGTCCACCAGGCCGGGTTCCGGCTGGCCGAAGTGGCGGGTTCTGAGGACTCGACCAACCTGTGCCCGGGCTGCGAGAGGCAGGCACTGGTGGATTTGGGCCTCGAGCGGCGTCGCGAAATGGACGAGTCCAGAAGCCGTGCTGCCGCGATGGAACGTGGCCGGCGCGGACCGCTGCTGGAGGCGCTGTGGTGGGCCAGCAACGTGTGGGCAGACGTCCGGCGGGTGGGCATGTCCCTGGAGGTCGACCTTCGCGTCATAGGCCTCGACCTGACCCTGGCCGCCGTACGCGAGCAGGTTGTGCTGAGCCTGTCGCGCGCCGGTCTTGCGGGCGTACCAGATCAGCATCTGGCTCCCGTCCTGGATGCAGTGCTGCAGGCGGCGGGGATCTGTCCTGTCACCGAGATCGACGCCAGGCGGCGGTTCGGCTTCACCAAGGAGGTGACCGGGCACCAGATAGTTCCCCTGCCCGGGCGCCACCTCGACTATGCGTGTGTCGCCGGGGCCGTCATAGCTCCCGACAACGTGTGGTGGGGCTCGTTCAAGCTCGAAGACGGCCACGACCCCACAGACAGCGAGTCGTACTCGCCCGTGGGCACGTTCGAACGACACGACGAACCCGGTGCTGGAGCCATCGGCGTGCTGTCGGCCGTTGCGCGGCTGCTGCCCTCGAGCCTGCTCCGTTGACAGGTACGGCGTAGCCGGGACCGGCTGCTACTGGCCGTTGACCGACCAGTGCCAGGGCTCTGAAGGCAGGTTGTAGAACCCATATCTGGCCGCGTTGGCCGCAAGCCACTGGAAGGCCGCTGTGCTGCGGCTGGTGATGGCTCGGCCGTTGGCGGTGAAGTCGACGGCAAGCCCGCGCTCGTGGTTGGAGAATCCGGGTCGGGCGGTGGGCGGCCGGCACTGGTAAGACGGCATCTGATAGATCGCATAGTCGCTCGAGCCGCAGTGGGCCCGACGCAGCGCTATCTGCGATGACGAGGTGCGATAGCCACCGCCGCCCAGCAATATGCCGTCAGCCGCTGCGGCCTGCAGCAGGTTGGCGAGATTCTGGGAGATCGACTGGTGGATGCGAATGCCTCCGACGGTGACGATTTCGCCCTCGCCGACGATGTTGGGCACCGCGGCCGCCCGTCGTGCCAACTCTTCGCGCCGACGCGCTTCCTCTAGCTTGCGGGCGATCTCGATCTCCTCGGCCCGGATCTTGCGGGCCAACTCGGCGTCGAGCGCCTCCAGCGAGGCCGCTTCGGCCAGACGTTGGTCGAGGCGGGCCTCAACCTCGGCCGCGAACTCTTCGAGCCGGTCGCGAGACGCTTCGACCTCGACCAGCCGCTCCTCCATCACGACCTCACGCTGGGCCGCCTCCTCGACCGCCCTGGCCCGGTTCTCGACCAGCAGATCGAGATCGTCGGTCAGCTCGCGCATGCGGTCGAACAGGTTGGTCTCTTGGCCGAGCCGCACGCGGAAGAGAGTTTCTTTCACCGCAGCCTGTGTGGGCGTAGCGGCATCGAGCCCCACATAGGCGCTCTGCTCCTCGGTGTCGCGGCCAGCGACGTACCACTGCACCGCCAGCTCCTGGAGCCCGTCCTCGGTCAGCGCCATCTGTTCTTTGACGAAGGCTTCCTGCTGCTCGATCGACTCGAGGGCAAGCTTGCTGTCATCGAGCGCCTGCTGGGCCGCCGCCAAGCGAGCCTCGGCGTTCTCGACGTTGTTGTTCAGAACGTCGAGGGCTTCGGTGACCTCTTCGAACTCGGCGGCCGCCGCGTCGACAGACGCGGCCTGCACGGCGCGCTGCTCGGCCAGGGCCTCGCGTTCTTTGCGCAGTTCCTCGAGGTCTTTCTCGTCGGCTCTGGCTGGCGCGCCGATGACGCCTGCGACGCATGCGACGAGCACTGCAAGTGCGACCACATGACGTAGCAGTCGTAGATATCGGGAGCGACGGACTGTGGTCACGAGCCTCCAAGGTGTCACCGGGTGGGGTCGAATTCAAGGCACCCCGGCTGGTGCGCCAGTTACCCTTCGGCTCTTGCGCTCGACCGGTTCAGTACATCAGCGATCGACCTCTCACGTCATCGCCTATCTGGCGCTCACGGGATCGCTGCTGGCACTCGGCATCGACATCATCATTCCCGCCTTCGACGAGATGCGTCCCGACCTGGGTTTGGATCCCGCATCCAACGACATCACACTCGTCATCACCGCCTACTTCCTGGGAATGGCAATCGGTCAACCCCTATGGGGCCCAATCGCCGATCGGTTTGGTCGCGCGCCCGCCATGACAGCCGGGCTGGGTCTCTACTCGTTGGGGGCTTTGGCCAGCGCCATGTCGCCGACCTTGGGCGTGATGCTGGTGGCCCGATTCGTCTGGGGACTCGGCGCCGCTGCGCCCGCCCTGTTGCGCTCGGCTATCGCTCGAGATCTCTACACCGGCGATCAGATGGCTCGGGTGATGTCCATCGTGATGGCCGTGTTCATGGTGGGGCCAGTAGCGGCACCCCTGCTGGGAGCTGCGCTGTTGGCCGTAGCCCCGTGGCCATCAGTGTTCCTCGTCTGCGCCGTGGCCGCAGTGCTGGTTCTCGGGTGGACCAGGCGCTTCGGTGAGACACTTTCCGAGCAGAACCGCAGGCCCCTCAAGTTCGGTCCCACCATCGCTGCCTTTCGAACAGTGGTGTCCACCAGGGCCACCGTGGTGCCCGCGCTAGCGCTGGTGTTCAACCAGGCAACCTTCTTCATCTTCCTGGGCAGCGGCCAACCGATCATGGACGTCATCTTCGAGCGCGAAGAGTTGTTCGTGTGGGTCTTCTCGGTATCGGGCCTGTTCTTGGCGACCGGGTTCGTGGTGTCCGACCGACTGATGGCCAGGTTTGGAGCCGCCCGGGTGCTGGAGGCGTCGGCTATGGCGTTCGTGGCTGTGGCCCTGGTCAACCTGATGGTGGTGTTCGCCGCCGACGGGCGCCCCGATTGGTGGGTGTGGGCCGTCGGGGTCGGGGTGATGAACCTCGTTGCGGTGCCGTTCGGCCCAGCGGTCTTCAGCATCGCTCTCGAGCCCATGGGGGCCCAGGCGGGCACGGCTTCGGGCGTCATCGGCCTGATGACCATGGCCGGTGGATCGTTGCTGGCCGCGGTGTTCGACGCCCGCATCGTCGACACGGTCTCGCCCATGGCGGTGGCCTACCTCGGCTATGGGCTGATATCGGCGGCGCTGGTCTGGGTAGGGCGACCAGGCGTCAGGGCCTGACCCGCAAGGGTCCCCGCTCCAATATCTCGTCCAGCTGGGCTGTGGTCCAGGCCAGCATCTCGTCGTCGCCGAGTGTCGCGAACCAGCCCAGGTGGCTGGCGCCGATGTGCAGTTCGTAGGCGTGGTGGCGTGCTTCGATGTCGGCAGCCTCGAGCGGTCCCAACGATGGTACGACGCGATCCCACAGGTCTAGGGCGCCGATTCCCTCGTGCCAGCGGCCCCAGAAGGTGCACCAGGCCAGGTCATACGCGCTGTCGCCCCAGGTAGAGCACTTCCATGAGAAGACGGCAGTGACCGCATCGGCGCCATCCGCGACCAGGACGTTGTAGTGAAGCAGATCCGAGTGGACCAACTGTCCCCGGTCGGGGCATGCCTCCAACAACGAGACGATTCGCCGCTCGGCTTCGACCAGCGCGTCGGTTGCGGCAGGCTTGGCCAGGAGCTTGTCTCGCCATCCGGCGGTGTGGCTGCCTGGCCTGTCGGCCAACCCGGAATCAAGCCAGTCATGCCACAACGTTGTCTTCGCCGGCTGCGTCTGCTCCGCCTGATCGCGGCGAACGCCCCGCAGTGCCGCCAGCAACCCCACGACCGTCGGCCCCAGAACAGCGGCTTCGGAGGCGGCGACCTCTTCGAGGAATCGCCCGTGGTGTCGTCGAGAGACTGCAAACCAGCGCCCTAAGGCCTGCCCGACGTCGATCAGATCGGGCACCGGCAGGGCTTCGGAACCCCAGGCCATGGCCCTCTGATCGGCCAGGAAGCCATCTGGCGTGTCGCCAATCCGCAGAACCAACTCGTCGAGACCGACGCGATAACCGTATGCGGCCGACCAGAATCCACCACCCAACGACTCCAGGCCGTCGACTGGCCGGCCGTGATAGCGCCCGAGGAACTCGGCGACTGCGGCGTTGGAGGGCTTGTTGTCGCTAGGGCGTTCCATCGCCACCAGTTTCGCCGCCAGCGGGCGCCCGTTGCGGCCGATTTCGGCCCAAAACGACAGAACCCGAACCAAGCAGGTTCGGGCGTCGGAGATATGAAACCGATCTCGGTGGTGCGCGAGGAGGGACTTGAACCCTCACACCCTTACGGGCACAGGCACCTGAAGCCTGCGCGTCTGCCAATTCCGCCACTCGCGCGAGTGCGGGCAAACAGTAGCGCCTTCGTCGGCGTTTGAGAACACGGTTTCGGCGAATTCGCATCGATCAGGCGCAACCGGTCGAGGCGTCATGGCTGCGTACACTCCAGCCAATGGTCATGCGGGGTTTCGAGCGACGCCTGGAAAGGCTCGTAGAGGGTGGGTTCGCCCGCGCCTTTCGCGGCTCGGTCAAGCCCGTCGAGATCGGGCGCAGGCTCATCCGGGTTGTCGACGACGAACGCACGCTCGATGTCAACGGCACGATGACCGCCCCCAACGCCTTCACGGTGTGGTTGTCGACGACCGATCTGGATCGCTTCGCCATGATGCAGGCGGCGCTTGCCGCCGAGCTGGCCGAGCTGGCTCGCACCCACGCCCGCGAACGTGGCTACCGCTTCGTCGGCAACGTCGTCGTGACGCTGGTTCAGGGCCAGGGGTACCGCGAGGGCCGGTTCGAGGTCACGGCTGCGTTCGAGGCCGCCCACGAGCACGGGCCCGGTTCTCTGATGTTCGCCGACGGAAACCGGGTGGCGCTGGGAGCCGGTTTGACGATCGGTCGTGAGGCCGGCTGCCAGGTCCAGATCGACGACCCCAGGGTCAGTCGGCGCCACGCCGAGATCAGGCCCAGCGGCTCGGGCTATCGCTTGACCGACCTGGGGTCGACCAATGGCACCAGGGTCAACCACTACGCGGTGGTCGATCATCTCCTCTCCGATCTGGACGTGATCGAGATCGGTGGCCGAGAGATCCGGTTCGAGGCCAGCTGATGTCGCCCACGCTCATCCGCATCCTCACCATCTGCCTGCTTGCACTGATCTACATCTTCTTCCTCAGGGTGGTGCATGCCGTGTGGACAGAGGTGAGGCCCGCCAGGGCGCCCAAACAGCGGACTCCCCGCCAGCGCAAGGTGCGCTCGAGCCTTGGCCGGCTGGTCATCATCGCTCCGGCCGATCAGGCCGGCAGGGTGCATGTAATAGGCGACGAGCTTCACCTCGGCAGGGCGGCCGGTTGCGAGATAACCGTGGATGACACCTACGCGTCGCAGAGACACGCGAGGATCTTTCGCCGAGACGGTGAACTGTTCGTCGAAGATCTGGGCTCCACCAATGGGTCCTACCTGAACCGCGAGAAGGTGAGTCGACCAACGGTGATGAAGGAAGGCGACAGGTTGCAGATCGGTGCGACCGTATTCGAGGTGAGTCGATGACCCAGAGGACGAAACAGTGAGCGGTCGGCTGCGGCTGTCGTGGGGTGGTGCCACACATGCGGGCCGGGTTCGGTCGGCCAACCAGGATGCGTTGTTCGCAGACCATGGTCTTTTTGTCGTCGCCGACGGGATGGGTGGCCACCAAGGCGGCGAGGTCGCGTCTCGAATTGCGGTGCGGGCCATGTCGGGTCTCGAGCACGCCGAGCTCGAAGACCTGGTCGAGGGGGTCGTCGGGGCCAACGCAGCGGTGTGGGAGTACGCCCAAAAGAATCCAGAGCTGATGGGAATGGGCACAACGGTCACCGCCATCGCTGTCATCGGAAGCGGCGCCGATCCCAAGCTCGCCCTGGTCAACGTCGGCGACTCGCGCGTTTACCAGTGGCGCGAGGGCACTCTGTCGCAACTCACCGACGATCACTCGTACGTCGCCGAGCTGGTGCGCCGAGGGCAGCTCGACCCGACGGAGGCCGAGACCCATCCGTATCGCAACATGTTGACCAGGGCCATCGGGGTGGGCGAAGAAGTCGACGTCGACTCGTGGGAGATCAGCCCAGAGCCCGGCGATCGCTACATCCTCTGCAGCGACGGTCTGGTGAACGAGGTCAGCGACCCGGTGATCGGCTCGATCGTCGCCTCCAACGCCGACCCCTCCGAGGTGGCCAAGCTGCTGATCGAGCAGGCCAATGCCGCCGGCGGCCGAGACAACATCACAGTCGTAGTGGTGAACATCGATGCCGAACCGGCCCCCGCAACCGCGGTCGACGAAGGCGACGCCGCCCAGGGCGAATCGGTCGAATCCCAGCCGATCGCCGGTGAGTCCAGTGGCTCGGCGAACTCGCTCGATACCGGGGTGTTCGTGCCGGTCTCGGGCAGCGAACCCACCGTCGAACTGCCGATCGAGGCGCCCGCTGACGTGCCAACCACCAACGATTTGTTCTCGGCGCCCGTCAGCGAGGACGAGTTGCCTATCGTCACCGAGCGATCCAACCCCCTGGCCACCTTCGACCTGCCCGAACACGACGGCGCTTCGCCGTTGCCCTGGTCCGGCGGGCAGCCGGCGCCTACGGCGGTCGAACAGGAGACGGCCGAGGCGCCCGCAGTTCCCGACGGGTCGAGTCTCGCCGAGCCAACCGTGCCCGACCCCACAGAAGTGGTTCCGGTGCCGCGCCCCGAGCCCGGCTTGCACTTCTCGGTTCCCGACGACCAGCCGTCCCAGCCCCAGGGCGCCGACGCCAAGGGCTGGAACGCCCCGCTGGCGGTCACGTGGCGTCACCTCGCCGGTGTGGCTCTCGTGTTGCTGATCATTGGCGGCGGCCTTGGGCTGACCGGTTGGTATGCGCGCAGCGCGTACCACGTGGGGTTCGCGGGCGACGAGGTCGTCATCTATCAGGGACGCGAGGGCGGCGTGTTGTGGTTCGACCGCACCCTCGAAGAGGGGTCCGGCATCTACCGCTCGCAGCTTCCCGATGCCACGGTGGCCGAAATCGAAGACGTGGTCGAGGTCAGCAGCCTCGAAGCCGCGCGAGCCTTCATAGAAGGCGTACGGCCACAGGGCCAGTGAGCAGACAACGCACCACCGAGCTGGGGCTGATCCTCCTCGCCGTCCTCATCACCGCGGGTACATACACATTGGCCGTCGCCGGCGACACCCCCGCCCCGTCCACGGTTATCCCGTTCCTGGCCCAGGTCTTGGTGCTGCTGGTGGCTGCGCACCTGGCTGTTCGATGGTTTGCGCCTTCGGCCGATGGCACCCTGCTGGCGCTCGCGGCGCTGCTAAACGGGTTGGGCTATTCGATGATCGTCAGGCTCAACCCCGATCTCGCCGCCAACCAGGCCCAGTGGACCTTGCTGGGCATCGTCGCCTTCGTCGCAACCCTGGCCGTGGTACACGACACGAACGTCCTGGCCCGGTATCGCTGGACCTTCGCGCTGGCCGGGCTTGTGTTGCTGTTATCGCCGCTGCTGCCCGGGCTGGGCAGAACCATCAACGGGGCCCGGCTGTGGGTGAAGCTCGGCCCGTTCAGCTTGCAGCCGGGCGAGGCGGCAAAGCTGGCCTTGGCCATCTTCGTCAGCAGCTATCTGGTCGAAAAGCGCGAGCTTCTGGCCACGGGCACTCGACGGATCTGGCGGATAGTCGTGCCCGATCTGAAGTACCTGGGTCCTCTGCTGGTCGCCTGGGGCGCCTCGCTGATGGTGATGGTGGCCGAGCGCGACCTGGGTTCGTCGCTGCTCATCTTCTCGACATTCGTCGTCATCGTGTGGGTTGGTACGGGCAGGGGCTGGTACCTCGGTGTCGGCGGTGGCCTGTTCGTGGGCGGTGCGTTGGCCTCGTGGGCGATGTTCGACCACGTGCAGTCGCGGGTTCGCATCTGGCTCGACCCGTGGCAAGACCCCACTGGCGAGGGCTACCAGCTGGTGCAGGCCACCTTTGCGATGGCGTCGGGCGGGCTCACCGGCACGGGTCCGGGGCTCGGCTCGCCCGACCGGATACCGGCACGCGAAACCGACTTCATCTTCGCGGTCATCGCCGAGGAGCTGGGTTTTGTCGGGGCCACCGCCGTGATCATCGGGTTCTTGCTGTTCATCGGTGCTGGGCTGCGCATCGCCGTTCGCGCCCGTGACGAGTTCGGCACCCTGCTGGCGGCCAGCCTCACCGTCATTATCGGCCTTCAGGCGTTCATCATCATCGGCGGCGTACTGAGGGTGATGCCCCTCACCGGCATCACCTTGCCGTTCGTTTCCTATGGCGGTTCGTCGCTGCTGGCCAACTACGTGTTGCTGGCCCTGCTGTTGAGAATTTCGGACGAATCGTCGAGCGAACCCTCGCCGCGCCGTCGGCTTCCCGGGCTGTCACGACGGGGTGCGTCGTGAACCTACGCATCCGACGCATCACCGGGGTGCTGTTGGGGCTCTATGCCCTGCTGTTCATCCAGCTCAACTTCGTGCAGCTCGTCAAGGACGACGAATACCGGTCGAACCCCGCCAATACCCGCGATGTGGTGCGCCAGTTCAGCGAGCCGCGCGGATCGATCGTCACCGCCGATGGTGTGGTCGTGGCCCAGACGGTCGATGTCGACACCCAGCTCGAGCGCCTGCGGCAGTACCCGTACGCCGAGCTCTATTCACACATCACGGGGTATTTCTCGCTCAACTACGGTGCAACGGGAATCGAGTCGGCTTTCAACTCTCAGCTGGCCGGCACCGATCGCCAGATCGACATCAAGAGCCTGTCCGACCTGTTCGTGGAACGCACCCGCACCGCAGACGTGCACCTGACTATCGAGCATTCGGTCCAGCGCATCGCCGAAGCCGCCATGGCCGAACGCAACGGCGCCGCGGTGGCCATCGACACCCAGACGGGCGCCATCTTGGCCATGTACTCGTGGCCGACCTACGACCCTGGCTTGTTGTCGACCCACGACCTGTCGCAGGCGGCCGACGACCGTTTCGCACTGGTGACCGACCCCCAGAACCCGATGCGGTCGCGCGCCTTCCAAGAGCGTTATCCGCCCGGGTCGACCTTCAAGGTCGTCACTTCGGCTGCGGCGCTCGAGACCGGCCTGGTAACGCCGACCGAACCAGAGTTCGCGGTCACCGACCAGTACGTGGCACCCCAGACCGACCGGCCCATAACCAACTTCGGCCAGAGCACCTGCGGCGGCAACCTCACCGAGATGCTCAGGGTTTCGTGCAACACCGGGTTCGCCGAGCTGGGCATCCAGCTGGGCGCAGACGCCCTGGTGGCCATGGCTGAGGCGTTCGGGTTCAACTCCACGCCCCACCTCGAGATCGATGGCGTGGTCGAGTCGGTCATTCCCGACGCCGGGTTCTACGACGACAACCTGCCGCTGTTGGCACAGTCGGCCATCGGTCAGTTCGAGGTCGCGTCGACCCCTCTCGAGATGGCACTGGTCGCGGCCACCATCGCCAACGACGGGGTCATGCTCGAGCCCCACATCGTCGATCGTGTGATCGACAGCGACGGCACCGTGGTTTCCAGAACCCGTCCCAAGGTGGCTGCGACGCCCATCGAGTTCGAGACCGCTGTGCAGCTCGAGCAGATGATGGCGGTGGTGGCAGCCAGCGGGTCGGCCCGAAATCTGCAGATAGAGGGGGTCACGGTCGCGGGTAAGACCGGCACGGCCGAGGCCGGCGACGGCGATTTCACCCATGCGTGGATGATCGGCTTTGCACCCGTCGAGGAGCCTCGCGTAGCCGTGGCGGTGTTCCTCCAGGGCGACGAAACCACAGGTGAACTGACCGGTGGGGCAGACGCCGGACCGATAGCACGCGAGGTGCTGAGGGCCGCCCTGGAGGCCCTCGATGCGCGCGCGACACCGCGGAATTGACCAATTGATCTACATTCGCCGCCCGATGCGGCATCCTTGGGGCTGCACTTGATGGGCGAACCTGCACCGGTAGGCTCGCTCAACTGTCGCCCAGGCCCCGCCAGCACAGAGAACAAACGATGAGCAACACCGAGCGGCCCGTTTTCGGCGGGAGATACGAGCTTTATCGGCGCATTGCCCGTGGTGGCATGGCCGAGGTGTTCTTGGCGCGCGACCAGCTGCTCGACCGGCCGGTCGCGGTCAAGGTCCTGTTCCCCGAGTACGCCACCGATCCTGCTTTCGTCGAGCGCTTCCGCCGCGAGGCCCAGGCAGCTGCCAACCTGAACCACCCCAACGTGGTCGGTGTGTACGACTGGGGCCAGGAGCTCGGCACGTACTACATCGTCATGGAGTACGTCGAAGGCCGCTCGCTCGCCGAGATCATCCGGTCCGAGGGTCCGCTTCATCCCGACCGCGCCGCCGATGTCGCCATCGACATCGCCGCAGCCCTCGGTTTCGCGCACCGCAACGGCGTCGTGCACCGCGACATCAAGCCGGGAAACGTGCTGATCGACTCGTCAGGGCAGGTGAAGGTAACCGACTTCGGCATTGCCAGGGCTCTCAGCGCCGACGCCAACGACAGCCTCACCCAAACCGGCAACGTCATGGGCACGGCAACCTATTTGTCGCCCGAGCAGGCCCAGGGGCGCCCCGCGGACCCTCGCAGCGATGTCTATTCGCTGGCGGTCGTGTTGTACGAGATGCTCACCGCCGGGCCTCCGTTCACCGGCGACACGCCTGTGTCGATTGCCTACAAGCACGTTCAAGAGCCTGTGCCGTCTCCGGCGAAGTACAACGCCGATGTGCCCCCGGCGCTGGAGGCCATCGTCCTACACGGCCTGGCCAAGCAGCCCGACGATCGCTACGCCAGCGCGGAAGAGCTGCGCGCAGACCTGCGCCGCTATCGCACGGGCGAGACTCCGCGGGTCGTGGCGTCCGGAGCGCCGGCGGTAGCGCCCGTTGCGCTGCCCAACAACCCGACGCCGCCACCGGCCGACGCCACGGTGGCCGTTCCTCAGATGCCGGTGGCCGCCGCGCCGTCGATGACCCAACAGGTTCCACCTGTTCAGATGCCCCCTGTGGGCAGCGGCTATTCGTCGTACGACGATTCGCCCCCGCGCACCGGCCTGTGGATAGCCATCCTGCTGCTGACCCTCATCGGCCTGGCAGTGGTGCTGTTCTTCCTGGCTCAGGCATTGCTGGGCACCGACGACGGTGAGCCCGGTGAGTCGTCCGAGACCACCACCGTCGACACGGCCAGGGTGCCTTCGCTCATCGGTTCCAACTGGGAGATAGCGCAGGCTCAGCTCGAAGAACTGGGTTTCGAGAACATCAGGGTCGAGTTCGAAGAGCGCGACGGTGTCGAAGAGAACATCGTGTTCAGCCAGGATCCGCGCTCGGGTCTGGTCATCGACAAGGACGAAGAGATCGTCATCCTGGCCTCGGCTGGGGCGACGTTGCTCGATGTCCCCAACGTGGTGGGGCTCGATCGCATCGAGGCCGAGAACCAGCTGCGCGGCATCGGGTTCGATGTGCTCATAACCGAGCGCACCGACGAAGAGATCGAGGTCGACAAGGTCATCAGCCAGTCACCCTCTGCCACCGAGCAGCGACCCGGCGGTTCAACAATCGAGATCGTCGTCTCGTTGGGCGTCGGCGAGGTAGAGGTGCCGCCCGTGGTTGGGCTCACGGTGGGTGACGCCAGGGTTGCCATAGCTCGTGCCGAACTCACTGACGAGATCGAAGAGGAGTTCTCCGAAGACGTCGAGTCTGGGGTGGTCATCCGCTCCGATCCGGCCGAAGGAACCTCGGTCGAGCGAGATTCGCTGGTCAAGTTGGTGGTCTCGAAGGGCCCCGAGCCGGTCATTATCCCCAGCCTCGAAGAGATCGGCAGCACGAACCCCGACGTTGTCCAGGCCCGTCTCGAGGAGGCTCGCTTCGAGGTTCGCCGAGAAGAGACCCCGCTCGAGTTCGGCGACGAGAACGACGGCCAGGTCGTCGAGATCAGGCCAGAACCGGGTACCGAGTCGTTCGTAGGTCAAGAGGTCGTGATCCTCATCGGCAAGGCGGCTACCGAGCCACCTACGACCACGACTACCTCGACCACCACCACTTCGACGACCTCCACCACCACCACGACCACGACAACAACGACCACCACCGCTCCTTGAGCGAACGGCAAGTCGTCGGTCTTCGCGTATCCTCGAACCCATGTCTCGATCGTTCGACAAGCCCGGGCGGGTGACCCCGAAGGGCACGCGACCTGCCGGCTACGACTACGAGGTGGGCCACAAGCCCGCCGCGTCTCCACCAAGCCCTCGCTGGCTGCCCGTAGCGATGGGCATCAGCCTTGCCCTGGGTGTGGCGGTGATCTTCTCCAATTACCTGGGTTGGCTGCCGGGCGCGGCCAGCACCTGGTGGCTCCTGGTCGGGCTTGGGTTCGTCTTGGCCGGCATCATGTTGGCCACCCGCTGGCGCTGATTGCTGTCGCGTCGCCCGGCCGAAATCACACCGATGTAGTTACCCCACAGGGTTACTCACATCCTGTGGATAACTGAGCCGGTTCGGCCTGGCCATTCTCAGACGTCAGAACGACTGACCAGGTCCATTTCTTGCATGCAGCAGCTGGGGCCCATGGGCTCGTCCACAGGTGCTCGGGTCATGCGAACCTCGGTTCCGCACACCGAACACTGGAAGGTCATCTTCACCTTGCGCAGCTCGCCGATGGGCGGAGGTGGTGGCTGGGCCCGGCTGAAAGAGGCCATCATTCTGACGCCCACGGTGTAGACCATCACGAAGAACAGCACCGCTATGACGATGTTCAGCACCTGACCCACAGGTCGAGTGTACGCACGGTGTCGATTGGCTGAAACCGTGGCGTCAAACGTCGTATGGTTGCAGACTGTGGCGGTGATCGAAGACTTTACGTGCGGCACCTCGGACGAAGAGTTGGCGTCGGCGCGTCGTATCATCGCCGATCACCTCGACGCCGAGGGTGTTCACTCAGCGATAGCGCGCGATGTGGTGTTGGCGTTCGCCGAACTGACCACACCCCGAACCGGCGGCCGACCCGATGCGAAGATCTCGGTGGGGCTCGAGATCGATCGTGACGAGATCAAGCTCCGTGTGCACAGCTCGACGGCCATGGTCGCCGATCAGCACGAGTCGGGGGAACAAGACCTGATGTTGCACCTGTTGGGCGATCGTGTCGATCGCGCTGTGGCCGAAGACGGCACCACGGCCATCACGATCACCAAACGCCGACTCGGCCGCTGAGTCTCAGCCGGCGCGGCTCGCCCTGAAGGCACGCGCCAGCAACGGCGACGATTCATCGACCTCCAGCAGTTCGCTGTGCCGCCCCTTCGACTCGCCCACCCAGGGGAACCGATTAGGGGTTTCGTTCACTTCGTTCTGCGGCTGAGGGTCCGAACTCATGTGCTCTTCTTCGGCATCTGCGCGCTCGGAGAAGAGGGTTCGTGCCTGGAAAGACTGGGGTTGTCGCCACGTGCACCCGTCGAGTTCGGGGGCGGAGGTCTGGTCGTCGAACAACGACGGCTGAGCCCAGCGCGCGGCGCCCAGCTCAACAGCCCCTTCCATGTCCGGAAGTTACCAAACCGGCGAATCAAACCACAGGAATGTAATTCGCAGTGTCAGCCGCGCAGGGACATGTTGTCGAGCAGGCGGGGAGCCCCGACCTTGGCGGCGATGATGAGCCGGTCGTCCTCGCCAACCTCAGACACCGGCGACATGTCGTTTGGATTCACCACGGCTGCATAGTCCAGCTCGGCCAGGGGTTCTGCGGTGACTTCGGCCGCCATCAGCTGAGCCAGCGCCGAACCGCTCGTCTCACCGTTGCGAAACGCCTCCACAGCCAGGCGCAGTGCCCGGCTCAGAACCGTCGCTGCCCTTCGCTCGTCGGCGCCCAGGTAGATGTTGCGGCTCGACATCGCCAAACCGTCATCTTCCCTCCTGATCGGGCAGCCGACCACGCGCACCGGCAACGACAGATCGGCGGCCATGCGCGTCACTATCTGTAGCTGCTGGAAGTCCTTCTCGCCGAAGTACGCGCTGCAGGAGCCCACGATCGAGAAGAGCTTCGTCACCACCGTCGCCACGCCCGCAAAGTGCGTGGGACGAGTTGCGCCCTCCCATCGGGCGGCCATGGTCGGTACCTCCACGACGGTCTGAACCGGTGCCGGATACATCTCTTCGACCGTCGGGGCGAAGACCAGATCGACGCCGGCTTCGGCGCATATCGCCTTGTCGCGTTCGATGTCTCGGGGATAGTCCGACAGGTCTTCGTTGGCGGCGAACTGCAAGGGGTTGACGAATATCGACGCGACGACCACATCGTTGTCCTGGGCCGCAGCGCGCATCAGCGACGCGTGACCGTCGTGGAGATAACCCATTGTCGGTACGAACCCGATGCTTCGCCCCTTGGCACGGTGCCCGTCCAGCAGCTCGCGCACCTCGGCGATGGTGTGAACGGTTATCACTGTGTGTCCTCCAAGAGGTTTGGGTCGCGTCCGGCCAATCTCATCGCTTCGCGAGCCATTGCTTTGTAGGTGTCGACTTCGCCGGCCGGCAAAGCGGCCAAGTGTCGAGCGATCGTATTGAGGTCTCCCCGCGCCGCAGGGCCGGTCAGGGCCCGGGCCGCCGACCCGGCCAGCTCGACGTTCTCCAGCGAAGCGGCCATCAAGGCCAGGTACGCGTGCAGCGGAACACCGATCGATGCGGCGAGCCGCTCAACCTGACCTGCCAGGGCGACCAGATGGTTCGACGCTATGGCAGCCGTGGCGTGATACAGCGCCCGATCGGCGGGGTCGACGTTCAGCGTTTCGCCCCCCAGCGCTGCGATCACCTGGGCTACCGCGGGGTCTCCGTCTGCGGCGAATGCGATGCCCGACAGCAGCCGACCTTTGCCGGTGTAGGGGTCGGGCAGCGTCATCAATGGGTGCATCGACGCACGGCGTTTGTGAGGAGCCAGCACGTCGAGGCCCAGCGAGCCCGACAGGTGAACCACCAGGGTTGTGTCCACCTGGTCGACCGATCCGGCCACGGTCGCCACGGCATCGTCGCCCGTGGCGACCACCAGAACGTCCACCCCCTGGGCAGCAGACGCGAGTGGGCCGCCGCGGCCGACGATGTCTGCGACATCCCAGCCCACTTCGGTCATCGCCAAGGCCAGAGACCGACCAGCCCTGCCGGGCCCGATGATGCGCATCGAGTTCATGTCCGTGTTCACTGTCGTAGGGGTTCCACGCTAGCCGCCCACAAAACGGGCGAACGCCCCGGCCGGGGGTGGTGCCGAGGCGTTCGCGGGCGTGTCGGGTGGGGCCGAGCCCACCGCGGCGACTTCAGTCGTCGTTGGCTTCGCTGACCTTGTCGTAGACGGCTGGCCAGAAGCGGTCGCGAGCTGCCCAGATACCGCCTACGCCGAACTTGATGACCATGATGGCGCCGAGCGATGCGACAACGGTGGTGAACAGGGTGTCGACGATGTCCTCGGCGATCTGGATCTGGTCCAGCGCCGCGAATCCGCCGATGACCCAGATGGCGATCGTTATGCCCTGGGTGACGAACCCTCCGTAGCTGAGGTGGCTGAGGGCGCCGCTGACGAAGCCCTTCACCGCGTTTGCGACCGCTCCGGTCAACACGATGATGATCAGCGCCACGAACACCTTGGGTATGAACGCCAGCAGGTCGTTCAAGACATCCTGAACCGCGTTGTCACCGAAGGCGCCGATGGCCAACTGCAGAACGATGATCATCACACCGAAGTAGATGATCTTGGCGAGCAGCAGGCCCGAGTCGGCCCAGCCCGCACGCTCGATGTAGGTGCCGAGCCCACTGCGGTCGACCACTCCGTCGAAGTTCATCTTCGTCAGAGCGCGATGAACGATCTTGCGAATGACCCTCGCGACGAACCACCCGACCAGCAGAATCGCCAGAGCGAAGACGAGCTTCGGCACGAACGTCGCTACGTCGTTCCAGGCATCCTCGATGCCCTCGGTGAAACTGATTGCCAACATGATGTGGCTCCTTTGTGGTTGCGTGTCTCGAAGGCGAGGACTCGCCGTCGATTGGAGAAGTCGCGGCAAAACGCGACTTTTCACCGATGCTCGACGTCACAACCACGTGCAGGCGATGATGTTCGTACGCCTGGCGCCCATGCCGAAGCCCCTGCTGGGGAAGGTCGAGAAGAGATCAGTGTCAAAGGTCACCCCCGATGCCAAAGGCGATCGTGAGAGTGCTCCAGCGACCGCGGCTGGGGTCCCGGCACCCGCAGACCTACAGGCCCTGGTCACCGAGCATTCGGCGGCTATCTACAGGGTCGCGTTGTCGATCGTGCGCGATGCGGCCCTGGCCGAAGACGTAACCCAGGACACCCTCATAAAGGCGTGGCAGGCACTTCCCAGCTTTCGAGGGGAATCTTCGCTGAAGAGTTGGGTGTTGCGCATTGCCCACAACACCGCCATCAGCACGCTGAGGCGCAGGCGTGACGTGCTCAGAGAGCCGACCGAGCTGCCAGAGCGACCGACCCGAGAGACGGTCGAAAGTCGGGTGCAGGGCCGCGAGGCGCTGCGCGAGTTCGAGGACGCCCTGGGCGGCCTCGACGACCTGTCACGTTCCATCGTCGTCATGCGTGAGATAGAACAACTCTCCTACGACGAGATCTCGGAAGCCTTGGGTGTTCCGCTGCCTACTGTGAAGACCAGATTGTTGCGGGCGAGGAGAGCGCTGGCTTCGGCGCTAGGGGAGTGGAAGCCATGAGCCTCTTCCATCCGTCCCGGTCGCGACTCGAGAAGTGGTTCACCCACGACGAGTTGGACGAAGACCTCGAGCGCCACGTCGAGAGCTGCATGCGCTGCTCTGACGAGATCGAGCGTATTGCCGAGGATCAGATCGATGTCGGCTCGGCGTTGGCCGCTGTGCTGGAACCCGAGCCGGGTCTCGAACGGCGTATGGAGACACGCATCGAAGCTGCCATGTTGGCCAAGCGCGACCTGAAGTTGTTGCTGGAGGTGCTGGGCTCGGGCTTCCGCACTGCCAAGATCTTGATCGACCCACCCGACCCCGAATCGCGCCGATGACCGGCGGCTGCACCAGGAGAATCAGATGAACGAATGGATCGCGGTGATCATCGCCATAGTTGGCGGGTTCGTCGTCGGCGCCCTTGCTGCGATCGTCGTTCGCCGGGTCTTTGCATCCGAATCGCGCCCCGAACTCATGCGACGGCTGGCCGACCCGCTTGCGAACCTTGCGTTCTGGATCGCTGTCGTCGTGGGGCTCATCACGGCGCTCGGCATAGTCAATCCAGATTCGCTCGAGACCCTGCCCCAAGACGCCGTCGACTATCTGCCCAGGCTCATCGCCGGTCTCATCGTCTTCATCGTCGGCAACACGGCGGCTGGGCTGGCCGCCTCGGCTGTGTCTGCCGCCCTGGCTCGCGCGTCAGCTTCGTTGCAGCGAGTGGTTCCGGGCGTGGTCAAGGCTGCAATTCTCACCATGACCGTGATCTTGGCCGCCGGCCAGATCGGTCTGGACACGACCATCGTCAACCTGGCGGTGGCTGCCGGCTTGTTCAGCATCGGCCTCGCCGCTGCCCTCTTGGTGGGGCTGGGTGGTCGGTCGGTTTCGGGCGAGGTTGCGGCCGCCCGCGCCCTGCGCTCGATGCTGAACGAGGGCGACTTCGTCGAACTGGACGAATACTCGGGCCGGGTTGTCGCGGTTCACAGCACCGCCGTCGAGCTCGACACCGGCGACAACACGCGGCTCATTCCCAACAGCACCGTGATGGCGCAGTCGTTTCGTATCATCCGGGCCGAGCGCCCCGACGACGCCGATTAGCGAACGCCGGGCTCAGCCCGTCGCCGCAGGCCGGTTGGGGTCGTTCGACCACTGCGACCACGAGCCGGGATAGAGGCGGGCATCGATGCCGATGCTCTCGAGTGCCAGCAGGTTGTGGCAGGCACTGACGCCCGATCCGCAGTACACGACGACGTCGGCACCAGGTTCGACGCCCAATCGTGCGTAACCGTCCGCCAGCGCGGCAGCGTCCTTGAAACGGCCTTCCGACAGGTTCGCCGAGAAGGGCGCGTTGACAGCCCCCGGTATGTGACCCGCCCTCGGGTCGATCGGCTCGGTCTCGCCCCGATAGCGCTCGGGTGCTCTGGCATCGAGCACCACGGCGTTGTCGGCCAGGGCCAATTGGGCGGTCTCGTCGGCGTCGACCATCTTGGCCTGCGGCCACTGCCGCGGCGGATGGTCGACCGGGTCCAGCTGGTTGGTGCCCGATTCCAGCGGGCCGCTCCAGCCCTGCAGCCCTCCATCAAGCAGCGCGGCGGGCGATCCCAGAATCCGCAGCATCCACACGAGGCGTCCGGCACCCATTCCGTCGCGGTCGTCGTAGGCCACGACGACGGTGTCGTGCCCGATTCCCAAGCCGCCCATCGACTGGGCGAAGGCCTCGGCCGACGGCATGGGATGGCGGCCCAACTCTGGCGATGCCGGCAACGCCAGGTGGGCGTCCATGTCCACGAAGATGGCGCCCGGGATGTGCGAGGCCCGATAGGCCGCCCTGGCGTCGGTGCCGTCCAGGTAGAAGCGCACGTCGCACATCACCGCGCCGGGTGGGATGTCGTCCGGGGACACGATGGGGGCAATGGTCGGCGCCATCACGCAGCTCCGAACATCATCAGCCACTGTTCCTTCGTCTTTGGTTTGAACACGAAGTTCGTCTCGCGTGTCATGCCCATCGTCGAACTGGAGGGGAACGAGTATCGGTGACCCGGGAACAGCACGCAGTCGTCTGGCACCTTCGACAGGCGATGGTGCAGGCTCTCGTACATCTGCTCGGGGTCGGCACCAGGTAGGTCGGTCCGGCCGCAGCCGTCCACGAACAGGGTGTCGCCCGACACCAGGTGACCACGAACCAGGAAGCACTGGCTTCCGGGTGTGTGGCCCGGCGTGTGGATCAGCTCGATCTCGACCTCGCCGACCTTCAGCACATCACCGCTGTCGTGCAGGGCCAGGTCGGTGTCGCTCAGGCCGCTCGACTTCTTCACCCACTCCTTCTCGTCGCGTTGGATGTGCACCTTCACGCCGCGCTTTTCGAGCAGCTCATGGACACCCTGGATCTCGTGGCCGAAGATCGCTCCGCCAATGTGGTCGGCGTGATAGTGGGTGGCCAGGGCACCGGTCAGCTGCATCCCGTCGGCGTCGACGATGTCGAGCAGGCCGTCGATGTCGTAGGCCGGGTCTACAGCTACCGCCTCGCCTGTGGCCCGGTCGCCGATCAGATAGATGAAGTTGACCATCTGAACCGCCAGCGGATTGTCGGTGGCGAAATCTCTGCCGGCCAGCAGCTGACGGAAATAGAAACGATCCTCGCTCATGGCGTTGATCGTACGGTGCAGCCGCCACACTGGCGGAATGCGACAATCTTCAGGGCCGATTCCGTCGAGGAGCCGTTCGTGAAGGACCGAATATTCAGATTCGCCGCATACGCCGCTGTTGGCGTGTTCACCGGTCTGATCGTCTCTGGGCTCGAGTTCGTCGCGGTTCACCTCCTTTTCGACCGCGTGCTCGAGGCTCCCTTGTGGGTCAGAACGGTCTCGCCCGGCGCCGGCTTGTTGGTGGCGGTGCTGATCCTCAGGGTCGTGGGCGGAGGTTTGTCGCCGGCCACCTCCGAGGAGTACATCGCGGCCTACCACGACCGAAAGCCGCGGATCCGTTCGAAGCACCTGCCAATTCGGCTTCCGGCGGGCGCGGCAACCATCGGCGGCGGTGGTGCTCTGGGTCTGGAAGGTCCCTCGATCTATGCGGGTGCAACCGTGGGCGCCGCCGTGCAGCACCGTTTGCGGCGCCTGTTCCGCGACAAGGATCGCAAGGCGTTGATGGTCGCAGGTGCAGCAGCTGGTGTTGCCGCCATCTTCAAGACGCCTGCAACCGGCGTGTTGTTCGCCCTCGAGTCGCCCTACCAGGGCGACGTCGCCCGTCGTGCCCTGCTGCCTGCACTCATCGCCTCGGCCGCCAGCTATGTGACCTTCGTGGCCTTCTTCGGCACCGACGAGATCTTCTCGGCCGACCGCATCACCGGCCTGGTCAGCGACCCCGAGGCAGCCGAGACGTTGTTGAGGTTCGACAGCACCGAACTGTGGGGTGCGGCCCTGGTCGGGTTGATGGCCGGCGCCGGAGCGTTGATCTTCTCGCGCATGGTCAAGGTGGCCAAGAAGATCTCGGCCGAACAGCCGTGGTACCTGCGGGTTGCGGGCGGTGCGGTCATCTTGGGCGGCTTGGTGTTGCTGAGCGACTGGCTCTACGAGCGACCCATGTCGATGGGGCCATCGGCGGGCGAGAACATCCTCGACTGGGTCCTCGAACCCGACCATGGCATCGGGCTGTTGTTGCTGCTGCTCGGCATCAGAATGGTCGCCACCACCGTCACCCTCGGCGCGGGCGGTGTGGGCGGGGTGTTCATCCCCCTTGCGATCTTCGGCCTGATCTCGGGGCGTATCGTCGGCGAGGCGTTGGGTGATCCCACCGCCATCAGCCTCTACCCGTTCATCGGTCTGGCCGCCTTCCTGGGTGCGGGTTATCGCACGCCGCTCACCTCGGTGATGTTCGTAGCCGAGTCCACGGGCAACACGGCCTTCGTCGTGCCGGGCCTCGTCGCGGTGGCGGTGTCGCAGGTATTTGTTGGTGGCGCCTCGGTTTCGTCGTATCAGCGGGCGACCCGGTCTGGTCACCTCGAGCGCCGGTTCCGCCTGCCGGTCACCTCGGCGCTGCGCACCGATGTCGACACCATCGGCCCCGACACGTCCATCAACGATTTCGTCTGGAACCACGCCCTGCTCCGCAAGGAGACCGATGTGGTCGTCGCCGACGACGAGCGATACCTGGGCATGTGCAGCGTGCACGACGCATCGACCATCGAACGCGACCAATGGAACAGCACGCCGGTGTCCGCCATCATGCGGCGGGTGAGGCCGGCGCGCCTGTCGATGACATTGCGCGAGGCCACCGAGGTGATGGAGGAGCAAGACGTCGAGAAGATTCCGGTCACCGATGGCAGCGGCCGCTTCGTCGGCGCTGTGCTATCCGACGACATCTTGAAGCTCGACGAGATACTCGAGGAGACCAGCGGCCAATGAGCGACTCACCCGACGAACTCGGCTTGTTGGAGGGCATGGCCACCACCCGAGCCATACGCCGATACACCGACGATCCGATTCCGGCCGAAGACCTCTCGAAGATCCTCTGGTACGCAACCAGGGCTCCCAGCGGCTCGAACAGACAACCGTTCCGCTTCCTGGTGTTGCGCGATGGTCCCAAGGCCGTCCAAGCCAAACGACTGCTGGGCGAGTCGTTCAGGGCCGGCTGGAACGAGAAGCGCTCGACCGACGGGTACACCGCCGGCAGCGGCGTCGATCGCTCGTCGCCCAAGGCCCGCATGGCGGCGACAATGCAGCACTACGTCGACAACTTCGAACAGATTCCCGTTGTGATCCTGGTTTGCCTCAACCGCTATCGCGAGGCCACACCGTTCGAGGGTGCGTCTGTGTACCCGGCGTGCCAGAACCTGTTGCTGGCCGCTCGGGCGCTTGGTTATGGCGGGGTGCTAACCGGCTGGCACGGGGTGGTTCGAGACGAGCTGCATCAGCTGTTCGACCTGCCAGACCAGACGGTCATATCGGCCACCATCACACTCGGCGTGCCGGCCGGCAGTCATGGTCCGGTGCGCAGGCGTCCGCTGCACGAGGTCGTCTACGACGATGCCTGGGGCGCAGAAGCGGCCTGGGCGGTCGATCCTGAGGGCACCAACTTCACCAGCGCCGGACCGCCTCGTACCGCTTGAACTCAGCCCTTCTTGATGTCGTGGCGCACGCCTGGCAGTTCGCCGCCGAGGCGCACCAGCGGTGTGCGTGGCGTCCACGGCACCCGGCCCAGCGTGCGCAGCCCATCTGGCATCGGGCCGTCGGGCTGCTCTTCGCGGCTGGTCACCAGCAGCACCTGGCCGCTGGGCGATGTGATGACCTCGTCGAATGCAGGGCCCACATCGTCGACGAGGCCGTCGATGAGTGCCCGGTTGCGGGCGATCCACAACGTTCGCAGCGTCGGATCAGAGCCGCCGATGAGGTCACCGAACGAGCCGTTGCGCCCGATCACGAGGAAGCGGGTCAGGGCGCCAGCGATGTCGTCGACCTCTCGTTCGGCGACCTTCAACGCCGGAGGCAGCTTGAGGCCGGCCCGGGCGATGGCCACCGCGTCGCCAGCCGTGGCCGCCGCGTCGCAGGCCTCGGCGGTCGAGCCCACCGGCACGGGTTCCAGTCCCCAGCGCTTGATGAATCGGCTGCACTGTTCCAAGGCTTGCGGGTGGCTGAACACGCGGGCGCCGCGCATCTCGTTCAGGTAGAGGCTCGCAGGTACGTATGCGTCGAAGCGCACGGCGACGTCGACCACGCCGGCTGCGGTGACCTCGGGGCCTGCCTCCAGAAGCGCGGTGGCGGTGCGTTCGACCAGGCCCGAGGCCGAACTGGCTACAGGCACCACTCCCAACCGGCCTTCGACCGCTGCCGATATCACGTCGTCGAAGCTCGCCACGGGCACCGTCGTGGCCCCCACCAGCCCAAGCGCTTCGATGCTCTGCTCGGCCGCGGCCTCTGAAAAGGTGCCAGTCGGTCCGAGGTATCGAACTGCGTCGTCGGCCAGGTCGCCCGCGGTGAGGGCCAGTCCTCGTGGCCAGGCGTAGGCGATGCTGACCCGCTCGCGGAGCGTTTCGACCATGGCGTCGACGTCCTTGTCCGCGCGCACCTCGAGCCGTATCACCACCGCTCGCTGGCCGGTTCGCACCACCTCGGATACGACCTCGCAGTTGCGAACGTGACCTTGTTCGGCGACCACCGACAACACACCGGCGCCCGCGATCGACTCTGGAACGAGGAACCGCACGTCTCGTCGCACGAAGGCCAGCCACCTGTTCAGCACGGCGTCGAGCTCGATGTCCGCGACCACGTCTATGCGGCCCAACCCGAAACGGGTGGTCTTGGGTTTGCCGCTTCGCCCGAGTTTGGCGGCGTTGGCCTCGCCGACGCCGTCCAGCAGCACGGCTTCGCCGGCGTCGCCGAACATCAGCTCCTCAAGCGTCACCATCGTGGGGCTCAGGGCTTCGATGCGGCCTACCCGCAAGGTGTCTGGGCGCTCGACCGGAATGATGCCGACGAGGCTCTGGGTGCGATGGTGGCGAGACAGCTCGGCCTTCTTGGCCTGAACCGCGGCCAGGGCCGCGGTCGAGGTCGACTGCACGGTGTCGAACAACGAACCCGAGAAGCCGTCACGGGTTCTGGCCACACGCTCGAGGATGTCGTCGGTGCCTATCTGTTCGATGGCGGCGCCGAGCTCGCTGCGGATTCGGGTGGCATCGCCGGATGTCTGGCGCGAATGCACGTAGCCCTCTTGGGACTCGGCGAGCACTGTGGTGGCAAGCCCCAGCAGGGTTTCGAACAGTGGTGTGCGGTTGGGCCACAAGTCGGTTTCGAGGTCTAGGCCCGAGTCGGCGAGGGCGCCCGCAAAGCCCAGCAGCACCTGCTGAGACATCGTCTCGACGTAGGCCATGACTCGGTCGTGCTCGTCGGGCGTGGCGATCTTGATGATGCCGCCGGCGGCCTCGATGGCCTCGGCCAGCCAGGAGTGGGCCTCTGGTTGCTCGGCGTCTGGAGTGATGACGATGGTCTGCCCATCCAGCGTGCGAACCTGCGGGCTGAACAACGGGTGGGTGCCAAAGACGGTTCGGTTCGCGGCGTGAGAGCGGATGTCGCCCAGTGCCTGGGTCTTCTCCGACGATGTGTCGAACACAACCGCATCGGACCCGACGGCAGGCACGATTCGGGCCGCGACCGACTCGACCTCGGTGCGCGGAACGGCCAGGCACACCGCGGTCGCGGGCATGTCGAGGTCGGCCACCGTCACAGCGTCGGCGATGCTGGTCAGAGTCGGCGCCTGGTCGAACTCCCAGTCGTCGTTCTGCATCGAGGCCAGCGATTGGGCCGTGTCGATCAGGATCACCCGCTGCCACGGCATCGACGCGAAGACGTGACGACACAGCCAACGGCCGATGCCGGCCGCGGCGCCGACGACGACGAGATTGCGGGGAGCGGTCACCAGGCGCAGAGTAGTGCGCCCGGCAGGGTGAGCTTGTCGAGAAAGGGGCTCGGCGGGTGGTGCTGGATTCGGTAGCCTCGTCGACGGAGAGATGGCAGAGCGGACGAATGCGGCGGTCTTGAAAACCGTTGAGCCTCACGGCTCCGGGGGTTCGAATCCCCCTCTCTCCGCCAACGCGTTTGCCACGTCGAGGGCGCCGGTGGAGGGCCCATAACACTGACTCAACACTGGCAAGGGTGCACTGCAGTCACCATCGGTCTTGTAGTTCGGATCCTGCGAGCTGAGTCGAGGCCCGTTCGCGTTGGCCATGCCGACGCGATGGATGGTGGATCGATCACTGTGGGATTCGAGGGCTACAGGGTCACTAATCGTGATCGAGACGCTGCGGCTGAGCTGATTTGAGCGGCGACCTAGTTGCTGGGTCGGTCGACATCGCTGGCGGCGGCGACCCGGCCCCCGGAGATGAACTCGGCGACGTCGCCGGCGTCGAACCGGACGAACTTACCGACCTTGTGGAACGCGATGCGTCGCTCTTGAACGAGCCTGCGCACGAACCGGGGTTCGACGGCGAGCACCTCGGCTACGTCAGCGATCGTCAGAAGTCGGTCATCGTGCGCGCGTCGGGCGACCCTACCTTTGGTAGGTGCATCCGTGAGACGAGACGCGACAAGGAGCATGCGCTCTTTGACGAGTATCGACCTGGCCAGCCCTACAGCCGCAAGGTGATGGCCAGCGCTCCTGCCCGCCCACCGGAAGGATCGGTACGAGGACAGTGCACCAAACCAGCTCGAAATAACCGGCACAGACTTGCTGGTTGCGCAAAGCGCATCCAGCGAAGCTGTCGAATCGAGCACCCGATCGAACCCAAGTACGAAAGTGTCATGAATCCTGCCCGGCCCGTCCAGCACGTGAAGTTCAGTACGTCTCCCCTGCGATTTCTACTGGTTCGGGTTCACGCCGCGTCGTTTCTTGGAGGCCCGTGACGCCTGTTTCTGCGGACACGACTATGGACTCATCGGTTGCGTGCCTTTGCTGGCTCAGCGCTTCCAGAGCGCCCACCATGGCCTCTTCGATGAGTCGGGTGGCCGAGCACCGAGCTCGTCGCGGATGAAGTGATGCGCCTGATCGAACGACTGGCTGGCGGCCTCGGCGCCGCCGTCCAGGAAGGCCATATCGGCCTGGGGGTCGTAGGCGACAAGACCGGTGGCGTTCTCGATCGCCATGGCGACGGTTCGCAGCGTTTCGATGACCTGCTTGGCCTGTTCACCTTCGAACCAATAGGGCGTGTTGAGGCTGATCTCGCCAGGGGCCATGTGCAGCTGCACGGCATTGCCGTCGTCGAGCAATCTCGACCGGTCCTGCTCGAAGAGCTCTGCCTCGGGGACCACGGGCAACACTGCGGCTGCGATGCGATCCCACAGCTCGAGGTCTTCGGCTGTTGGGTCCCGATCCTCGGCAGCTGCCGCCTCGAGGCCATCCATGACGTCGCCCCATCCGGCGCCGGGTTTGGGCCTTTCGACGAAGTAGAGGTCAAAGCTCACAGGCTCGACCCTACCCACACAACAGGCCGGAGCTCGCTACCCGAGATTGGTGTCTGCTGACCATTCGATGTTGTGGGCATCAACTCGACCAGCGGACACAAGCCGATCCGCGATCTCGGCTTGGCGCTGCATGAACGGACTCGCCGAGGTCTGACCCTGGACGGTGTCAGCAACGCGAAGCAGCCCACCGATGACATCACATAGTTGCATCGCCGGGGATTCGGCGCTGTCGACAAACATCGAGTCCCCAAGTCGCTGAGGTTCGAAGAGCGAGCTACTGGCCGGATCGACGAGTCTTGAAGCCACCGTGACATGAAGGAGCATTATTGCCATCCGTGGAGCAGCAGTGGCGAATCCGGGGTTCAAGCGGCCATCTGCTCCAAGTCCCGCATCGATCACCGGGAACACGAGAGCGCTTGGCCTCGAGCGCAGACACCGGTCGAGCATGTGAAGCATGCCGGCCCCGATACTGATCTTGCCCGCTTCAGAACGGTCGTCGTGGATCCTGCCGGCATTGCGATAGCTGACGTGAAGAGCGTCGATGCCCAGGTCAATGACGACGTCGGCAAGGTCGCTCAACACCTTGAGCTTCACTGAGTCAGGATGCGATCGCAGGAACGATGTGTGGTGAAGCTCCTCGGGAACAGCGAGCCTACGGTCTCGCTGCGTCACCTCCGGTAGTGGACCGGCAGGATGAACCGCTAGCACTCGTTCACGGACAGCGACCACGTCCGAAGGCGACAGAATCAGTGCCGTCACCCCAGACCGAGCCCTGGAATGATGCTCATCGACATACAAGAACACGACCTCACCCACGACAATTCCCCCTCCCTCCGATCACAGTCGAACCCTCAAGAGCATCCTCGGCCATCCACCACGGCATTGCCAGGCGTAGATGGACGGCGCAGAACCGACCTTGCCCTCCCATCCGAATCCGACGACGGCACCCACCTTCCGGTAACTACCGAAAGCGCCGAGATACAGCTGGAGATCCTCCGGATCGCCGAGCCAGCGAAGCACCGGGCCGGATCGACAACACCAACCTAGGATTGCGTCGCTGTAATTCCTAGTTTTGCGCGCGAAACTTGGATTTGGGATCCTACAATCCAAGTCTCATGAGATCGCTAGGTGGTTCACCTATCGGAAGCGTTGTACCGATCGTTGGTCACGACGCTCGCTTCGGCGAGGACTACGAGGTCGAGGCGTTCATCCCCGACGACCTTCCGGTAGAGCTTGACCTACCGGGCAGCACGTGGATGGCTGTCAGCGATGCAGCAGCCGAACTAGGTCGACTTGATGCAGCAGCCAGCTTGATTCCCCGGCCCCAGCTCGTTGTCCGCGTCGCGACCAGGCGAGAGGCAATCGGCACGTCGGCGCTCGAGGGAACCTACGCCGAGCTGACGGAGTTGTTCGCCGCCGAGACGATCCCGGAGTCCGCCGACGGCCCGGCGATCACGCCCACCGTCCGCGAAGTAATGAACTACACCCGAGCGGCAGACAGCGCTTTCGCCTGGGTCGCCGACCGTCCGATCACACTCAGCATGATCTGTGGGCTACAGGCCGAGATCGTTCGAGGAACGCCATCGGACGGACCAGAGGCCGGCTCGATCCGTGAGAACCAAGTGTTCATTGGCGCGAAACATCGTCGGGTCTCCGAAGCCCGGTTCGTCCCGCCACCCCCCGGAGACCAGCTACATGCGATGTTCCGACGGTGGATCGACTGGCTAACAGATTCGGCCGCACAAGCGAAGATTCAGCTCATAGCGCGGGTCGCCCTCGCCCATTACCAGTTCGAGACGTTGCACCCCTTCACCGACGGCAACGGTCGTCTGGGTCGTCTCATTGCTGTCCTCCAGATGCTTCGGGAGGAGGCGCTTCGGTCACCAGTCCTGGCGGTTTCTCCGTGGCTCGAGGAACGAGCCGACGAGTACCGCAATCACCTGTTCTCGGTCAGTGAAACCGGGGAATGGGCACCATGGATCGAATTCTTTGCCGAGGCGGTCGCCTCCGAAGCTCGGTCAGGGCATGATCGCATCATGCGGTTGCTCTCTTTGCGGGACGAGATCGGCGATACCGTCCGCACCGCCCGCCCACGAGCCCGCCTCGCGGTCGAAATCGCTGACGATCTCATCGCATACCCAATCCTGTCTGTAGCAGATGCTCAGCGTCGAACAGGTAGGTCGAACCAGGCAAACCGCAACGCGATAACCGCGCTGGTCGACCTGGGCCTTCTCGAGCCCTACAACGACGCCAACTACGACCGCCTCTACTGGAACCCCCGCGTATTTCAGACGATCGAGAGGTAGGCCGTCTATCAGCCAGGCTTGGGGTCTGCACCGAGGCCGTCTCGGCCATCGCCCCCTTTCCGCTGCGTGTGCTTACTTCGCCTCGGCCACTAGCCCGAAGTCTCGGTTCGTGGTTTCGTAGCGCGGGCTTGAGTATCCGGCACTTCTGCCCTGCCCTTGCCGAGAGCAAGAGCGATGATGAGCATGACGCCCGCCGCGGCGCCGAACCTGATGCCCCAGATTGCGTTGAATTCGTGTGTTGACGGCGGGAGGAACGCCACACCGTCAGGGTCCTCGTAGAAATAGCGGCAGGTGGCTCGGGGCGGCCAGGGTTGTCGAGAGACGAGCTCGGTTCGACTGACCTCGAAGCTAAGCGGAAGTGGGCAGTTGTGCTCCGCGACCCGAAGAAGATCGCCTGCTGCAAGAACGAGCAGCAGGGCCGCGGCAAGAACCAGCAGCCAGCGAATCACTCGTCGCGTCGCTTGGGAGCGGTGCCTGCTCAACTTGGGGAATCTCTGCTCGGCGGCTTTCGGTGCCATGCGCGCCAAGTCGGCCACCTGAGGGCAAGCATGAGGGACGCATCCCGACGCATCTCTCGACGGTCTTCTTCGCCGACCACAAGCCTGGCGACTTCGTCAGCGGCAGTGACCATTGCCTCGTCTTCCATCAGAAGGCTCCAGACTTGATCGGAATTAGATCGAACATCTCGCAACCTACCCCGGGCGACCAACCCCTCTGCGGCCGCCAATATCGGCGTGCTCGACCACGCGAAGGCGGCAACTCAGTTGATTGGCGTCGCTGAACCGGCCACAGTTTCTCAAACACGATGATTGGGGATGCCGGTGGATCGGGACCTGGCTGACACTCTGTGGTTGTGTGATCGAGCAACGCCTGGACCCTGGTTCCAGGTGAACGCCGACGACACGCACTTCATGAACCTGATCGGTGTAGCCACCGAGCGCTCGGTCGATGGCACCAGGGCGTTCAGCGATGGCTACGACAGCGCCAAGATGATTGCTGCGACACTCGTGCAGGAACCCCGGTACGTGTCCTGCGAGGATGACCGGTGGGACGAGAACGCGATGTTCATCGCTGCGGCGAGAGAACTCGTTCCAAAGCTTGTCGAGGAAGTGGCAGCGCTCCGACAGCAACTCCGCGACCTGGAGGGTGACGGTGCAGTGGATGGTGCATCGGGTGAGTAGCCACTAGTGCGGTGCACAAACAGTGTGCACCCCCATCCCCGGACCGCCGATAACACTGGGCTAACACTGCCAAGGGCGAATAGCGGGCATCAGCGGTCGATCGGCGCTATGTTCGAGTTCGACAGAAATAGCTGCTGACCTGGGCAGACGCTGCCAGCGAGCCATCTCGGCGAGAGTGCGGGCACGAACTTGAAAACCGTTGAGCCTCACGGCTCCGGGGGTTCGAATCCCCCTCTCTCCGCCAAGGTGTTTGCCACGTCGAGGGCGCTTGGGGTTCGGGCATGATCATTTGGCAAGGACGGGGCTGGGTCGTCGCAGTGGTCGGATTCAGTTGTCTGGTTCTCGCTGAGTTTGCCAGCGAGGCGCTCACGAACGATTCCGGCTACTACCAGGATCATCGATGGCCGATGGCGGTCGCTTGTGCGGCCGCCGCAGCAATCATCTTCATGGTGCGGCACAAGCTGGAACCGGCCAAGAGTCGACGCGTACGAGATGTCGACACCCTGGAAGAGTTCGCGATTCACCCCTCGGCCAGCTCGTTCTTCTTCATTCCGCTCCGCGTGTGGCCTGCGGTACTACTCGCAGTCTCGGTGGTACTCGCGATCGCGGAACCGTTCAGCTAGTCGACCGGGGCTGTGCCACGACAAGTTGCCGAGCCGTTGAGCCCCTTGGCAGGCAGACACGTTGGCGGACGGATGGATTGCACCCTTTGAGGCCACAACACCACTACCCGTGTCGTTTCTGGTCTTCTCGTGACTGTCCCACCCCCTCTATACGCTTTTGGCGTACGCCAAAAGCGGTCACCAACGACGGGTGGGAGCAGTGAAATGATCGTCGATGTCGAAGAGTTGGCAACACAGACAAGAGCGGCAGATGGGCTGGTCGAACTGGGCCGCCGGATCTCACGCGGCCACTTCGACCTTTGTATGGGCGCCGCCGACTTCGCCGACGGGCCAGTGTGGATCGCCCACGGCGCGCCTTCAGCCGCGCACTGGCTCGCTGACCGCCTCGATGTCGCCGCGGCCACTGTGCGTGAATGGATACGCATCGGCCGCGCTCTACGCGCATTTCATCCGTCCGCGAATGCATTCGCCGAAGGCCGACTCAGCTACGCAAAGATCCAAGTCGTCACGCGCTACCTCACCACCGACAACGAAACCGACCTACTCGCTTTGGCCCAACGGGTCCCCGCCGCAAGCCTCCCCGAAGCGATCGCCGCGTGGACGATGGCCAACGAACCAGGCGAGGTCATCGACGCACGACACCAACGCGACCGCTCAGTTCGAATACGCAACCACGCCGACGGAACCCGCACCACCACAATCCGGACAAACGGCCTCATCGGCGGGGCACTCCAAGCAGCCATCGACGCCGAACTGATGCGAGGCAAGCTACGACGAGAACCCGACGGCAACTGGCCAACCGTCGCACAACAACGCCACGACGCCCTCGCCCGCATCATCAACGGCACAGGCGGCACCACCCAAAACAGCGTCCACTACGAAGTCGTACTCCACGCCCGCAGCGACGGCTGCGCCCTCGACGACGGAACACCAATCACCGAATCAACCATCGCCGCACTGCTCGACAAAGCCTTCATCAGACTCCTCATCCACGACGCACAACGCAACCCCGTCAACGCCTCGACACGCCGCCGCCTCCCCACCAAACGACAGAAACGCGTAGTCAAGGAACGAGACCGCACCTGCATCGACTGCGGCCGCAACGAACTACTCACATACGACCACAACCCAGCCTGGGAACACACACGGCGCACCCACACCGACGAACTAGACCTCCGCTGCATCCCATGCCACCGCAAACGCCACGGGGCCAGCTACCCACATGCGCACTAGTTACCTCGGCTAGGGCGAAGTTGGACGCCCCGACAGCAATCAGCGAGCGACCCCGCCGAGTCCGAACATCTCCCGACACTCATCGAAACCCTCGACTCGGATTGCGAAGTGGGGCCTGTGTTGCTCCCACCGTTGCGGGGTTATCCGATAGCGGATCTGCTCGCTGGGTTCGCCACGTCGCACCTCGAGCGTCCGGCCATTGGGTTCGTAGCCTGTGGCGAGCGACACCCTTTGCGAGGCCACGTTGTCGACGTAGGCCGCGCTGGTCACCTCTTCGGCCTGGAGATGCTCGAAGGCGAAGTGCAGCATGGCGAACCTCATTTCCTTGCCAATTCCGTTGCCCTGGTGAGTGCTGCCCAGCCACGAGCCCGTTTCTGCGCTTCGAAGGGTGGGGAAGCGTTTGGCTTTCAGGTTCTGCATGCCGACCAATTCGCCATCGTGCTCGACCGTCAGAGCAAGATCCCAACTCTCGGGGGAGAAGTCACTTCGGCAGCGCCACCAGTATTGAAGGGCTTCTCGCTCGAACCTCGGAGAAGGCACGTCGGTCCACGGCGTGGTGAATGGCATCGTCGTCGGGTCGTGAATCCCTGCCTTGGCCAACTCCACCAGCTCCACGAGGTCTTCATCACTGGGCACGCGCAGCTCCAGCCGCGGCGTGCGGATCCGCAGACCGAACAAAGGCCAGTGATCGGCGAGAGTCATAGCGCAGAGTCTGGCCCACCCCTGTGGTTCGGACATGAGGATTTCTCGTTGGGCGCAACTGCCGAGCCCTGAGTTGTGCCGGGGGACCACCTGCTTGGATGGGCCCGCTCCCTGTCTGCCACACTCACATGTGTGCGGTGGGCGAGTGATGCTTCGGAAGGGCGCTTCTCAAAACTCGTGTGGGTGGGGGTGTGGTCGGCTCTGGCGCTCGCCGGGTGCGCAACTAGCGGTGACTCGGTCGAGACGATGGCTCAAACATCCTCGTCGACGACGTTGGTCACCACGACATCCGCCGATCCGATGGTGCCTGCGCCGGCGTCGCTTGGCGTCGCCTCAGACGAGCTTGCGGCTTTGTTGGAGGGCGAATACGGTCCCGACGACCCCGCAATAGCGATCTCCGCGGACGGAAACCTCGTATACGCGCTCGCACCTACAGAGTTGGATGGGCGCATCATCGCCGACGCAGAGGCCGCCGACAACGGTCAGTGGTTCGTTTTGGTGAGCCTGACTGTCGAAGGTGCCAAAGCCCTTGACGCGATGGCTGAGACTTACTTCGGGCATCAGATAGCGCTTGTGCTCGACGGCGTGGTTCGTATGGCGCCAACCATTAATGCGACTAGCTTCGGTGGGGAGATGGTGGTCTCGGGCATGACGGGGCCCGACGAAGCAGCCGTCATCGCCGAAATGGTGATGGCCTCACGTGGCGAACCAGCGCGTTTCGAGTTGCGTCCCGTTGTCTTCGAGGTGCCGCTGCAGGTCGCTGATGTAGAAGACCTGATGCGAGCCCTCGAAAACGCGGACGCCCAGCCACGTCGAGTCGACCCGTAGGGCTTCACAGATGGCATCACACATCGACTTGAGCCACGTGAACAGTGACGGCATTGACCACCTATCCAGGTCTGCCGACGCCAGTTCGAGGCGCTCGGCCGCGCTAAGACCCGGCAGGTCTCCGATACGGACGGGAGCGCCGCGACCGAGCGAAATGCGGTGCGCTAGTGCGATCCGTACTTCTCTGCGTGGTGAGCCTCGGCATCGGGAGCGGCCTCGCCCGCTGGCAGTGGTGCTTGAAGGCTCACGTTGCGGCCGTCCGGGTCGCGCACGATGGCTTCGGTGACGTTCCAGTGTTGCGGCGTGAACGGCCGCACGTAGTCGAAACCTGTGCCGATCTGAGCTGAATCGGCCACATCGATTATTGGATGTGTCGCCAATTCGCCCTCGGCCTGCTCCGAGATGAACACGTAGGGACCGCCCGACGGATGGGCCCACTGACCCGAGCCGTGATCGGTTTCGAACACATTCTCGAAGCCGAGTCGGGCCCAGAAGGCCGCGGTCTCGGCATAGCTGCGTGTTTCGAGATAGAACCCAGCGAATCCGTTGGTCGTCATCGTCTTCCCCCTTTGCCGGAGGCTACTAAGCCGAGCCAGAAGACCTGATGCTCGCCCTCGAAAGCGCTGATGCCGCAGCCACGTCGAGTCGACCCGTAGGGTTTCGCAGATGGCATCACACATCGACTTGAGCCACGTGATCAGCGACGGCATGACCACCTACCCGGGACTGCCGACGCCCGAGATCGCAACCCACTTGAGCAGGGAGCAGGCCGAGGAGGCCTACGGCCCGGGTGTGACCTTCCAGATCGGGATGATCCACATCTGCACCAACACCGGCACCTACTTGGACGTGCCGTTTCATCGATTCGCCGACGGTCACGACCTGACGGGACTAGCCCTCGAGCGAGTGGCAGCTGTTCCGGCGGTGTGTTTCAGCCATACGACCGGTCGAGAGATCGATCTCGACCCTTCACAACTCAACGGGCTCGCCGGCCATGCGGTGTTGATCCGCACCGGTCACTCGCGCCACTTCAACACCCCGGCATACGCCGAGACCCATCCGTATCTGACGGCCTCGGCTGCCGAGGCACTGGTCGCCGCCGAAGTCGCTTGTGTGGGCATCGACTCGTTGAATATCGACAGCACCGACGACCGGCGGCGGCCGGTGCACACGACGCTGCTGCGGGCGGGCATACCGATCGTCGAACACCTGACGAATCTGGACGCGCTGCCAACCGCCGGCTTCACGTTCACAGCGGTTCCGCCCAAGATCGAAGGGGCAGGGACCTTCACCGTTAGGGCCTACGCGACCTTCGGGTCGTAGCATCTGCGCGATGAACAACCCGCGTCGCACTCCGGAGTTCTCGTGACCGGACACGTCTTCGAGCGGGCGATCGGTCGCCCCCAGGCGGTGCGAGCCCGCGGGTGTGTGATCACCGACGCCGACGGCAACGAGTACCTCGACGGCGCCGCCGGTGCCATCGCAAACTCGGTCGGCCACGGCCACCCCGCGGTGGTTGCAGCCATGGCCGAACAGGCGGCCAGCGTCGACTATGTACACGCCACACAGTTCGCGGCGCCCAGCCTCGAGCGTTATGCCGATGCCGTGGCCCAGATCGCCCCGGTCGACGGGGTGCGCGTCTTCCCAGTCAGCGGCGGCAGCGAGGCCAACGAGACGGCACTGAAGCTGGCGCGCCAGTACCACCTGGCCCGGGGCGAAGACCGGCACCTGATCGCTGCCCGCGAGGGCGCGTACCACGGCAACACCAGGGGGGTGCTCGATGCCTCCGACAGGCGCGCCCTGGCCAGTGGATACGAACCGTGGATCGGCAAGACCCTGCGCGTGCCTATGGCACACCCGTACCGAGACGACCGCTCCGGCGCCGAGATCGCCGCCGAAACCGAGCGCATCATCGTCGAGGCGGGCGCCCACAACGTGGCCGCGTTCATCGCCGAGCCCGTCAGCGGAGCCACCCTGGCGGCCTCGGTGCCGCCACCCGACTATTGGCCTGCCATCGCCGACATGTGCAGGCGCCACGGCATCTTGCTGGTTCTCGACGAGGTCATGACCGGATTCGGCCGCACCGGTCGGTGGTTCGCCGCCGAACACTGGGGCCTGCGACCAGACATCGTCACCTCGGGCAAAGGCGCCTCCAGCGGCTATTGGCCGCTGGGCCTGTGCCTGGCCTCGGGCGACGTCTACGACGCCGTCGCGGACGCCGGCAACTTCGTGCACGGCTTCACGTGGTCTCATCACCCGATCGGTGCGGCGGTCGCCGGGGCCGTGCTGGACGTGATGAGGTCCGAAGGGCTGGTCGAACAGGTTCCTGCCAAGGGCGACAGGTGCCGTATGCGTTTGAGCGAAGCCCTCGGCGATCATCCCAACGTCGGCGACATACGTGGCATCGGCCTGATGACCGGTGTCGAGTTCGTGGCCGACCGGTCAACGAAGGCACCATTCGACCGGTCGCAGCGCGTCGCCGAGGCGGTGGTGGAAGCCTGCTTCGAGCGGCGGATGACCATCTACCCGTGCACCTCGGCGGTCGATGGTCACACCGGCGACGCGGTGATGTTGGGCCCTCCGCTGTCGGTCACCGACGTCGAGCTCGACGAGATGGTCGACCGCCTGATCGACGCCGTGTCGGCTGTGGGTCAGCTGTCGAGGCCGTAGACGTCTCGAGCCGCCTCGGGCGAGATCACACCGTCGCGCAGGTCGCGTTCGACCAGTTCGCGGTCTCGCCCTTTCGGGTCGCCCCAACCGCCGCCGCCCGGCGAGCGCGACACCATCCGCACAGGCCCGAACTGTTGCAAGCCGTACTTCGGAGCCACGAACGGCTCGCTTTCGAGGTCGTCCAACGGGTACAGCAGGATCTCGCCGCCCGCGCCTTCGCCGCCCCCGTCGACGCCCCAACCGGTGGGCGAACCCACACCCTCACCGCGAAACGACCATCTGGCGGGCGCCAGGACATCGACCTCGTACTCGATGCCCGTGCCGCCGCGAAAGGTGCCAGGACCACCGCCGTCGCAGCGGAACTCTTGGCGTCGGAAGATCACCGGATACTGAGACTCGGCGAACTCGACGTTGGGCAGGTTCAGACCTCCGAGCGCTATCAGGTGGCCGATCTGGTTGAACCCATCACGCGCTGGCGTCGCACCGCCTCCGGCTGCGGCGCTCCAGTGGTACATCACGAACGGTTTCGAACCGTCGTGTCCCGCGGTCACGCCGAAGATGTTCTTGCCCCACCCTGCCAGCGACCTGGACGGGTCGGCCTGAGCCATGCAGCGCCACACCAGGTGCACGATTTCGTGCGCGGGTATCACCGTGTTCATCGTCATCGGGGCAGGGGGCCTGGCGTTGACGATCGAACCCTCGGGGGCGATCATCTCGACGCACCTGAACGTGCCCTCGTTGCGCGGCAGATCGGGGTCGAAGAACGATGCCAGCCCCATCGACACCGCACTCCACGTATTGACCCAGCCGCTGTTCTTGAACCCAGCGATCTGGTCGTCTGTACCGGTGAAGTCGACTGTGACCTGGTCGGCGGCGATGGTCAACGCCATCTCGATCTTCAGATCTGCTGGGCCAAAGCAGTCGTCTTCCCAGTGTTCGGTTGCCGTCCAAGTGCCATCGGGGAGGGCCGAGATCAGCGTCCGGAACACCCTGTCGGCGTGGTCGCACACCGAGTCGAAGGCCGCCAGAGCCACATCGAGACCGAGATCATCAACCAGCTCGACGACCCGTCCGGCGCCGATCCGGGTAGATCCCAGCATCGCCCTGAGGTCTCCGTCGAGCAGCTCGGGCGTGCGTGAGTTCAACAGCAGCAGGCGCCACAGATCGTCGTTGACCTGATCTTGGTGGACCAGGCGCACCACGGGTATGCGGATGCCCTCGTGATAGATCTCGCGGGCTTCGGGGTTGTAGGTGCCCGCCGCGCCGCCGCCGATGTCGCTTTGATGGGCCCGGTTGCAGCAGAACGCGATCAGCTGTCCCTGGGTGAACACCGGCCTGGCCACCACCCAGTCGGGCAGATGGTTGCCGCCGGCCTCGTACGGGTCGTTCAGCAAGAACACGTCGCCGTCGGCGATGGTGTCGCCGAAGTGGTCGATGACGGCACGAACAGCGAACCCACCACCACCGGTGTGGATTGGTATTCCGTCTGCGGTGGACACGAGCACGCCGTGACGATTCGTCGCGAAACACGAAAAGTCGTGGCTCTGGCTGAAGATCGGGCTGCGCGCCGTGCGGGTCATGACCCAACCCATGTGGCGACATAGATGGTCGAGGCGGGCCTGAACCAGCGCGATCTGGACGGGATCGTTCATCGCAGCACTATCTCCAGGTCACTGCCCGCCATGACGTTCAGTCTGTCGCCCTGGCCGACCAGCACCGTGGTGGTCGTCGCCTCGACGATCAGCGGGCCATCGAGAGAAACCCCGGGCACCAGCTCGTGGCCCTCATAGACGGCCAGGTCGGCCCAACCTGTGGAAGCGTCGACCCAGCAACGACGGAACCCGGCCGGCCTGGGGGCCGCCGAGGGTGAGGACGGTTCGGGTTCGCCCACGGGCGCAGCCGTGAACCCGTGAACCACGACCGCTATCGACGTGACCTCGAGCACGCCCTGGGGCTGGATGTGTCCGTAGAGGCGGTCGTACTCGGTCTCGAACGAGCGCCGGATGTCGGCTGTGGAGGAGTCTGCGCCCACAGCGACGCGCAACGACCAGAGCTGGCCCGGATAGCGGAGGTCGACGAACCAGTCGCACGCTCGCTCGACGTCGTGACCCCACTCGGTCGAGGCGAGATCTTCGGCTTGGGCCTGTTGTGCCAACAGGGCGGCTGCAATGCCTTCGGCGCCCAGAGTGTCGAGCGAACCGGTGAGGGTTCGCGAACTGTCGCGGCGCAGGTCGGTGTGCAACATGCCGATGGCGCAGAACACGCCGGCCTCAGCCGGCACGACCACCCGAGCGCAGCCCAACGCCCGGGCCACGGCGACGGCGTGCAGGCCGCCGGCTCCGCCTGCGGCAACCAGTGTCATCGAGCGCGGGTCGCGGCCGCGTTCGATGGTGAGAACTTCGACAGCGTGCTTGATGTGCTGTTCGAGCAGGGTCAGCATGCCCTGGGCGGCCACCTCGGCGCTGGTGCCCAGCGGTTGTGCGACGCCAGCTGTGATGGCCTGGTGGGCAAGGTCTGCATCGAGTTCGATCGAGCCTCCTGCATAGGGGCCGGGGCGCAGCCTGCCGAGCAGCAGGTGGGCGTCGGTTGCCGTGGGTGCGATGCCGCCACGCCCGTAACAGGCGGGTCCGGGGTCGGCACCAGCACCCTGGGGGCCCATGCGCAGCAGACCTGCCGCATCGACGGTTGCGATGGTGCCGCCACCGGCGCCCACGGTGTGAACGTCGACGGCGGGAATGTTGAGGTGATAGCCGCCTATCTGCAGGCCATCGACGACGGGAATCGAACCTTCTACCCGCACCGCCACGTCACACGAAGTGCCGCCTATCTCGATGCTGACGGCCGCGCCCGAACCGATTCCCCTGGCTGCGCGATCGAGGGCTCCGCCCACCGCTGCTGGCCCTGACAGCACCAGATCTACCGGGCGACGGGCCGCGGCCTCCACTGGCACGGTGCCGCCGTTCGACTGGATCAACAGCAGAGGAACGCGCAGCCCCATCGCCGTCAACCGGTCGGCCAGGCGTTGAAGATAGCCACCGACCTTTGGAACCAGGGCCGCGTTCACCACGCTGGTCGAGGTGCGCTCGTATTCGCCCATCAGGGGAACGAGCTCGTGTGATGCGGTGGTGAGAGCTCCCGGCCATCGCGTGCGCGCCATCTCGGCGACAGTGCGCTCGTGGCGGTCGTTGCAGTAGCTGTGCAGGAGGCATATGGCGACAGCCTCGACGTCGCCGCCTTCGAAGCGATCGAGTGCTGCCTCCACCTGGGCGATATCGAGCTGCTCGAGTTCTTCGCCCGCCTTGTCGACGCGACCGCCGACGCCGATCCGCAGGTCGCGAGGCACCAGCACGGCAGGCCATGGTGCCCTGTGATCCCACTGGTCTTCGCGAAGTCCACGCCGGATCTCCAGCGCGTCCCTGAAGCCGGCGGTGGTTATCAGCCCCACCTTGGCCAGGTTGCCCTCGAGAACGGCGTTGGTTGCCACCGTCGAGCCATGAACGAATCGTTTGCAGCCGGCCAGCAGTTCGGTCGCATCGATTCCGAGGCGATCGGCGGCCAGGGTCACGGCGTCCAGCACGCCCCGCGACGGGTCGCTCGGCACAGATGGGCTCTTGGCCACGTGAAGAGCACCGCTGTCGTCCGACACCACGATGTCGGTGAAGGTGCCGCCGACATCGACGGCGATCGAACAAGCCCAGTCGACGCCAAGGCCAGACACATCGCTCACCCGTCCGAGAGTAGTCAGCGGGCCATTGGGACTACCGTTCGGTTCATGGCAGACGTATTCCACCTCGGACTGACCGCATCGATGTTGCAGGGGGCGACGTTGGCGCTCTTGCCAGGCGATCCGGCTCGAGTGCCCGCAATCGCTGCCCACACCGACCGCTACGAGCAACTGGCGTCGGTTCGTGAGTTCAACTCGATGCTCGGATGGCTGGGCGACACGCCGATAGTCATCTGCTCTACCGGTATCGGTGGCCCGTCGACCTCCATCGCTGTGGAAGAGCTGGCTCAGCTCGGCGTGCGGACCTTTCTGAGGGTTGGCACCACCGGTGGCATCCAGCCCAACATCGAGCCCGGCGATGTCATCGTCACGACGGGCGCAGTTCGCCTGGACGGGGCCAGCCAGCACTTCGCCCCCCTCGAGTTCCCGGCGGTGGCCGATTTCGAGTGTGTAACCGCGCTGGTCGCGGCGGCCAGGGCCCGGGGGATCGAGCCCCACGTCGGTGTCACGGCTTCGTCTGACACCTTTTATCCAGGACAGGAGCGGTACGACACGTTCAGTGGCCGGGTCGTTTCCCGATTCAGAGGCAGCCTGGCCGAGTGGCAGTCGATGGGCGTCCTGAACTACGAGATGGAAGCGGCGACCCTGTTCACGATGTGCGCCAGCTCGGGGTTGCGCGCCGCTTGCGTCGCGGGTGTTCTCGTCAACCGAACCCGCGAAGAGACCCCGGACGAACACGCGGCCGCCAACGTCGAGGCGACCACCGTCGGCATCGCTGTCGATGCCGCCAAAAGACTGGTCGGATGAATTTCGAACTTGGTTTCGATCGGCCGAATCTTGTGCCAGGCTGTTAGGCGGAGAGGTGCCAGAGTGGACGAATGGGGCGCCCTGCTAAGGCGTTGTGGTGCAAGCCACCGTGGGTTCGAATCCCATCCTCTCCGCCACGCACTGACCAGGGGTGCTTCGCCCCTGGTCAGTGACCGTTTTGGGACTGCTCGGACGCGTGCGGGTGCTTGTCGCTCTTTCGAACCCGATCCTCGGCCGCGGTGACTGTGAAAGGGACCCGTTTGTTGGTCCAGTCGCTATCGGAGGGTGGTCTGGTGTTGGTTGGTCCACTGTAGGTGGAACTCGTTTGGAGTGTGGTCGCCGTGGGCGGTGTGTGGCCGGTTTGCGTTGTAGTCGTTGCGCCAGTCTTCAATCAGGACACGGGCTTCTAGCAGGCTGTCGAAGTGCCACAGGTTGAGTAGTTCATCACGGAAGCGTCCGTTGAACGACTCGATCCAGGCGTTCTGCCATGGCGATCCGGGGTCGATGAACACGGAGTCTGTTCCGGTGAATCGGCACCAGTCCGCTACCGCGTTGGCGACGAACTCGGGGCCGTGATCGAACCGCACGAACGCCGGCGAGGTACCGCGTTCGACAGCCAGCCGATCGAGGACAGCCACGACGTAGTCCGCATCGATGCTGCGGTCCACGGTGATCGACAAGGCTTCGCGGGTGTACTCGTCGATCACGTTGAGCATCTTGATGGTTCGCTCATCCACGGTGGTGTCGAACTGGAAATCGAGGGCCCACAGAGCGTTCGGAACGATTGGACACATGGCCCCGACATGGGTGCCGATACCGGTCAGACGCTTCTTGCGGCGACGCTGAGGGACCCGCAGGCCCTCGTCTCGCCACAGGCGCCGGACCTTCTTGTCATTGACCCGGTGGCCGTCGCGGCGTAGCTGCTTGGCCGCTCTTCGCCATCCCCAACGGGGCCGACGCTTGGAGAACGCACGAAGCCACTCGCGCAGCTCGGCCTCCTCGTCGCAGGGCACCGGTTTGGCAAGCCGCTGGGTCGAACGAGGCTGGCCGACCACACGACATGCACGGCGTTGGGATACCCCGAACCGGTCCTGACACATCTGAGCTGCGTCACGACGACGGTTCGGGGTCAGAAGTTTCCCGACGCGATCTCCTTGAGCATCGCCTTGTCCAACTCGGCCTCGGCCAGCAGCTTCTTCAACTGAGCGTTCTCAGACTCGAGCTCCTTCAAGCGTTTCGCATCGTCGGCCTTCATCCCGCCGTACTGGGACAGCCAGCGGTGCCACGTCGACTCGGCGATACCGAACTCGCGGCACACGTCCTCGATCGTCATCCCGCCCGACAACAGTTTGTTGCCCTCCGCGAGCTTTCGGATGATCTGCTCAGGCGTATGGCGACGCCGCTTCCTGCTGGTCATGATCTCGGTGTTCCCTTCCACCCCATCATGGGGCAAGAACTCCGATAGCGACCGGATCAACTCACGGGTCTCAGGTCAACTGCTGTTGATTGCTGCTTCGTAGATTGCGCTGGACTTCTGCAACGAAGTGTGTACGGTCCGCCTCACAGATCGTCTACGGAGGGAGTCGACTATGAGGTGGTTGCGTTCTGGTGTGGTGATGGTGGCTTGTCTGGTGGGAGCGGCTGTGTTGGCCGTGCCGTCGACGGCTGCTGAGGTTGCGAGCGACGCACGGCAGCCGGAAGATGTCCCGGAGGACATCTTCATGTCTGAAGATGAGGTGTACGAGGAGCTCGTCGCCGACATCGACTGGGAGGCTTGGTCGCAGCGGCGGGCTGAGCATGATCTGCCTCCGTTGCGGGCTGAGGATCTGAGCTTGAAGGAGAGGGTTGAGGTTCTGGCTCGTGAAGCCAGGTTTGATATGCCGTTGCTGGCCCACGAGGTTGGTGACTATGAGCGGTGGCAGGTGCAGCGGGAGCGGTTGCTTGACGAACACACGAGGTTGGCTGCCGATGACGCCTACCTGGTGGGTCGTATAGATGAGCGCCGGCTTGCTCTTGACGTGTGGATGCGCGAGGGATGGTTCGGAGCGGTTGGCGAAGGAATCTCCGTGCATGAATCGGCGTTTAGTCGCAGTGATTTGGTGCCTCTCGTGGAGGCGATTCAGAAGCTTCCCGCTGAGGCGTTTGGTCGCGGTGTCGAGGTTGACGCGATCCGTGTCGGGGAATACGGCGTCCGCGTGGAGTTGTCATCCCCCGACGGCATGGAGGTTGCGAGCGAGGCTGCGAGTCGAGGCGGCCCGGCCGTTGAAACAGCACGTCGATCACTCACCGATCCAATGGATCGTGTGCCAGTCGAGTTGAGCGCCGTCGAATACCGGGCTGTGGTTGATGCGTACTGCCTGAGCAGAGACCGGTGTCCGAACGTTCAGGGTGGGATGCGTATCTTGAACAATGGATGTTCTTCGGGGTTCGTGCTCCGTAACGGTAACAATCGTGCGATCTCGACAGCGGGACACTGTTCGGGAACGTTCATCCGGCTCGGACTGATCGGTCCCGACACCATCACGTCCGGCAACCAAGCCGTCGCTCCGAACTTCACCTCTGCACGCGCGAAACGAAACGACGGGTTCCACGACATTTGGGCCACGGAGAACGCTGACAGTGACTCGCTCGTCCCGACCTACTTTCGCGATCAGAACTACGGCAACCGCCCCGTCACCGGCTTTCGGGTGAGCCCGCCTCAGGGTCTTGAAGTGTGCGTGTCCGCGCGCCTCCGGCTGGAACGGCGTTGCGGGATCATCACTGATGCTGCGTTCACCAACAACAACACGTTCGGGTGGCTGGAGATTGACTTCGCCCACAACGGCAACCAAGTTGGTGTGGCACCAGGCGACTCGGGTGGCTCGGTGACCGAGCGGAACGACTCCAGCCGGGCCGTAGCGACCGTGGCGAACATAAGTGTCGGTTCACCGTTGGCTAGCTTCGGCGAACGATGGGGGTTCTTCCCTCGGGTTGATCGGATCCCGCTGTACTACGGCGGCTGGGCGGTTCGTACAGGCAACTTCACCATAACGTTGCGGGAGAGTTTCATCGCCGGCCTTTACCAGACAGCACTCCAGCGGCGACCGAACGTCGGCGAGATTAACGGATGGGTCAGCCAGTACTCGTCAGGCTCGTGCACTTCGAACGCCAAGTTCCAGATCGAGTTCTTCATGAAGTCGGATGAGCTGCGCGACGACATTCCCCTGACAACCCTTACCGCGGCGCAACGCCGAGTGCGACGGCTGTACTGGTCAGCATTCGGGCGTGCTGCCGATCCGGACGGGCTGTCCTACTGGTCGAACCGGGTTCACAACGCCTCCGATCGAGAAGCCGAGTGGACGTGGGTCGTCGACTACTTCAAGAACGTGTCCGAGACCAACGTGCGCATCATCTCCCGCCAGAACCAAGAATGGGGCCCCTGTTCATGAACCGAGGCCTGGCGCTGGCAGTAGCCCTGTTGCTGGCGGCTTGCACCTCAAACTCGGCACAACCCGAGGTCGATCCGCCGGCGCCGTCGTTATCAACCTCGAGGGTCGCGGACGCAGCATCAGTGTGGGGCCACCGATACGTAGTCGAGCAGGTCATCATCAACGGCGCGCCGTGGTCACCGGCCGGCGGACGCGAGCTCCGAGTCGAAATGCAGAGTGGCCTTTCGATGCGCTGGGGCGTCGGATGCAACGAGGCTCATAGTGTTCGCGCCAACGAAGATCCGTCGATCATCGACCAACGTGGAAGTACCGAGGCTGAGGACTGCGGGGAGGTGGTGAACAACGAGGAGGACGTCGTGAACACGTTCATGACCGAACGCCTCACCGTGACGACAACCGAAGGCTCCGTTCGCCTCGAATCCACCGAGACAGACTCAAGCATGACCCTCATCCGGTCCGACTGGGAAACGCTCCACCAAGACGCCGCCCAACCAGAACCTTCCAGCTGAACCCATCGCCGCCCTACGGCCATCCGCGTATTCGGAATCAGCCCACGCAGCGGTCACGCGATGTTCGAAAGACATCTCATGACTTCCGCCACGTCCTGACCAGGGGTCTTCACCCCTGGTCAGTTGACGTTTTGGGGTGCTGGATACGAGGTGGGGCGGTTGTTGCTCTTTCGAACTCGGGTCTTGGGGTGCCTTGACTTTGCCGTCCCGGGGGGTGTAGCCGCCTACAGCCGCCAGAACTCCGAGGAACAGATACGACGTGCCGGCCACGACGTCCTTGCGCCGTTCGGCGCGTTCGGCGCGGCCGGCGACCGGCCCGTTGACCGCGTCGGCGCTACCGTCCTGCCATGAAACACGCACGGTGGACAGTGCTCGCAGCGATCAGCATGGTCTGTGTCGCGTGCACCTCAGATCAAACTGACCAGGCAACCGTCACAACCACCCAACCAGATGCTTCCGAGACCCGACTCGCTTCGGGCGCCACCATCTCAAACGGCCAGCCAATCCAGATCGAAATCGGCACCCTCTGTCGCGACCGCAACGGCGGCGGAGTCCGAGCCCGAGTGTCGCTACGAGAGCCTGCCGACGGCATGTACTTTGCCATTTCCCACTCCTACCCCAACGACATGGCCGGACGCACGATCCGTCTGTGGATACCCGACTCAGCACCTGCGGGCAACTACAAGCTCGACGTCAACTGCGGGCACAGCGACGTCCTCGAATCAATGCTCTCCACCACCCTCACCAAGACAGACCTGCCAGTCCCGACCCCTCCAGGCCCTGACATGGTCGCCGTTGAAGGACGAACCCTTACCGCGGTCGGAACCGGCGAGCTGTTCGATGGATCCTCCTATGTGATCCAAGCCTGGCTCGAACTAGCTGACGACGAAGGCAATGTGAGCGCCCGCGCGACGCTCGGTCCGCGATCGGATCCCCGACTGGAACTTCGAATCGAAGTCCCTGACTACATCGACGGCGGCTCATACCAAGCCGGACTCGCCACTGTCCCTATTGTCAGTGAATTCCAAACGTTTCCGGTCGAGCTCGCCACGCCGACCACCACGGAGTGATGCCCAGAGCTGCCGAAGCCCCATCGTCCGGTCGGACCAGCTCAGGTTCGAAGGCCATCGCATCACTTCCGCCATGTGATGTCTCCGGGACATCGGAACCCTCCGGACGATGTCGTGATCAGTGCTCGGGACATCATCAGCGGCCCTCCCGAGCGGGTCGTTCTAGTAGCACATGAGCTTTCCGATCGCTGAGGCGCTGCGGCCTGCCGAGACGTCAGGCGATGGGGCGTTCGAACCAGGTGTCTTCGCCGAATGGGCTGTCGGCGGTGTGGGTGATGTGGAACCCGCAGGACAGGTAGAACGCCACCACGTCGGTCCACGCTGAAGTCGTCTCCAGGATCACCCTTGCGACGCCCCAGCCGTTGGATGTCGCGACCAGTTCTTCGACGAGCGCTCGACCCAGTCCGGTGCGCCGGGCGTGGGTGGCCACCGACATTCGCACGATCTCGGCCGCCGTGTCGTCGCGGGGGATCACAGTACCCGTCGCAATGATGCGCCCGTCGTCTGACCTAGCGACGACAGTGCGCCCGTTCGAGTACGACGCCAGCATGTCGTCGAGGTCTGGATTCAGTGCTGGGTCGACCTCGCCCCAATGGTCGGCCAGGCCGGCCAAGATGAGCTCCCGAACCTCTTCGACGTCGTCTCGGGTGAGGTCTTCGAAGCGCATCACGAAGTGGCGGTGCGTGCGCCGCCTACAGCCGCCAGAACTCCGAGGAACAGGTACGACGTGCCGGCCAGGACGTCCTTGCGCCGTTCGGCGCGAGGAGACGTCGAGATACGCCCGCTGATCCAACCCGCCGCCAGCGCGTAGGCCCCGTCGGTGATGACGCCGAGCACGATGAAGGTCGCACCGAGCATCAGCAGCTGCACCGTTGTGTGGCCGGCTTCGACATCGACGAACTGGGGAACGAAAGCCAGGAAGAAGATGGCCGTCTTGGGGTTCAGCACGTTGACCACGACGGCGTCGGTGAACACCCTGCGCATGTTCCACGGTGTTGCGACGGTGACGTGTTCTGAGCCAGGGCGCTTGCGAAGCGACTTGATGCCGAGCCAGATCAGATAGGCGCCGCCGGCGAGTTCGATGGCTGCGAAGGCCTTGGCCGAAGCCACGATCAGCGCCGACAACCCCACGGCGGCCGCAGTGATATGCACCAGGGTGCCGACGTGTATGCCTGCGACCGACACCAACGCCGCCTTGCGGCCCTGGGTGGCGCCGCGGGCGACGACGTACAGCACTGCAGGACCGGGCAGCAGCAACAACAGCAGGGCTGCACCCGAGAACAGAAACAGGGTTTGTGGCGTCGGCACCGCCGAACCCTAGACCCCCGTCAGCTCCAGATCTGGCAGCTTTTCGTCGAGCTCGCGACGCCAGGCGTCGAAGCGCTTGCGGCGGCGACGCTTGAGCACGCTGCGAACGATGAAGATGATGACCAGCAGCAGGATTGCGCCAGCGATCGCGGCCGCGACCTTGACCCGGAAGGCCCCGACCTCGTCGGCGTCGTCCAGCAGGGAGCGCAGCTGAGCGGCCTCGGCGTCGACCAGGTCGAGGTCGCCTGCCTCGTACGCGTCGCGCACCTCCAGCAACTCGGCGTCGGGGTCTTGTCCCCACAGGCCGATCTGCTCGACCAGCGAAGGCTCGATGGCGTGCCGTTCGGTGATCGACTCGACCACCCCAATCGCCTCGAGCCACTGGGCCAGCTTCTTCTCCGATGCCGAATAGTTGTGGAATGCCCGCTCGTACAGGCCCTCGGCGACCGCAGGGTCTTCGAACCCAGCAGCGATCGACCGGTCGGCCAGCTCGTCGCGGCTGGCAAGGACCGCCAGTCCTTCCTCGACCAGTCGCTCGACGTCGTCGAACTCCCAGGTCTCGAGCCGGTTGCGCAGGCCGTTGGGAACGAACCAGTCGCCGCCGGCCTCGGCCAGCCGTTCGACCTCGTCCTGGGCTTCGTTGCGCTGGGCGAGTAGGTCTTCCTCGGCCTTCAGCAATACCCAGTCGGAAAGGACGGTCTGGAAGCCCTCTGCGCCCGCGATGTTCTCGGCCACGTCGAGCAGTCGCTTCCAGTCGACGTCGACCAGCGAGCGTCCGTCGCCGTCTTCGTCGGGATAGGCCGCCGTGCCCTCGAACAGTGCCACCGCGATGTCGTCCATGGCTTCGGCGCCGACGTCTTCGCTCAGCTGAAACATGACCCATGCCGAGACCGTGTATCCCCACTCCTCGGCGTCCTCGCCGCGGGTCAGAGTCGACCAGGTGTTCAGATAGCGGTTCTTGTAGCCATCCTTGGGCCTGTCCGGTTCCGGGGCATCCTCGTCGAGCTCGAGGGCAGCCAGCCTGGCGAACTCGTCGGCCATCGCTTCGGTTATCCAGCGATCCTCGGTGAGCTTGTCGTTGAACCAAGCGTGCGACAGCTCGTGCAAGAAGATGGGCGTGTCGAGGCTCTCGTCGATGATGATCTGCCCCTCTTCGGAGTCGTACCAGCCGGCATAGCCGTGAAAGTTCGGCTCGGAAGATTGCAGGATCTCGAACTGTTCGTCCTCGGGCCAGGGCAGCCCTACCAGCTTCTCGAGAACCGGTATGCCCTCGGTGACGTTGCGCTCTGCAAACTGCTGCCACTCGTCGTCGCCTGGCCACGACCGGATGGTGACCTGCGAGTCGGCCACGTCGAGTGGGGTCGCGACGAGGGCTTCGTTGTTGCGGGCGATGACGGTCACGAAGAAGTCGTCTGGGTCTTCGATGTCCTCTGCGACATATCGACGGCCGCCGTCCTCGGTGGTGTTCATCGGCATGTAGTTGCCGACAGTCTCGATCTCGTACCCGGCCGGCAGTTCGATGGTGACGTCGAGTCGTCCAGGGTCGGCCAGCCCCCAGGCTCCGAAGAGGGCGTAGGCCGGATTCAGCCGATCGATGAACTCGGCGCGGGGTTCGGAGCCCTCGATTCGGTAGGTGGCGACGATCTTCGTGGTCCGGCCATAGTTCAGGTTGCGGCGGAACCTGACGCTGGCATAGGTGAACTCGCCTCCGTCGTCGAACTCGTCGCCGTCTTCGGGTTCGAACTCTTCGGTGATTACCTCGAAGCTGAGGTCGTTGGTGCCGTCGGTGACGGCCACGTCGACGGCGTTGTCGGGCAGCGGAACGGCAAAGCCATCGAAGTAGTACGAGTAAATCGTGTTGCCCGAACGGCTGTTGGGTTTGACGTTCTTCAGGTCGAACGTGGCCTCGACCGTGAGGTTCGCCTCGGTGTCGAGGCGGTACACGTAGCTGGCGTCTACCTGCAATCCGTTGGCGGCCGCAACGTCTTGGGTAGACGACCTCACTGTGGCCGCGAAGACCGAGAACACCGCAGCAAGCAGTGCTACACGAATCGAGATCTTGGCCACAGAGCCTTGTGCGAGTCCCACCGAATTCACTCCGATCGCATTGTGTCGGGAGGAGATTCACCCTTACCCGGCGCGATGTGTTGCTTCATAGTTCCGTCGGCAGTGCCGATCAGATTCTTAATGCGCCAGAACCGGCCCCGAGATGCCCAGGCTCGACGATTCGACGAGGCTTGTGGCCAACTGCTTCGGCAGTTGCGCGTCGCCACCGACGTGCAGACGGTAGCCGCGGTCAGGCTGGTCGACGAGGGAGCCGAGGTCGAGTTCGTAGAAGACTTCGGCTTTCGGCTGCGGCCCGGCGAGGTCATAGAAGAGCCGTCTCGCTGGCTCTTGTCCGACATTCGCAACAGCCCAGAGCGTCTGACAACCCTGTCTGGAAGGTCGCTCGCGGTTTCGTGTGCGGTTGTGGTCGCGTTGCCAATGGTCGAGGGTCAACAGAGGGCTTTGGTGGTTCTGGACCCGGTGCCGCGTCGCGATCTGCCCATGATCCAGGAACTGGCGACGGGCCACGCGGACATGCTGGCCACGACTCTGGCATTCGAAGCCCAGATGCGCGAGGTCGAGCGCCTGGCGCTGACCGATGACCTGACGGGCCTGGGCAACCGGCGCTACTGGTCCGAGATGTTGGGCCGTGAAGAGTCGCGGTGTGCCAGGCACGGTCTGGAGGCCGCGGTCGCCGTTGTCGACATCAACGACCTGAAGGACATCAACGACGCTCACGGCCATCACGCCGGCGACGAGTATCTGGTGCGCGCTGCGGCCGTGCTGCGTTCGTCGCTTCGCAAGTCGGACTTCGTCGCGCGGCTGGGCGGTGATGAGTTCGGCGTGCTGATGACCCACACCGAGGGCATTTCGGCCCAGAGGGTCACCGAGATTCTCGGCAAGCGCTTGGAACACGCCGAAGTTGATGCGGCAGTGGGTGTCGCGATCAGATCCGAGCACTCGACCCTGGACGATGCCTGGCGAGCGGCCGACGAGACCATGTACGAGGCCAAGCGAGCAGGTCAGGAGCCCTGAGGGTGAGGGGCGCAGCTATCAGTCCCTAGCCTTCGTGGCATGCGAATGGGACCACACCACGCGATGGGTCACGACCCGGCCGGCGTCCAGGGACACCGCTTCAATCGGTCGCTGGCCAGTCGATCATGGGTGTTTGCTCGCCCGTACCGGGCCAAGATCATCGGCTTCGTAATCGTGATAGTCGCGGCAGCCCTGCTTCAGCTGGTGCCGCCCATCCTGTTCGGCCGAATCATCGACGAGGGCGTTGGCAACCGTGATCGGGGCCTGGTGACGACCCTTTCGATCATCGTGGTCGTGGCAGCGATCGCCGACGCGGCGCTGAGCCTGGTCGAGCGGTGGCTGTCGGCACGGGTGGGCGAGGGCCTGATCCACGACCTGCGGGTCGCCCTGTTCGATCACGTCCAGCGAATGCCGATCAGCTTCTTTACCCACACCCAGACCGGCTCGCTGGTATCGCGGCTAAACAACGACGTCGTAGGCGCTCAGCGGGCTGTCACAGGCACCCTGGGACAGGTCGTGTCGAACGTGGTCACGGTGACTTCGACGGTCATAACGATGGCGCTCATCGAGTGGCGCCTGACCCTGTTGTCGTTGGTGCTGCTGCCGCTGTTCATCGCCCCCGCCAAGCGGGTGGGCCGCGTTCAACAGCGCTTGACCCGGGCACAGATGGACGAGAACGCGGCCATGAACACGATCATGACCGAACGGTTCGGCGTGTCCGGCGCCCAGCTCGTGAAGCTGTTCGGCGACCCCGATGCCGAGGTTCAGGGGTTCTCCACCCGTGCGGCCAAGGTTCGCGACCTGGGCGTCACATCGGCCATGTACGGCCGTACTTTCATTCTGGCGCTGGGGCTTGTCAGCTCGATTGCGACGGCGCTGGTTTACGGGATTGGCGGGCAGCTGGTGATTTCGGGTTCGCTCGAGCCGGGCACCCTGGTCACCTTCGCCCTCTTGGTCGGTCGCATCTATCGCCCACTGACCGCCCTCACCAGCGCTCGGGTCGACATCATGACGGCGTTTGTTTCGTTCGAGCGGGTGTTCGAGGTGCTCGATATGCCCCGGCTCATCGATGATCGCCCCGGAGCCATCGACCTGGTGAGCCCAAAGGGCGCAGTTTCGTTCTCGGCGGTTGGTTTCGCCTACGAGTCGGCCGGATCGGCCCCCAACTCGCTGATGCAGGCGGCGAGACCCGGCGCCGCTGGTGCCCAGGTGCTTCACGACATCGACCTCGATGTCGCCCCGGGCTCGATGGTGGCCCTGGTGGGGCCGTCGGGCGCAGGCAAGACCACCCTGGCATCGCTGGTGCCGCGCCTGTACGACGTCACCGAGGGTTCGGTGTCGATCGATGGCGTCGACGTTCGCGATCTGACCCAGGCCAGCCTTCGCTCGGCTGTGGGTGTGGTGACCCAAGACCCACATCTGTTCCACGAATCGGTTGCCCAGAACCTGCGCTATGCGAGGCCAGGTGCCACCGACGCCGAGATCGAATCGGCGTGCAGGGCGGCCCAGATCCATCAGGTGATAGCCGCCCTGCCCGATGGCTACGACACCGTCGTCGGCGAGCGGGGCTACCGCTTGTCGGGTGGCGAGAAGCAGCGACTGGCCATCGCCAGGACACTTCTGAAGGACCCGGCCATCGTGATCCTCGACGAGGCCACCAGCCATCTCGACGCCGAGAACGAGCAGCTGATTCAGACGGCCTTGGAAACCGCCCTGGCCGGACGCACCTCGCTGATCATCGCCCACCGCCTGTCGACCGTCAGGACCGCAGACCAGATCGTGGTGGTCGACGGTGGGCGCATCGTCGAACGTGGCTCGCACGAAGAACTGATGCAGCGAGGCGGGCTCTATCAGGACCTCTACCGCACGCTCGAGCGCTCCGAGCCGAAACCGGTGTGATTCCCGTCGGCGTCTCACCCAGCGTGCAGACTGTCCAGATGTTCGTGTCGAGGACCACCGCGTGACGGTCAGAACTTGGACGGTCGATCAGGTCTGCTCTGGGGTGGGCGCAGCCCTCGAGGCCTGCTTCCCAGACGAGTTATGGATTCGCGGTGAGATCCAGGGCCTGCGCCGATCGCCCGCGGGCCACATGTACTTCGACCTGATCGAGCCGGGCGCCAGGGGCACGGGAACCGACGCAAAGCTCGGCATCGTCGCCTTCCGCGGACCTCTGCGCGGCATCGAGGCCGTGCTGAAACGTGTAGGCGACCTGCGCCTTGTCGATGGTCTCGAGGTTCGTGTTCGGGGCCGCCTCGACTATTACCCGCCACAGGGTCGGGTGCAGTTCCTGATGAACGCCATCGACCCCAGGCACACGTTGGGTCAGCTCGCCGCCGACCGCGATGCGGTGCTGCGAGAGCTCGCTGCCGAAGGGCTGCTCGAGGCCAACAAGGCCAGGCCCTTCCCGCTGGTGCCGCTGCGAATCGGGCTGGTGACCAGCCAAGACAGCGCAGCTCACCACGACTTCGTGCACGAGCTCGAGGCCAGCGGATTTCGCTTCTCGGTGCTGCTGGCCCACACCAGGGTGCAGGGAGCCGACGCCCACGTCGCCATCGCGCAAGCGGTCGAGTACGTGGCCCAGATGGACGTCGACGTTGTTGCGGTGGTGCGTGGTGGCGGAGCCAAGGGAGACCTCATCGCGTTCGACCACGGCGACGTGGCCAGATCCATCGCCGGCTGCCCGGTGCCCGTGCTGGTGGGGGTAGGTCACGAGATCGATCGTTCGATCGCCGACGAGGTCGCTCACAGTTCGCTGAAGACCCCCACCGCGTGTGCCGGCGCTCTTGTCGGCCACGTACGGGCCTTCCTCGACCGAATCGACAACGCGGGTGTGCGCCTGCGCCAAGCGCTCGACGAACGCCTGGGCCGCGAACAAGAGCGACTCGAAGCCGACACCAGGCGGCTTGGACGTGTCGCGGGTTCCACGGTGCTCAGAGCCGGAACCGACCTCGACTCGCAGATTCGTCGGCTCGAGCGCAGCAGCGCCCGCGTGCTCGATGCGGTTGCCATTGCAACAGCTCGCACCGCCGGAACGGTCAAGGTGTTGGCTCAGGGCCGTCTCGACAGAGCCACCGTCGACGTCCAACGCAGCGCCGGCCAGCTCGCAGCCGCATCTCGGCGCCAGCTCGAATCCGCGTCGACCAATCTGAATCACGCCGCCAGCCTGGTGCGCGCGGTGCACCCAGATCGAACCCTGGCTCTGGGGTACGCAATCGTGCGCGATCAGCAGGGCCGGGTAATCAAGTCGATAGATCAGGCCGAGACAGGTTCGGCTGTGACCGTCGAGCTGTTCGATGGCCACCTGACCGCCCAGACGGTCAGCACCGCGCCCAGGAACAAGCACACCGCACAACCGGAGGACCAATGACCGACATCGACGCCGCCGACGGCCCCGACGACCAGGCGGTCAGCTACGCACAAGCGGTCGCCGAGCTCGAGGCGATCATCTCAGCGCTGGAGGGCGATCAGCTCGATATCGATGGGCTGTCGGACAAGGTGGCCCGTGCCGCGACCCTCATCGATGTGTGCAGGAATCGCATCGAGCGGGCACGGGTGGAGGTCGACAAGGTGGTGTCGGACCTGGCGGCCCGCACCGACCAGTGAGGCCTCTGATTGCCTCGAACTCGGCCGAAAAAGGCGGTGGGCGGAGGGAGTCGGTGGGTCCTCCCTCCGCCCACCTGCGGGCGCTCTCGGACCGGTGGGAAATCCGGAGCGCACACCTGTGTCGGCACGAAACCTGACGGCTTCGTTATGCGTACGGGTCGCAGCATACGGAGTCTTCAACAGAGCGTCAACCTGTCGAACGAGAAAATCCTTTGCACGCGCGTCATAGTTGAATGAGTATTCAAAATTGCCGGAAAGAGGTCCCATGAAGACCATCGAACCTCACGGAAGTTGGCCCTCCAACCTCACCCCTCGGCTGGTAGCGGCAGCAGGAACAAGGCTGGGAGGAGCTCGTCTGGACCAGTCGGGGCGGGTGTTGTGGTGGGAAGGTCGCCCAGCGGAGGCCGGCCGAGGAGTCGTGGTTGCCCGCACACCTGACGGTGCTACCACCGAGGTGACGCCCCCTGGGTCGAACGTCAGGTCGCGGGTGCACGAGTACGACGGGGGGTCGTGGACCGTCCTGGCCGACTCGTCGGTGGCCTATGTGAACAACGCCGATCAGAACATCTACCTCGCGGGCCTCGACGGCACGGTTGTTCAGCTCACCGAGGGCGACGACACGGTCCGCTATGGCGATCTGACGCCTGCGCCCACGGGCCTGTTGGCCGTTCGTGAGACGCACGGCGCAGGCGGGACCGAGCCGGTCAACGATCTGGTGGTTATCGACACCGCTTCCGGTGAAGTCACCTCGCTGGCATCGGGCAGAGACTTCTACTCGAGCCCCCGCCCCAGCCCCGATGGTCTACGTATCGCGTACATCTGTTGGGACCATCCGAACATGCCCTGGGACGAGACAGAGCTTCGGGTCATGGACCTGTCGGGCGAAGGCCTGGTCGACACAGTGATGCTGACCGGGTGGTCAACCCAGCAGCCGATCTGGATAGGCGGCGAGCTACACGCCATCACCGACCCGACCGGCTACTGGCTGCCGCACCGTATCGACGCCCCCAACAGCTACTCGGCCCTGGTCGACGTCGAGTGCGACCTCGGGGTCCCGCCGTGGGTGTTCGGTATGTGCACCATCTGCACAGACGGCGACCAGCTGTTCGTCATCGCCCAGATCGAAGGCACAGAGCGCCTTGCCCGCATCGTCGACGGCCACCTCGAGCTTGTCGATTGTGATCGGCTTGCGTTCGATTCGATGGCTCCAGCCGGAGCCGGTCGGGTAGTCGTGTGTGCGTCCTCGGCGTTGCGGCCCAGCGAGGTCCTCGTGATCGATGCCGCGGGGGCAACGCAGACCGTCGTGCGGGTCGACCCCGTGTTGGGCCCGGGCGACGTATCGCCCGCGCGCCACATCACCTTTACCAGCGGCACCCGCACGGCTCACGGACTGTTCTACGAGCCTCGCTCGACGGTTGCCTCGGCACCCGAGGGCGAGCTCGCGCCGCTGGTGGTGCTCAGCCACGGCGGACCCACCAGCGCAGCTCGAGCAGGGCTGAATCTGGCCATACAGTTCTGGACCCAGCGCGGGTTTGCCGTCGTCGACGTCAACTATGGCGGCTCGACCGGTTACGGCACCGAGTTCAGGCGGGCTCTCGACGGTCAATGGGGCGTGGTCGATGTCGAAGACTGCATCGCCGCGGCGCGCCACCTGGCCGACCACGGCTTGGTCGATCCAGCGCGGTGGGTCATCAAGGGCGGCAGCGCCGGCGGCTACACCACACTTTGTGCACTCACGTTCCACGACGCATTCGCCGCGGGCATCAGCCGCTATGGCATCGGCGACCTGGAGGCGCTGGCCCACGACACCCACAAGTTCGAGGCCCGGTACATCGATGGGTTGGTGGGGCCCTATCCCGAGCGTGCCGACCTGTACCGCCAGCGTTCGCCCATTCACCACACCCATCTGCTGACTACCCCGATGCTGATCCTTCAGGGCGACGAAGACCCGGTGGTGCCGCCGAATCAGGCCCGAGCCATGGCGGACGCTCTGGCCGAGCGTTCGATTCCCCATGCACTGCTGATGTTCGAGGGCGAGTCGCACGGGTTCCGCCGTGCCGAGACCATCATCAGGGCCGTCGAGGCCGAGTATGTGTTCGCCTGCCAGATCTTCGGTATCGAACCATCTGGCGACTTCGCCCCCGTAGACCTGGTCAGCTAGGCCCGCTGCCGGTCAGGGGGCGGTGCTGGTCGTCACGGCCGTGGTGCTGGTAGGCGCAGTGGTGGTCGTCGTAGTCGGTGTCGTCGTCGTTGTGTCGACGGTGGTCGTGGTGCTGCTGGCCGCCGTGGTGGTCGTGGTGTTGGGTGCGGTTGTCACAGGCGGCGGGTCGTGCAGCTCGCATTGCCCCGAGACGATCTGGTTTATCCGGTCGAACCTGACCCCGCTGTCGACGGGCTCGGGCGCCCCGTTTGCCCCCAGGACGTGGGGGTGGAACTCGTAGCCGGTCAGTTCGGTGTCGGTGAAACGAAGCTCGAGGATTCCCGTGTCCGCGGTTATCGAAGTGCGCGGATGCCAAGCGAAGTTGCCCAGCGAGTAAGCGATCAGCTTGCCGTCGGCGAACTCGACCGGCTGCAGCACGTGGGGATGGTGACCTATCACCGCGGTGGCACCGGCCTCTAGGAGCTGCTGGGCGAAGGTCTGGTGCGTGGGCTCTGGGCAAGTGTTTCGCTCGATGCCCCAGTGCAGCGTCACGATGACGATGTCGTTCGACTCGGCCGCAACCCTGACATTGGCCAGCACCCGGTTGCGGTCGTTGCCATCGGCAATACCAGCGCGGCTGGGTGTGGCGCCGAACCCCCACGGCATGATCAGCGACGCGGCGATGAAAGCCACGTCGATCTCGCGGCCGGGTTCGCCGAGGGTCACGACCCTGGGTGTGTATGCCTCGGTGTCGTTCTGGCCTCCGCCCAACACGGTTACTCCCGCGTCGGTCAGCAGGTTCATGGTGTCGAGGAAGGCGTCGGTGCCGAAGTCGCGGGCGTGGTTGTTGGCGACGGTCGCCAGGTCGATTCCGGCGTTGGCGATGATCTGAGCCGCGGCCGGTGGGGCACGGAACGTGTACTGCTTGCCGGCGATGGCAGTTCCTCGGTCGGAGATGGCCATCTCGACATTGACCATGGCCAGGTCCGCAGAAGCGAGTTGTGGTTGCAGACCTACGAACGGGTCGATGCCGGCAGGCGCGGTGCGGTCCATCAGCACATCGCCGCCGGCCATCAGCGTCCACTGGAAGGGCGGCGGTTCGGTGGTGGTCGTGGTGGGCGGCTCGGTCGTTGTCGGAGCCTGCGTTGTGGTTGTAGTCGTCGGCGCTGTGGTGGTGGTCGTTGGTGCAGCTGTGGTGGTGGTCTGCGCGGCCGAGGCGTCGAGCACGGTGGTGCCGCCCGAGCATGAGGCTGCGGCAATTGTCAGGGCGGCCAGCGCTGCCAGGGTTCGCATGCCCGAGCGCCTAGACATGGGTCTCGACGAATACGTCGCAGGTGCCGGTTGTCGCAAACCCCATGGTTTCGTAGACGCCGATCAGACCCGGGTCGCAGTGCAGCCATACAGGTCTTGGGTCGTCGTGTCGAGCGACGCTGGCCACGGCGGCCCGAACCGCGACCGTGGCGTGGCCGCTGAGTCGATGTCGAGGGTGGGTGCACACGCCGAAAATGCCTATCGAGTATTCGGTGGGGTGGGCCGTCGCCATCGCCACCGGACGGTCCTGGACCTCGACCAGTATGTGGCTCGAGGCAGTGTCGATCCAGCCGGGTCCGTACAACGAGGCTGCGGAGTCGAGGCTCATCTCGAACGCGGCCGCCTGCAGTTGCACAGCGGTGTCTAGGTCGGCGTCGGTGGCGCGACGAGCATTGGGATGCGACGAACCAATGGCGGCGTCGGTGCACATGAGCGCTCTGCTTGCGATGCGCTCGAAGCCCTCGGATTCGAGATGGTCGTCCAGGCTGGTGGCTCCGATGACCAGTTCGATGGCCAGAGGCCGGTGCTGGGTCCGCACCAGCCGCCTGGCGGATTCGACTGTCGTCAGGTCCGCACCTGCAACCGGAACCAGCGGGCCCTGCAGGTCGGGCGCCGGCGAGTCGGTGGAGAACAGCGAGCCTGCGGCCAAGCGGTCGAATCGTCCGCCCGGCATCCACGAGACGAGCCTCTCCCACACCTCGCAAAGCGACTGGGCGACGACGTCGGGTTCCACATCGCCGAAAGCTAGCGGTTGCAGCGAGAACGCGGCCCGGTACCGTCTGGCCGTGTATCGGTTTGCCTTGACTCCCCGGTGGATCGCTGGCCACGTACTCGCACTGGTGTTGATCGTCGGATTCGTTGCGGCCGGCTTCTGGCAGCTGTCGCGCCATCAGTGGCGCGCCGACCTGAACCGCAACGTCGAGGCTCGCTCTGCCCTGAGCCCCTTGACGGGTGCCGATCTGGCAACGGCCGACCCCGACGACACCGAGTATCGGTCGGTTCTGTTCTCGGGCAGCTGGCTGGGCGAACCGCTGGCGGTTCGCAACCGGTCGTCCAATGGCCAGTCGGGATGTCATGTGTTGGGTCTGTTGCAGCCAGACGGCCAGAGCTTCGCTGTGGTGGTGAACCGGGGTTGGATTGACCTGGCCAGCTGCGAGGCAGTCGACCGAACCCCGGTGGCACCTCCGGCCGAACGGGCCGAAGTGCTGGGGCGCATCCGAGCCTCGCAGCAGCGTGGCCGTTGGGGTTCAACGGACCCATCCGAGGGCGTGTTGACGACCCTCAACCGCGTAGACGTGCCGCGCATCGCCCAGCAGAGCGATATCGAGCTGGCTCCGGTCTATGTCGAGATCGTCGACACGGCCCCGCCAGACCCTGCGGCAAGGCTTCTGGCGCCGCCTCCACTCGACCCAGGCCCGCATATGGCCTATGCCGTCCAGTGGTTCGCCTTCGCAGCCGTGGGGTTGGTGGGCTACCCGCTGGTGTTGCGTTGGCAGGCTCGCTCGAAGGGGGTGGTCGGGGCGGCCCCCGATCAGCGAGCGTCTTGATTGTGCCTATCGAGGGCCTCGGCCATGCGCTGCACAGCGAGGCTGATCACCTCGGGTGACGTGGCCAGGTTCATACGCATGCAGCCGGCGCCGTGTTGGCCGAAGTCGAGGCCCCGGTTGCACGCAACCCCAGCGTGGTCGATGAAGAACTTCGACACCTCGTCGCCGAGCCCCAGGGCTGTGCAATCGAGCCAGGCCAGATAGGTGGCTTCGGGCTTCACGTAGTCGATGTCTGGTATGTGCTGTGCCAGCAGGTCACTCAGCAGATCTCGGTTGGCGGTCAGTTGACCCATCGCCGATTCGAGCCAGTTGTCGCCGTGGTTCCAGGCCGCAGCAGTGCCGACCATGCCAAAGACGTTCATGCCGCCAAGGCTGTGGTCTGGCATCGAGTCGAGGGCGGCTCGGATGCGCGGCGACGTGGTGTGCATCTGCGCCAGTCGCAGCGCGGCCAGGTTGAAAGGTTTGCTGGCCGACGAGTAGGTGACGGTACGGCTGGCAACGTCTTCGTTCAATGAAGCTATGGGGATGTGTTCGTTGCCTGGGTGAACCAGTTCGGCGTGGATCTCGTCGCTGAGGATCAGAAGGTCGTACTGGTTCGCCAGCCGGGCCAGTTCTTCCAGTTCGGCTCTGCGGAAGGCGCGCCCGATGGGGTTGTGGGGGTTGCACAACAAGATCGCCTGCACTTCTCCGCGGCGGCAAGAGTCTTCGAGTGCGTCGACGTCGAGCACCCAGTCCTGTCCGTTGCGGATCCACCGGTTGTCGACCAGCCGGCAGTTGGTGGTCTCGAGCGATGACAGGAAGGGCGGGTAGATGGGCGTCTGTATCGCCACGCCGGCGCCGGGCTCGAGGCAGTTCTGCAGAACCAGTTGGATGCCCTGGATGACGTCTTGGGTCAACACGACATCGGCGGGGTCGATGTTCCAGCCATAGCGCCCGGCCATTCGATCGGCGAAGCCGTCGCGGATGCTCTGGGACAGTGCCGGAACCGTGTAGCCCAGGTCGCCGGTGTCGAGAACGGATCGCAGGGCGGCCATGATGGGCTCGGCCACCGCGAAGTCCATGTCGGCCACCCACATGCCCAGCACATCGGGGCTGAACTTCTGCCACTTGACTCCGGGTCGTTTCTGCAGGGCTTCAAGGGGGGCTATCTCGATCATGGGGCCCAATCGTGGCCCAATACGTTGCCTCTGGCCACTCGACCACTGCGCGTGCTAGAACCTAGGGCGCTATGGGTACTTCAACCACCCTCAGCGTTGTATTGGGTGTGGTCGTTCTCGGGGCCGTTGCGGTAGCTGCTCTGGCGGTGATCGTCGAGAGAGCGCGCCGTGTACAACGCATGTCTTCGATGGGCAATGGTCGGTCGCGCCGTCACGAGCTTCACTGGACGGCCATACGGTTCCGCAATCAGGGGCTGCAGGGCACCGATCTGCAGGAGGCTGTTTGTCGGCAGGCGAACTGTGCGCCGCGAGAGGCCGACGCCGCCATCTTCAGAGTCGGAGCAGACCTGTAGGTCTGCTCCCGTGGGTGTCGTGCAGACCTGTAGGTCTGCTCCCGTGGGTGTCGTGCAGACCTGTAGGTCTGCTCCCGTGGGTGTTGTGCAGACCTGTAGGTCTGCTCCCGTGGGTTGTGCGGTCAGCCGGTGATGCCGATGACGCGGCCTGGGATGGTCCGGTTTCCGAGCGAGCCGTGGAAGCCGGCGTCGCCGAATGCGAACACTCCGCCGTCGTCGCCGGCCAGCCAGTAGCCCTTGCCGGTCGGGGTTGGCTGGATCGACACGATGGGCCTGGCCAGGTTGATGGCGCCGGTCGAGCCGAAGAAGCCGGCGTCGCCGAATGCGAACACACCGCCGTCGTCGGCGACGAGCCAGTATCCGCGGCCGCTCTTGGTGGGGGCCATGGCGACCACCGGTCTGCGCAGTGTCATGGCGCCGGTCGAGCCGTGGAAGCCGGCCTGTCCGTATGCGAACACGCCTCCGTCGCTTGCGACGAACCAGTAGCCCTTGCCGTTGGGGTGGGCGGCCATTCCGACGACGGGTTGTTTGAGACGCAGGTTGCCGGTCGAGCCGTAGAAGGGGGCGTTTCCGAATGCGAACACACCTCCGTCGGCACCGAGCAGCCAGTAACCCTCGCCCGATGGATGGGCGGCCATGTCGACCACGGGCGCTGCCAGGTCGTGGCCGGCCATCGAGCCGTGCAGTTTCGCCGCTCCGAAGGCTTCAACCGAACCGTCCTGGCGGCAGAGCCAATAGCCGTCACCCGCCGCTTTCAGCGCCAGCCCGGTGGTGGTGCCCCCCAGCGAACCGCCGAAGGCGGGCTTGTTGCCGAAGTTGTAGACCCCGCCGGTGTCGGTGACCATCAGATAGCCCTGTGAGGCTCCTGGCGTGGGCGCGGGGCGTTCGAACGAGGCCGAGCCCGGCCCCGACAAGAACAGGGGCAGCGACTCGAAGCGACCGCCCAGCACCTGGTTGCTGTCTGCTCCCATCCACGAGTCGAGAACGGTTGCATACAGCGAGCGGAAATCGACCGAGGGTTTGAGATTGCCTCGGTTGTCCAGGTCGGACAACGACGGGTAGACCCCGACGAGACCCCCGGCGACGTTGGCACCGATCACGAACGACACGCTGGCGGTGCCGTGATCGGTTCCGATCGATCCGTTGGCTTCGGGTCGGCGCCCGAACTCCGAGAAGGTCATGACCGTGACACGACTGGCGAACCGAGGGTCGAGGGTGTCGAAGAAGCGTTGGATTCCGCGATCGAGGTCGCCGAGGCGGTCGTTGTGTTGCCACGCCTGGTTCGAGTGGGTGTCGAAGCTTCCGAGCGACGTCGACAGAACACGCACCCCGACATCGGCGTTGATCAGCCTTGCCGCCCTGTCCATCTGGCGTTCGAATCCAGACCCGCCCCCGTTGCCCTCGTACGCGGGCGCCAGCTGTCTGGCGAGTTCGAGCGAGCTGATCGTGGAGTCGGCGATGGTGTCGGCCCACGCGCCTCGCGACGAGTTGCCCTGGGCCATCTCGCGCAGCGCGTCGTACATCCGCAGGTGGTCGTCTGCGGTCTTGATGCCGAAGTCGACCCCGCCGGCCGACAACCCGACGGCCGTTGACTGGCGGCCGCGGAGGTGCAGAGGCACCGAGCTCTCGAAGGTCACCGCCTCGAGTTCCGAACGCTGGTTGCCCAGACCGTCGAGCCAGCGACCGATCCAGCCGTCTTTGGGAGCCTCGTTGGGTTCGCTGCCGGCCTTGCCGTGCATCCAGTGGGCCATCGAGTCGAAGTGGCTGAGCGACGGGTTTGCATAGCCGACTCCCTGCACGATGGCGACCTGTCCCGAATCCCAGCGGGAGCGGATGTTCGACAGGGCTGGATGCAGAGCGACCCCGCCGCCGATGTGGTGCATGGTGGTTTCGTCGATGGCCAGCTGCCCGCGGATATCGCGATAGCGGCCGCTCTGGCTGACCGGGATGACGGTGTTGACGCCGTCGTTCCCTCCGCCCATCTGAACCAGCACCAGCACTCCCTCGCCGGCACCGAGGGGTTGGGCTGCGGCCGCCATGGCCTCGTATCGACCCAGTGTTGGGCCGACGGTTGCGATGGCGCCGCCCACGGCAGCCATCTGCAGGAATCGGCGACGGCTGAGCCCCGAAGGGGTGGTGTCGAGCGGCGCCGACAGGGCGGCCTGGATGTCCTCGAACTCGGGTTCGGCGTTCATCGTGGCTCTCCGGGGTGGTGGGATGATCGAGGTTGTTGGGTAGTCGCCATCACGCCACCTGGATGTCGGGACTGAGCATGGTGAGGGTCAGCAGGTTGGCGTGTTGTGGCCACTCCCAGGTGGCGCGCTCGGCGTACAGGTAGTTCTCGAGGGCCGCCTTGGTCTGAGCCGACGCGTCTTCGATGCCGAAGAATGACAGCATCAGCTCGACCGCTTGTTTGGCGCCGATCTGGGCTACCTCGGCCAGATGGTTTCGTTTGGTGGTCTTCCAGGTCAGGTGGCGTACGAAGTCGGCCTTGGCCCACGCCGCTGTTGAGGACACCCAGTATTCGTTGGCGCCCCAGCCCGAAGGGTTGGGTGGGTAGAACGGCGCCATCCCCATCGTCTCGAGCCACCAGTCGGGCCTGGCTTCGTCGGTGCTGCTGCCGGCGCCAACCATGCACTGAACGACGAAGTCGATGGGAGTGCGCACCAGGGCGCCTCTGGCTTGGGCCGACCAGAACTCGTTGCTCTGCAGAATCGCCCGCACCAGCTTCCAGATCTGGAGCCCGCCTGCAATGAACTCGTTGGCCAGGCGATCGACGACAGCGGGTTCGGGGTTGGGGTAGGCGAAGAATTCGAACAGCGACTTTGAGATGTGGCGCGCTGCGGTCTGCTTCTTCGAGCCGTCGAGGATCTCGTTGATCACGCCGGGACCATCCCAGTCCTTGGTGATGCCGAAGATCGTCTTGTTGCGATAGTCGTGGTGGTAGGCCTGGAACTGATAGTGGTGCTTTTCGTCGTCGAGCATGTGGCCGGTCCACGCCCTGGCGACCTCGACGATGTCTTGTTCGGTGTAGTTGCCCACCCCCAACAGGTGCAGTTCCAGCAGCTCTCTGGCGAAGTTCTCGTTGGGGTTGCCCGCCTTGTTCCGGTAGTTGTCGAGGTATGCCAACATCGCGGGGCCGATGGCCATCTGGTGAACCAGGTGGCGGTAGTCGGACATGCCATGGTTGCGAAACAGCTGGTTCTGGTCCCAGGTGTGAAAGGCGTAGTAGGCGTCCTCGGCAGAGGTTGCGAAGTGTCCGTGCCAGAACAGAGCCAGCTTCTCCTGAAGCGGTCGGGGCACGGTGCGCATCCGCTCGATCCACCACAGGGCCAGATCGCGGTGTTGTTCCCAGCGACGGCCCTCGGGGTCGAGGACGCTGGGTGGGGCGATGGCGGGCGGGTTGGGACCGAAGTCCATCAGCAGATCTACCGCGGCGTTGCGGCTGAGGCCGGCAATCTCGTTGATCTGCTCGGCCTTCACGGCAAATGCCGTGCGCCTCAACAGGTGTCTGGCGTCGGCGCGGTCCACTGTCACCTCCTCGGGAACATCCCGGGTAAAGGCCGCGCCGTCACCCAAACGTAACACACTCGCAGTTTCGTCGTGTGTTGCGCGGGTGCGGCTTGTGGCCTGAATCCCCTGGTTCACAGGATCAATCGGCCCGACACCTGGTCGACTTGAGCAGCTACGTCATGATTTCGACATCATTTCGTAAAGAATGTGTCGGCGCGCACTGCCTCAGGCTGTGGACTGGGCCAGCACCGCATCGCTGAACGCGGGCCACCTGGTCATTGCCCACTCGCCGAACTCGCGATCGGTCAGCACCACGCAGGCGACGGTTGCCTCGGGGTCGACCCAGACGAAGGTTCCTGCTCGCCCGAAGTGACCAAAGGTAGCGGGCGAGTTGTGAGCTCCCGTCCAGTGTGGGCTCTTGGTCGAGCGAATCTCGACCCCCAAACCCCAACTGTTGGGATCCTGGATGCCGTAGCCGGGCAGAACGCCCGGCAGGTCCACAAACGCGGGCTGGGTCATCTCGGTGATGGTCTGGGGCGCAAGCACCCTGGAGGTGACGCCGAGCAACTCGCCCGCCACTGCGGCGATGTCGTTGGCCGAGGCCGTCGCCCCGTGTGCGGGCGAACCTGCCATTCGCGTGTTCGTGAGACCCAGCGGTTCACAAATGCCTTCGTCGAAGTAGGTGGAGAACTCCATCGCAGAATTCTCGGCGACCACCTCGGCCACCATCTCGAAGCCGGCGTTGGAGTAAATGCGGCGGCGGCCCGGCTCTGTCAGCAGCCTCCGCTGGTCGGGCGCCAGGCCTGAGGCATGGGCCAGCAGATGGGCAACGGTCGAGCGCGGTGGCCCCGCCGCCTGGTCGAGCGAAACCGTGCCCTCCTCGACGGCGACCATGACCGCCATGGCCGTCAACACCTTCGTCACCGAGGCCAGGGCGAAGGGCCTGTCGATGTCTCCGCTTGACCACCGTCGGCCGTCTCGGTGCACGACGACAGAAGCGACGTTCTCCACCGGCCATTCTTCGATCAGCTCGAATGCATCCACGAGTTCTGACGGTACAGGTGCGCGGCTCACGCTGCCGGAGCTACTGCCACCTGCATGGTGCTCCGTAGGTCGAGACCCAGATTGGTTTCGAACCGGGTGATGGTGGAGGTGGGCCTGTGGAAAGCGAGCAGTTCGTTGGCGCCCCCGATCAGCAGCCACTGGTTGGCGGCACTCCACGCGACGGAACGTGCACTGGTGATCGGTAGCTCGGTGACGGTTCGTTCGCCCACCTCGTAGATCACCGGAGACCCTGCACCCGACGAGATGGCCAGGTGGGCGTCGAGTTCGGGCGAGGTGGGCCGATCGACCCACCACAGCCCGTCGAGGTCAAGCCCTTCGGCCACTTCGTAGCTCGTCGTGGCGCTGGTACCAAGGTCGATGCGTTCTAGGTTGCACTCGAGAGTCTGGCCACAGACCCTGACAACCACGCCGTCGGTGCCCCAGGCGACGAGTGCTCCGTCGGAGATGCGCTGGTACGAGTCGCCAGTCGACCTATATACGCCTCCGGCTTGACCGGCCCCTACCAACAGGTCGTCACCGACGAACCCGAAGGGGCCCGCACCTGCGGGCACTGTGCTCAGCTCGGTGATGTCGCCCTGCAGGCCGACCCGCAGCGGGGTAAACGACCGTGCCTGGTTGTAGGGCCCCGATATCCAGACCTCGTCGTCACCCCACGCCAGTACTGAGCCGCCCCGGGTCAGCTCGGCAAACGAGCCGCTGACAGGGTCGAACCACGAAACGCCGGTGCGGGTCTCGACCCCGAAGCCCGTGGCCATTCCCACCAGCGTCTTGACCGAGTCGATGCCAAATGTCGTCAGGTCCAGCGTTGCCGCCGCACCGTCGTCGAGGTTCACCACTGCCACCTCGGTCTGCTCGAACGTCCACAAGACGACGATGCTGTTTGTGGGATGCTCGGCGAGCAGCTCGGGGCTGCCCGTGGCCGCCAGTTCGGCGTTGACTGGTGCCGAGCTGTTGGCAGCGCCCGGACCATCGTCGACTGCGGCGTCGGCTATCGAGGTCTCGGGCGCGGGCGCCGCCAGCGACGGTTCGGCGCCTGGTTGGCTTGGAAAGGTGGTCGTCGAGACCGTCGTGGTGGGTGTCGGCGCGTCCGCGCCGGATTCGTGGCTCCCGCCTGCGGCCATCGCCCACAGCACCAGCGCCGCCGTGAGGATGATGGCGGCCACCACACCGCGACGGATTCGTGGGTCGGGGGCTAGCTCGTGATGCTGAGCAGGCTCGGTGTCGAGCACCATCGGTGTCCGCGCCGGCGAGCTCACGAGGCTCAGGCCCGCTTCAGCCCGGCTCCATCGAGCCCGCTGCCGTCTGGTGTGTCCACCGCCACAGTCTGCCCTGTAAGTAGTCGTCGAGTCTCACCAGGTGGGACGGCACGGTCGGAGTCGGGGGGTCAGCGGGGTCGAACCAGCCCACCTCAGACGTCTCGTGATCGCCCACGGTGGGATCGTCGTCGGTGATGCCCAGATACACGGTGGTCTGTATCCAGTCGGTCTCGCTGGGTCGGGCATAGGGGGCGACGTATATCCCCAGCAGCCCGGTAAGGGTGACCTGGACACCCGCTTCTTCGCTCAGTTCGCGCCTTGCGGTGTCTTCGGGGTGCTCGCCATAGTCGGAGAAGCCGCCGGGAATGCACCAATGATCGATGTAGGGGTCGTGGGCTCGTTTGACCATCAAGATCTTGCCGTCGCGTTCGACGATCACGTTCGCCGTGGGGCCCTGCTGAACCAGCTTCCAAAGCGGCCCGTGTGTCGGGCAGGACGCCACACCACCCAAGCCCATGTCGGGTGGGGCCGGGTTGCCGCAGTAATAGCAATGGCTCATCTCGTCGACCCTACCGTCGGGTACCGTCACAGTCGATGACGGGAAGCTCGTTCGGACAGCGGTTCAAGATAACCACCTTCGGCGAAAGTCACGGGGGTGGCGTCGGCGTCGTAGTAGACGGCTGCCCGCCCCGCCTGGCCCTCGATCTCGACGCCATCCAGTTCGACCTCGACAGGCGCAGGCCTGGGCAGAGCCGGCTGGTTACCCAGCGCGACGAGGCCGATCGGGTCGAGGTCCTCTCCGGTGTTTTCGAGGGCCGCACGCTTGGCACATCCATCGCCATGCTGGTGCGCAACAAGGACGCTCGATCGGGGGCCTACGACAACGTCAGGGACGTGTATCGCCCCTCTCACGCCGACTACACCACAGAAGCGAAGTACGGCATTCGCAACTGGCAGGGCGGAGGCCGCGCCAGCGCCCGCGAAACCATCGGCCGTGTAGCGGGCGCCGCGATCGCACGCCAACTGTTGGCCCAGGTCGGCGGTGTCGAGGTTCTGGGGTGGGTCTCCAGCGTCGGTCAGGTCGACGCCGATGTCGATGCGGGCGCGGTGACGCTGGACCAGGTCGAGGCAGACCCGACACGATGTCCCGATCCTGCAGCTGCAGCGGCCATGACCGAGGCCATCGAGCAGGCCCGGAGAGATGGCGACTCACTCGGGGGAATCGTCACATGTGTGGCCCGTGGTGTTCCCGTCGGGCTGGGTGAACCCGTGTTCGACAAGCTCGAGGCCGAACTCGCCAAGGCGGTCATGTCGCTGCCGGCTTCCAAGGGTTTCGAGATCGGCTCGGGATTTGCGGCCGCGCGGATGACGGGACGCAGTCACAACGATCCGTTCGTGCCCGGCCCCGATGGGCGTCCTCACACCACCACCAACCACAGCGGCGGGGTGCAGGGCGGCATATCCAACGGCGAAGACATCGTCATCAGGGTGGCGTTCAAGCCCACCGCAACCATCTTCAGCGAGCAGGACACCGTCGATCGGCAGAACAATGCCGTCAAGTTGGCGGCCAAGGGGCGCCACGATCCCTGTGTCTTGCCTCGCGCTGTGCCAATGGTCGAGGCGATGGTGTTGCTGGTTCTGGCAGATCACTGGCTGCGCCAGCAAGCCACCGACGTGCTGGGCTAGCCCAACCGGTCAGTCCTGCTGGCCGCGCAGGAACTTTTCGATCTCGGCGGCCAGATCGTCGCCCGAAATTGCCTCATCTCGTGCGCGCATGTCGGCATCGAGTTCCAGACGCTTCACGTACTCGAGCACCTCGTCGTCGGTGGCGATCGCTGCGTCGACGCGGTCTTCCCATTCGCCGACGGTCGAGTCGAGGCGTTCGGGCCATGTCTCGAGGCCAAGTATCCCCTTGAGCCGGCGCAACAGCGCCTGTTGGCCCTTCGGGTTGGTCGGACCCGACACATAGTGCGGCACCGACGCCCGAATCGAGATGACGGGAACATCGGCCCGATCGAGGGTGTCGTGCATGACACCAACGATGCCGGTTGGGCCCTCGTAGGTCGGTTTCGACAGGCCAAGCCGAGCAGCGAGTTTGGGGTCGGTGGCGCTGCCCTGAACCGGGGCCGAACGCGAGTGGGGCACCATCCCGACATTTGAGCCGACGGTGATGACCATCTCGGTCGAAGTGTCGACCACGACCTCCAGGATCGATTCGGCGAACGAACGCCACTGCAGGCGTGGCTCGACGCCTGCCAGCAGCAGGAGGTCGTGGGCCGAGTCTGTGTGGGCCATCAATATCTCGTTGGCCGGCCACCAGATCTCGCGCTTGCCCCCGGGACCGACCGCCACCTCGGGTCGGGTTTCCTGGAAGTCGAAGAACTCTTCGGGATCGATGCTGGCCAGCAGGTCTGCGTCGTAGCGGTCGGCGAGCCATCGCAGGGCCGACGTTGCGCTGTCGCCGGCGTCGAACAATCCCTCGAAGGCAACCAGCATCAGGGGCCGGCGCAGGCTTGGTATCTCGTGCCAATCGACCTGTGTCACGCGAACAGCATGCCCGACCGAATGGCTTGTACCTACTCTGGGCTCTGCTTCGCCGGGTCAGGCGAGCAGCCGCCTGACGTGCCCCAGCAACTCGATCGACCTCAGGGCTTGCTCTTCGGGCACCGCGAGCTGGCGCACTGCGATATCGGTGGCTCCGGCCCGGCCCAACTCGGCGAATCGCTCGGCGACCTGCTCGACCGTGCCGAACGTGACGTCGGACGGGGTCATGCCCCGATAGCCCCTGTCGAACAGGTCGTTCACCAGTCGATTTGCCGACGCTTCGTCGTCGGCGACGATCACGTCTTGGCGCGCCACCACACGCTCGGGCTGATGTCCCCGTTCGGCGCAGACCCGGGCAAAGCGGGTCATAGTGTCGGTCGCCTTCTCGAGCGAACCGGGCGAGACATAGAGGCTGGCTCGACATCGTGCGACCCGCTCGAGGGCTGCGTCGACCCCAGCGCCCATCCACCACTCCACGGACCTCTGTGGTCGCATGGCCAGGCTGGCTTCGGTTATACCCAGGCGCTGGGACGACACGGTCTGGCCGTCGAACAGGGCCGAGATGACCCGAATCGACTCCTCGAGGTCGGCCGCTCGGCGGTTGAACACCGCACCCATTGCTCGGAACTGGCCCTCACCCCAGCCGATGCCCGTCTGCACTATGAACCGCCCGGGATGCATGGCGGCCAAGGTCCCAACGTGTTCTGCCACCAGCAACGGTTTCCACAGTGGCAGTAGAAACAGGCACCCGATGGGCCGGTTCGAATCGGTGGCCCACTCGCAGACCAGTCGGCCCATGATGGGCGTGTTCTGGACATAGCTGTGAGCGGTGTTGTGGTGATCGCCCACGGTCAAGAAGTCGAGGCCGGCCGCAGCCCCCGCACGGGTGCGACCCAGCATGCGCTCGACCTGCAACTCGGCAGGGGCTGCGCCGAAGGTCGACGCCAGGGACATTCCGACGCCGACCATCGAAGCCTCCAGATTGTTGTTGCTGCGAAGTTCCTAGAACTGGCGGGTCGGGAACTCGACCCGGCCTGTTTCCTCGAAGCTACCCAGTTCTACGGTGAGAATGCCCTTCTGGGCTACGGCATGCAGCTGGTCGCCGACCACCACGGTGCGCTGAATCTGGGCCCGCCAGTCGCTCTCGATCCAGGTGTAGCAGTCGCTGATCGGCGGCTCTTCGTCGGGGAGTCTGGGCTCGGTTTCGGCTGCTGGGGGTTCTTCGGCGGCAGCGGCTTCGTCGGCAGGGGGTGCGTCTGTGCCGTCTGCGCTGCCACCGGTGGCGCCTGCGGACGTCGCGCCCACCACGGGCTCGTCTACCGGGCGACCGTTCTGGTCGTAGGCCTCGACCAACTCGGTGCGGCCGTCGTCGTAGATCCGTTCGACTGACCAGCCCTCTGGGCCATAGCACTCACGCATGCGGGTGGGTTCTTGCATGGTCACCCTTCCCAGCTCGGTGATGGTGCCATCGCTGACCCGCAGACCGATCGCCCCGAAGAACGACTCGTCTTGTTCGGACTCGGCGTTCCAGCCATATGAGCTCACCGGCAGCACGACCAGCTGCTCTGCCGGCCACCAGAGAAATGCCCGGGCGTCCCACTCGGTGTCGCTGTACGAGCCATCGAGCGTCCATTGGGCGATCCGGGTGGGGTTGGCCCGGTCTGAGATGTCGAACAGCGAAACCTGGGTTCCGGTGGTGCGCCCGTCGTCGGTTGCGTCCTGGCCCACACCCAGCAGCAGGCCGTCGCCGAGCGGATGCAGGTAGGCCGAGTAGCCGTTGATCTTCAGCTCGCCCAACAGCACCGGTGCGGTGGGGTTGCTGAGGTCGATCGTGTACAGCGGGTCGGTCTGGCGGAATGTCACAACCGTCGCCAGGTCACCCATGAAGCGCACTGCAAAGATGCGCTCGCCCTTGCCCAGGTCGTCTATCTGACCGACGACGTCGAGCTCGGCGCCGTCTTGGCCTTCGACGGTTTCGAGCACATAGAGCGAGCTCGACGAGGTGTCGCCATCGCTCCAGAACATGCCGTCGTGCGTTGTCGCGATTCGCAGTCGGCCATCGTGCTCTGACAGCGAGTATTGGTTCAGCACGGTGCCCGGCACCGATCCGCTGGCGACATAGTCGGTGCGGGTCGGGTCTGAGATGTCGAAGCGGTGGATCGCCGTCGAGGTACGAGGCGGTTCGCCGATCTGCTCGCCACGGTCGTCGTAGTACTGCGACCAGTCGATCCACTCGGTCGTTGCGACATACAACGACTGGGTGCTGGCGTACACCGTCTGGCCGTCGGCCAGCACCGACACGGCGTCAGGAGCGGCAAGGCCGCCACCGCGGAGGTCGATGGTGACGACGTTCAGCATGTTCAGCCCCGAGAAGTCGGTGGGGTGATAGGCACGATTGCAGTCGACCAGGGTGCCTTCTTCGATGACTGTGCCCGAACCATCCTCCAGAACGAAATAGGGCAGCCAGTTGGCCTCGGTCGAGTTGCGGATCAGCTCTCGGTTGGCCTCCTGCGCGACCTGCTCGGCGTTCTCGTTGTCGCGCTGGGCTTCCAGACCGTCGCCGCCGTATTCGGGGTAGTTCCATTCGAAACCGACCGGGCCCGACTGCACGACCACTCTGGCGACTCCGTCGATCAGGCGTGAGCTGAGCTGGGCGCCGTCGAGGTGGAGCCGTCGGCTGGTCGTCAACTGGGTGCCCTCGATGTCCACCTCGATCAGTGTCGAGATGGGGCTGCCCGTCGGGACGATACCTATGCGCACGTCGGCCATGGGCATCACTTCGTACTGGCTGGCGCTGGCCAACAGCAGCACCCGATCGCCGTCGAACAGCATCTCCGATACCCAGGTTTCGGCCGGCAGCTCGAGCGAGTCGAGCAGCACCGGCACGTCGCCGGTCACGTCGAGGAGGTGAAGGGTGCCATCTGCGATGACCAGCATTCGCGAGCCGTCGGTCTTGACCAGGTCGGGTTCGTCGACGCCTGCTTCTTGAATGTTCGTGCCGCTGAAATCGACACCCTCCTGGCGGGCTGCTGTGGTCTCTGTAGCCGACTCTGCGAACGGCGCACCGGTGGCCTCGCCCGAAGCGGCGGCGTCCATCGCCACATCGTCGACGGCCATGAACGGCCCACCGAACCAGCCGTTGTTGAGACCCCACGGACCTACGACCTCGAGGGCGTTGGTCTTCATGTGGTCGAGGAATGCGTCGCACGAATCGAACGCAGCCAGGGCCGAGATGAGCTGGGTGTCTATGCCAGGCGTCCCGATGTCGATGGTGGATGGGGTCGCGTCGCCGTCGCTCGACGGTTCACCGTCGCTGGTGCATGCTGCGGTTGCCGTCGCGAACGCAAGGAACGTTGCGGCGAGAATTCTGTGAGAACGGCGCATGGCCGGACCTCCCGACGATCGGTCGAAACTGTGTTGTCGACCTCTGTGACGTTCGTCCAGTCGTCTGCGGTTCCCAGCAGGCAAGAAATATCACGCTGTGTAGTGATTAGGCCACGCGACGTAGGGCACAAATGCGCCACCGGCCGTCTTCGGGCTCGAACGCCCAGTTCGACCACGCACCGGCCTCTTCCAACCCCAGCAAGCCAGCGATCCGCCCGACCTCGCCGAGGTCGATTGGCACAACTGGAATCGCCTCGACGGCGGCCCGGTTGGTGAACTCGACTATTCGCAGGTCGTGATCGCTTCGTGTATTGCTGGACCACAACAGCACCCGCTCGTTGTCGACCAACAGCGGTTCGGGCCCGGCCGACTCCGGTTGTATCGGCTCTTCGTAGACGACCAGGCCACCCGGGTACACAAGGCGCACCGCGGTGTCGAGCACGTCACGCACCCCAAGAGTCGTCAGCAGGCACGGGTCCAGGGCCACCACCGCAGCCGCCGAGGCCTCCGGGGTCAGGTGGCGAGCAAGCCGGGCGTCGAGTCGGACGACCCGGCCGGCGCCAGCCATCGACTGCAGCGCACCGGCGACCAACCGAGGGTCGCGCTCGATGCCGGGCCACGGCCGGGTCGGGTCCAAGGCGGTGTAGTAGGCAAGGCCCCTGCTCACGCGCCAGACGGTAGCGGCGTGTCGCCGGACTTGCCTGCACGCATACGTGGTCGACGGTTCAGAGGTGAACGCGCCGCGCCCTACAGCGATCCCCATGCTTGTCGCGCTTGTGGCGTTGGCAACCTCGTGTGCCTCGTTGGCGCCACCGGTGCCCACCACCGAACCGCGGCTCGAAAGCGGGCAGTCGGCTCCGTCGGGTCCCGATCTGACCCTGGATGCGACCGACCAGCGGGCGCCGTTCGGGCAATACGAGGCTGCAGTGGCCGACCTGGCGTCGTGTATGGCCTCGGAGGGCGCGGCTATGACCGTGCCCGCCTACGACTCGTCGACCGGCCTGTTCGTGTACGACTACGACCAGGCCAACGAGGTCGTGTTCGACGATTGCTACCGCCGAGCCTTTGCCGGGCTAGACGGGGCGGTTTTCGAAACGAGCCCTGCGGTGCCCCTGGCCGAAGCGGCCGGCGACATCGGCGACTGGTCGCAGGTGCCTGCCGACAGTTGGCTTGGGCTGTTGGCTTCGTTTCCGCTGCGGTCCTACACACGTTGGGCCGCGCTGACAGTCGTCGACTTCGATAGGGCCATCTCGACGTTCGGCATCGAGCGCCCTGGGCCCTCGGCGTCCGACGCCCGGGTGCTGGCGTACCTCGGCGATCTGGCGGCCGAGGCGGGCATAGTTCCGGCCGGGCCACTGGCCGAGTTCGGTCGCAGTGCGTATCCCGACCAGATGCGCGCCGAATTGGGGTTCGACCACCGCGCGTTCGCCCAGGTGGCCAGCGCCGGGGTGGCCGGCCACCACCTGACTGTGGCCCGGGGTCGTTTCGATCCTGAGGCGATCGGACGCGCGGTTGCCGAAGACCCGTTGTGGTCTGACCTGCTCGAGGCGCAGCAGGTGGCGGGGGTTCAGGTCTTCGGCTGGGGAAGCGATTTCGGGATCGACCTCGAGCGCATGTCGCCGGTGCGTCCGGTCGGCCACCATCGGCGCCTTGCAGTGACGCCCGACGAGATCCTTTGGGCTCGCTGGAGCGACGGCATTACCGACGCGCTGGACGCGATCGATGGTCGAGATCATTCGTTGGCCGACGCCACGCCACTGCGTGTGTTGGCCGAGCTGGCCGACGAGAAGCTTCTGTACACGGGCGTGCTCACCGCCTCGCTGGCGGCGTTCGTGCCCGATCTGGCCCGCCAGCGATCCGACCAGTACCTGTTGCAGCGCCCCCAGGCCGTCTTGGTGGGCGACGGCGTGGACGAGCTGGGACGATTCGTGCTGGTCGCCGCGGTGTACCCGTCTGAGACGGCCGCCGAGACACAGCTCGAAACCCTTTCGCAACGCATCACAGAGATGTCGATGCTGTCGCCCGAAGGCGACCTGTTGGTCGAGATCGACGGCCCTCGGAACTACTCGGTCAGCCAGGACGGCTCGGTCCTGTACGCCCAGATGTGGGCCGATGACGACAACCCGCTGCCGCCGGCCGAACGTCTGATCGCGTTCGGCTGAGCCTCCTAGGAAGCTCAGGCGACCCGCTCTACAAGGCGCTGCACGGCCTCGACCCGAAACTCTTCAGTGTCCTCGGTGGCCAACTCGGCAAGGGCGCCCAGAAGGGCGACCGATATCACGGCCGACTCGGCAGGCGATCGGCCTTGGGCTTCGAGGCGACTGGTGATGCTGCTCTGAACAGCGTTGGTGACAGCCCTCACGAAGGGCCTGAACAGCTCGCCCTGAGTCCGCACGAGGCTTCTGGCGTCGGTGACGACGCTGATGGTGCGAAGTCGGTCGGCCTCGAGGTTCCACGTCCAATAGTTGAGGATGAATTCGTCGAGGGTGCCTTTGCGTAGACCCTCGACCGCGGCTGCATGACGGGTCGCTATCTCCTCGAGCGCCTCGGCGAGCAACTCCTCTTTGGAGCCGAAGTGATACACGAACGTGTAGGTGCTGGTCCCCAGTTCGGTCGCCAGCGGGCGGAGCGAGGTCTGGTGCACACCATGTTCGAGCAGGTAGCCCACGACGTCGCCGAGCAACTCGGCACGTCGTTCTGGGTCAGGCCTACGTCCCACTGGTCCTCAAGCTCCTAGGTCTGTTCTGGCGCGGTTGCCAGCACATCCTCTCCTACGGATGAAGGGGGGTCGGATTCAAGGTTTGGCCGTGAGAAGATCGGCTGGTGACCACGATCGACATTCCCAAGCCCGACGATTGGCACGTTCACCTGAGAGACGACGAGATGTTGGCTTCGGTGGTGGGCTATACGGCCAGGCGATTCCGGTACGCGCTGGTTATGCCAAACCTGCGCCCGCCGATCGGTTCGGTGGCCATGGCCGCCGCCTATCGGGCTCGGATCGTCGAGCACATGGGGCCACAGACTTCGTTCGTCCCGTTGATGACCCTGTTTGCCTCGCCCGAACTTGACCTCGACGATCTTCGGGCCGGGCACGCCGACGGGCTGGTTTCGGCGGTCAAGTTCTATCCGCCGGGTGCCACCACCAACTCCGATCAGGCGAAGGGCACGCTCAATACGCTCGACGATCTGTTCGAAACGCTGGTCGAGCTCGACATGAGGCTCTTGGTGCACGCCGAGTCGACCGATCCAGATGTCGACATCTTCGACCGTGAGGCCGCGTTCCTCGAACGTGAGCTGGCGCCCGTGTGTCGGCGCCACCCGCAGCTGAAGGTCACTGTCGAGCACGTATCGACGGCGGCCGGTATCGCTTTCGTGGCTGAGCATCCCCAGGTCGTCGCGTCGATCACGCCGCATCATCTGGCGCGCGAGCGGGGCGACCTGCTGGCCAACGGCATGAAACCCGACCTGTTCTGCAAGCCGGTCATCAACAGCGCCGCCGATAGAGATGCCCTGGTCGCCGCGGCCACCAGCGGCGACCCGAGTTTTTTCTTGGGCACAGATTCTGCACCTCACACCAAAGAGGCCAAATATGCGCCGACGGTCGCGGCCGGCATCTTCAACGCGGCCTATGGCCTCGAGGTCGTGGCCGAGGTGTTCCACCGGCGCGGAGCTCTTGATTATCTGGCCGGCTTTGTGTCGGTGAACGGGGCGTCGGTCTATGGATACCCACCCGCTGACGAGATGATTCGCTTGACCAGGGTCGATGGTCGCGACGTCGAAGCGACCACGCTGGCCACTCCTGTCGGCGATGTCGTGATGTTTGGCACCGAGGAGGCCGCCCACTGGCTCGTCGAGCCGGTGTGAGTGTCAAGATGGGCCGATGACCGAACTCTCCAACGCCGACCTGGTCGATGGCGTCGAAGACGTCTTGTCGTCGACGCTTTCCCTGGCCCGAACCATCACCGAGGAACAGGGTCGTTTGCCGACCGATTGCCCGGGTTGGACTGTCAAGGACAATCTGGCCCACATGGTGGGTCTCGAACAGGTGCTGAACGGAGCCCCCGAACCCGACGTCGAACTGCCGCCGCTCGACCACGTCAAGAAGGATTTCGACGCGTACATGGAGCGTCACATCCACATCCGTCGGGGCTTGCCCGTTTCGGCGATCGCAGATGAGTTGGCGGGTCTCTTGCCTCGGCGCATCGAGGGTTTGAGGGCCGCTGTAGCCGGGGGCGACCCCATGGTGCGAGGGCCCTTCGGCGAGTCGCCTCTGTCGCAGGCCCTGCCCATCAGGGTGTTCGACCTGTGGGCTCACGAGCAGGACATCAGGCGGGCTCTGGGCATGACAGCCAGGGTCGACTGCCTGGCCGCGGAGATCGCGCTAGACCGCTCGATTCTGGGTTGGAGCAGGGCCATCCCCAAGCTGCTCGAGGGTGTCGACGGCGTTGTAGAGGTGGCGCGGACGGGGTCGACCGAATCGACCCAGCCGATTCAGATCGGGTCCGGTGGCGAGGTCGTTGCCAGGATCGAAGGCGACCTCGACGCGCTGACCATGGCCTTTTGTGGCCGCGGCCAACCTCGAGCCGACCTGCTCACCGGCGATGCGGCAGTTGTCGACAGGCTGTCGGGTTCGCTGGGCCTCACGCCCTGACCCACCAACGGGGCCCGGTACCTCAGGCTCGACGGACCCGGAACTCGACACCACCGATGGTGTGCACGGCGGGGTCGACGCCGACGCAGTCCACGGCAACCAACCCGCCCGTGCCCTCGGCGAAGGTCACGGTCGCGTTGTCTAGTGCGATGGTGCGCTGCTCAACAGGCAGATTGGTGATGGCAGACCACTTCGCAGCGACCGCGTCGGGGTCTTCGACCCTCAGCTCGACGCCAACCATCGCCGACACCTTGGTGGTGTTGAAGACGCGCTGCCAATCGTCGCCGGCAGGGTGCCAGGGCCCCATGGGGTCTTCGCCGCCCGGCTGATAGTCGATCTCGAGGAACGAGCCGCCGGTGTCAGAAGGGTGCAGCTGCAGCAGGCGGTAGCCGTCTTCGTGCGTGCTCTCCCACACCACCCGTACGCCCAGCTCGTCGACCCTCTGGCGCAGTGGAGGATGGTCGTCGGTGTGGCAGATCACCATGTATCCGCCGTCTCCGCCCATACGTTCCAGCTGGCGGCCGCCGGCGGTTCCCGGTTGGGTCGGTGAGACGACTTCGACGAACTGCGAGCCCAGCGGCATGACGACGTTGTGAAGCCCGAACTTGCCGACCGCCGGGTCTCTGTGGGCCACCTCTATGCCCAGATGATCGGTCAGTGCCTGGGCGACGGGTTCCAGGTCGTGGGCGACCAGTGCTATCTGGCGCAGACGTATCCAGGTCATCAGCTGAACCTCGGCTTTCTCTTCTCGACAAACGCCCGGAAGGCTTCCTTGGTGTCCGAGCTGGCCGCGATGCGCAGGTGGCGCTCGGCCTCGTAATCGACGAAGTCGGCCAGGCCCATTCGTTCGGCCGCCAGGTAGTTGGCTTTCAGACCCTTCAGGGCGGTTGGTGACTTGTCCATCAAATCCTGGACCAGCTGCTCGGTCTGCTCGTTGAACACGTCGTCGGGGAACACCCTGGCCACCATGCCGATCGACAGAGCTTCGTCTGCTGTCACGCGCCTCGGCAGGAACGACAGCTCCTTGGCACGAGATGCCCCGATCAGGCGGGGCAGCGACCACGGGATCGCCATGTCACCTGCGACCGCTACGTCCAGAAATGCCGTATTGCACTTGGCCGATTGGGTCATCACACGCAGATCGCAGGCGAGCGCCCAACCCAGGCCGGCACCAGCGCAGGCACCGTTGATGGCGGCGACCGTCACCGCCGGAATCTCGTGCAACAGTGCAGTGACCCTGAAGTCTTGTGCCCGCAGTGTGTCGTCGGGTCCACCATCGGTGAAGTGGTTCAGATCGGCACCTGGGCAGAACGATCGACCTGCACCGGTCAGCACCAGCACACGTATCGAGTCGTCGGTGGCAGCTGTCTCGAGGGCTTCGGTCATCTCCCTGACCATCCGGTTGGTGATGCCGTTGCGTTGATCGGGTCGATTGAGGGTGAGGCGGGCGAGCCCGCTTTGGACCTCATACAGCAGTGTTTCGAAGCTCACTTCGAGCGCCCTCCCCGTTTGGCGCGACACTAGCTATGTCGCCGGCCTCAACCCGAAGCGAGAAAGTCGCTCGGCCATGCTGGGCCGCCGGGAGACCGTGATGCGCGGATCGGCCCACCTCATGGCGACATCGACCACCGCGCTGAGGCACACGTAGATCACCACCATGTAGGTGGTCAGGCCGAGCAACAGGTAGAGATCCCTGGACAGTGATGCCTCCAGCAGCAGCATTCCGAGGCCGCCGATGCCGAACACCAGCTCGACGATCACCGCGCCGGACAGCAGCGATCCGATGCTCATGCCTATGACGTTCAGCGAGCCCAGCGAAGCGGGCCGCAACGCATGACGCAGCAGCAGGTAGCGCGTGCTCAGGCCCTTGCTGGCTGCTGCGGTGATGAAGTCACTCTTCAGGACCTCGACCGTGTCGGCACGTACCGTTCTGCCTATGCGACCAAACTCGGCGAAGATCAGGGTCGCCGCGGGCAGCGCCAGGTGCTGCAGATGCAGGCCGAACGAGTTGGTCAGCCGCACCCAGCCAGACGCCGGTAGCCACTGCAGCTTCAGGGCGAACACCCACATCAAGAAGTACGGAGTGATGAATACCGGAACGGTCTGGGAGATGCCGAGCAACGCATCGATGGCTCGGCCGGCGGGAGTCTCTGCCTTGGCCGCTGCCAACAGCCCCAGCGGGATGGCCAGGGCCACCGCACCGATCACTGCCACCAGCATCAACTCGCCCGAGATCGACAGGCGAGGGACGATCATGTCGGTGACCGGCAGACCGGATCTAGACGACGTCCCCAGATCGCCGCCGAGCATTTCCCACAGCCACCGTAGGTACCGCATCCAGAAGCCGTCGCGGAGGTTGTAGGTCTCGGCGATGGCCAGATCGCGAGGCGAGTTCTCGTTGATTCCCAGCGGCAACATCACCGCCTTGAAACCTCCCGAGATTGACAGCTCGACCCCGGCCATCACCAGAAAGCCCGACACTGCGATGGCGCCGAACAGCCGTGTGACGAAGCGGATGGCGGTCATGACCCGCGAAGCGCTCGGGCAAGCAGGTCGTTCAGGGTTTTGGTCTCTGCGGCGCTCAGGTTGGCCCATTCGCGTTCGTGAAAGGCCTGAACCAGGGGTGTCACCTCGTCGAACAGTCGCCGACCTTCGGCAGTGGCCCGCACCAGAACGCTTCGGCGGTCGGTTTTGCTGGGCCGCCGCTCGGCCAGGCCGGCTTTCACCAGCCGATCGACCATGCGTGTGGTGTCGCTGGCCCTGTTGATGAGGCCGTTGGAGATGGTGTTCATCGGAATTCCGGCCTCGGGGTCGTCGGCGAGGCACAGGGCCCACAAAGCGATGTATTGCTGATGGGTGATCCCGGCCTGCTGGCAGATCTCGTCCATAGATTGATAGGCGCGGTTGGCCAGAAGCAATACGTTCAGGTGAACCTCGCGGCCCAGCCGAACCGCTTGCGGCTCGTCGGCGGGGGTTCTGGCGCTGGATCGTCTGGCCGCCATGTCAGGCGCCCAGGTCTGCACGCAGTCGCTGTATCAACCCGGTGCCACCTCCGGCTTCGCCGGCCGTCCCGTAAACGAGGAAGTCGGGGCGCACCAGGCACCACGCGATGCCGTGGGCCTCGAACCACTGCGCTTGGATGCTGTTCGAGGGGTCGATCGCCACCACCGATCCGCCGATCGATTGGAACCAGCGGGCGGCGCCCGGGTCGACCTCCTGGTTCGCCGAAGTCAGCAGGCGCCACCCCGCGCCCACGACGTCGTCGAAGGGCCGGCCGTCTACCGTGCCCTGCACTGCGACATGGCCGGCGAGGGCCGTATCGGTCGCCAGGCACCCCTGCTTGGGAACTGGCAGTGGCCGCGTCGAGGTCGGCGTCTCGCCCACCGCTGCGGCCATGGCAGCGTCGCGCTTCGCAGCCTCTTGCGGGTCGGGCACGCAGATCACCTTCCCCAGTTCCATCGCAAAAACGATCAACTCATGTGCAGGCTCTATGCGCTCGCGGTCGTAGTCCTCCAGGATGCTCTCGGCGGCCAGCCCGTTGAGCACCAGGTCGAGCTTCCAGGCCAGGTTGGCCGAGTCGCGGACGCCCGCGCACAGGCCCTGCCCGGCGAATGGCGGCGTCTGATGAGCGGCATCTCCGGCCAGGAAGACCCTGCCCTCGTGCCAACGCTGCGCGTATCTGGCGTGGAATCGATAGTCGGCGCAGCGCTCCATGACCGCGTTGTCTGGCGTGATGTCCCACGGTTCCAGCAGCGTCCAGGCGTGGGCTTCGGTGTTGAACGTCGCCGGGTCTTCGTCCGGAAGCCGCATGAACTCCCACCGGCGCCGCCCGGGACCCCCAGAAACCAGCGTGGTGGGCCGGGCGGGGTCACAAACCTGCAGGTTCACCGGGTCATAGACCCGATGTTCGTTGGGAATGATGTCGACGACGAACCAGTCGTAGAAATAGCCCATGTCGACCATGTCGATGCCCAACAGCCGTCGGATGGTGCTGTTGGCCCCGTCGGCACCGATCAGGTAGCGGGCCGCGATCGAGTCGCCGGTTGCAGTTTCGACATCGACGCTGTCATGGCCCTGTTCGATCGTCGTCACCTCGACCCCTCGCCTGACCACGATGTTGTCGAAGTCACCCGTTCGGCGCTCGAGCAGGGCCTCGAGCTGGGGTTGCGAGAACATCGAGCCGCCTGGCCAGCCGATCGGTGTGTCGCCGCTGTTGCCGAACCGAAGCAGCGTGACGCCCTCTGCGTTGCGCCACTCGTAGACGTCGGCGGGCTCGATGATGGTTCTCAGCTCGTCGCCTATGCCACACGACTGGAAGATGCGGCCCACTTCGGCGTCGAAGTGCACGGCACGCGGCAGGGGATAGGGGGCCGGTTGGCGTTCGAGTACAACGACCGAATGGCCCCGTTGTGCCAGCAGTATCGAAGCAACGAGGCCGGTAGGACCAGCCCCCACTATGGCAACGTCGAAGGTGGAGTTGTTGCCGCTTGACGGGGTCATCGTCGTACCTCGTGTCTATGCCGAACCAATCGGAGATAGACGTTACAACAACTATCGTTGCGACGACTAAAGCCCGGGTCGATCCAGCGTCAGGCCACGATGTCGATCACATCCCCCAGGCCTACGCCAACCGATCGGGGCAGTCCCGTCGAGGGATCGAACTGCGACCCGCCTGCGGCGTGGGCCTGGATCTTCGACTTCAACAGGGCAGCTTCGGCCTTGTTGTCGAAGGAACGCACCCGGTCTCGCCCGCCGTATCGCCAGCGGACCGAGTAGCCACCGTCGGCCGCCCACCGGCTGGGGCCGGTGATGGAAAGAACTTGGATTTCCTCGGTACTCATGACGTCAACCATCCAGACTCTGAATCGGAAGGCGCTCTTGACGTCGAATCGGCGTCGAGGCGCCCGTGGCACCTACTGACTCCATACGACTGCTTTCGGCAGGTCGTCTCGCCGAGTTGAGGAAAACCGGCGAAGTGGTCGAGGTGCCGCCAGGTCTACGCATCGACCCGCAGGACGGATCGGCCTCGTGGGAGTGGCGTGCAGATGATGAACTCGGCCAGCTACGACCGCTGAACGATCTGCAGCCGATCACGAGGCCATGGCGAGCACGAACACAGCGCACCGATCGGCCAGGTCGCTCGGTGCCGAGACGAACGGCTCTTCGGTCGGCCACGGTCCTTCGCTCGCGTCGGTGTAGGTGAATACGTCCACGGTCACGTCGACCCCATCGACGCTCTGCGTGAAGGAGTCTCCGCCGTCCATCGAGAAGCCACGGGTTTTGAACTCGTCAGTGAGTGAGGCTACGGCCGAGTCGATGTCAGCGCACTCGACCAGCCAGCCCCGGCTGGCCGTAGGGGCCGGACAGTCGGTGTCGCAGGAGCCATCAGCGCTCGTCGCGACGTACAGCTCACCGTCGACGTTTGCGTGCCGGAGATCCTCCACCATGTCGATCGCAGTGGAGCGGTCTGCGTCCGCACATGCTGCGCACAGCACGAGCCCCGTGATCGCAACCACGAAAGCGAACCGGGGACCGAGCGAACGGGAAGGCTTCCGCATCGACGAACTCATTTCGGAGGGGGCCGCCGGCCGGACCCTCGACCGCCAGGCTACGGGACAGGCGGATCGTGTTCGGCATCGACCTGCGCAGGAGGATTCAGACTTCTCGAGACCTTTCCAGGGAGGTGTGACAAACAGAAGAGCCACCCCGAAGGGTGGCTCTCAGTCAGAATCGCTCAGCGCGCCCGGAGGTATTCGAAACCCCAACCTTCTGATCCGTAGTCAGATGCTCTATCCAATTGAGCTACGGGCGCTGGGCACCGAAGTGCGAAGCGACAGTGTATGCCACCGCTTCGCCTCCGGCTACACGTTTTGTTGCCTCGTCAGCGCAAACCGAGCTTGCGGGTACATCCGGGCCAGGCGCGCCAGCCCTGGATCTCCAGCAGCAACTCGCCGCGGTAGATCTGCTCCTCACGGCTGTGCTCGTGGGGGTACCCGGTGCCGCCGACGGCACGCCACGACGAAAGCGTGAACTGGATTCCGCCGTAGAAGCCGTTGCCGGTGTTGATGTCCCAGCGGCTGGTCGATTCGCAGTGGGCCAGGGCATCCCAGATCGCAACCCGTTCAGGGGGCAGCGATGCGACGAAGGCTTCGGCGGGGGTCATCTCGGCCACCCGTGGTGCGGCGGGGCTGACCGACACGGCGATCTTTCCCGAATCCGACACAGCGATGCCCGTGGCAAAGGCCGGAACCTCGATGTTGGGCTGCGGGGCAGCGGGCGTATCGCCGACGGTCTCTATGAGACCCGACTCGTTCAGCACCCAGTAGCCGTCGCCAACCTCGGCGATCGAGACCGCCGTTTCGTCTGAGGCATGGGCTAGCGAGCCAGCGAAGCGGGCGTCGCCGAAGGTCAAGATTCCGCCATCGGATCCCAGCAGCAGGTACCCGGCGGCGGTGTCGCTGGCTGCGATATCGACGATGGGCGCGGCCAGTTCGTACGTTGCGCCCGAGCCGTAGAACTGCGCGTCACCAAAGCTGAAGATGCCGCCGTCGGCAGCTGCCAGCCAGTAGCCGCCTGGGGTGAGGGCGATGCCCACGATGGGCGAGACGGGCCCGTATGGGGCAGCCGAGCCGTGGAACACGGCATCGCCGAATGCGAAGACGCCACCGTCGGCCGCCGCCAGCACGTAGCCGCGGTCGGTCGGGGTGGCTGCGATGTCGACAATCGGCGCGGCCAAGTCGACACCTTCCAGATCGCCGAAGTGTTCAGCGGCACCGCTGGTAGCGACGACGCCCTCGGCGTCGACACTCCACGAACCTCCGCTTTGTGCAACGGCAACCGAAACTGGGGCCCCGTCGAGTTCGGTGACCGGATCGGTTTCGGGTGTCCAGACCGTCGCTCCGGCCACGCCGGCCACGCCGGTGATGGCCAAGAGCGCCACGAATACGAACGCGAGCGCGCGAACGGCTGGGCGAGTGGGTTTCAGCATGACGCTCCTTTGCCTGCGCTCGGGACCTCATGTCGACCGGACGCGGCTTCGGGATTCACGCGGGTGGCCGCCGCATCTTGCGGTCCGGCTCGATTACCCGCTGGTTGTTCTTTGCTTAGTGAACGGTCAGGATGACGAAAGGATTACGAAAACGCAACGCGGATCGAAATAAATCGCCTGTGGTATTCGTCTCACCACACAAAGCGGCCGATTGGGCTGCTGAAGGCCAACAATCGCCTTCCGGTGGTCTCGGCAGATTCTGCCGGGCTCTTGAGCGTTGGATCGCAAACGCGAAACAACCCCCACCGAGGTGGGGGTTGGTGGCGGAAGGTGTGGGATTCGAACCCACGGTGACCCGGAGGCCACAACGGCTTTCGAGGCCGCCCCATTCGTCCGCTCTGGCAACCTTCCGGGGACGACTCTACAAGAGTCTGAGGCCGCTGCGGAACGACTTCTGCCATCGGATCTGTCGGTCGCCTGGCGCAGCGTGAGCGATCATGTCGCGATGGATTCGTTCGGCGCAGACCTGCTGGCTGCATTCGCCGTGATGTTCGTCGCCGAACTCGGCGACAAGACGCAGCTGCTGGCGGCCGGGTTCGGCGCAAGGGTGTCGAGACGCACCATGGTGGCCGGGTTGGCACTGGGGTTCGGAACGGCTGGAGCGTTCGCCGCGCTGGTCGGTGGGCTCTTGGGGGTGGCGTTTCCCGAGCGCCCGGTGCAGATCGTCGGCGGGGTCGTGTTCTTGGCGGTGGCGGTGGCCATCGTTGCACGCCCAGAAGACGACGATGACGACCAGCCCAAGGCCATGAAGGGGCGTTCTGCGGTGATCGCCATAGCTACCGCGATTGCGTTCGCAGAGTTGGGCGACAAGACCCAGATCGCCACCGCCACGCTGGCCGCGCAACGCCAGCCGGTTGCGGTGTGGCTTGGCGCAACCCTGGGCGAGGTGTGCAGTGCGATGGTGGGCGCACAGGTGGGGCGGGTACTGCTGACACGGGTGTCGCCGCGGGTCGTTCGGCTGGTCTCTGCGCTGCTGTTCGCCGCGTTCGGCGTAGCGGCACTGATCGGTTTCTGACCGATCGGGTCTAGCGCTGTTCGCGCGCCGCCGAGAAGAACGAGGTCAACAGGTCGGCACATTCGTCGGCACGCACGCCGTGAACGACCTCGAACTCGTGATTGAGGCGCGGGTCAGAGCCGATCCCCATCAGCGACAGCACCGCCCCGGCCTTCATGTCGGCCGCGCCGTAAACGACGCGTGCAATGCGTGAGTTGAGTGCTGCGCCCGCACACATGGCGCACGGTTCCAGTGTCACGACCAGTGTTGCCTCGGTCAGGCGCCACCCGTCGTCGACTGCGGAGGCCGCGTTGCGCAAGGCGAGGATCTCGGCGTGGGCTGTGGGGTCGCCGGTCAACTGCCGTTCGTTGTGGCGCCTGGCAACGATCTCGCCTCCAACCAAGACCACCGCGCCAACCGGCACGTCTCCGTGATCGAGCGCGGCGCGGGCCTCTTCGAGGGCAACCGCCATGGCCTCTTCGTCGTTCATAACGCGCAGAACACTACGCGGTCCGATTAGGTCGTGAGTACCCCGATCGGATTATCTGGATCACACCACCCAAGGGGGTCCGACATGAGTGTCATCGAAAACCAGTCCACAGGACGGCGCCGCGATTACGGCAGCTTCAACATCTCCACCCTTACCCCGCACATAGGCGCCGAAGTCGAAGGTCTCGACCTGTCGCAGCCGTTGTCAGACGACCAGCTGGCCGATCTCAGACGTGCGTTCCTCGACTGGCAGGTCTTGGTGTTTCGCGACCAGCAACTGGATCGCGAGGCGCACAAGGCGTTTGGCCGCTACTTCGGAACGCTTCATGTGCATCCGCTGAACCATTCTCGCAGCGGCGACCCCGAGATCCTGGTCGTCAAGACAACGGCCAACTCGGCCTACACAGCAGGCGACGCCTGGCATGCCGACGTCACCTGCGACGAAATCCCTCCGATGGGGTCGGCGCTGTACATCACCGAACCACCCGAGTGTGGGGGCGGCGACACCTTGTTCGCCGACATGTACCTGGCATACGAGATGCTGTCGCCATCGATGCAGCAGTTCCTCGAGGGGCTCACCGCCGTGCACGACGGGGGCATTCCCTACGTCGGTGCATACAACACCGAGCCACCTGAGGGCGGCTACCCGCGCAACGAACACCCGGTCATAGCGGTTCACCCCGAGACCGGCCGCAAGGTCCTCTACGTCAACCCGGCCTTCACATCGCACATCAAGGGCCTGCGTCGCTGGGAGAGCGACGCGATCTTGAACAGCCTCTATGACCTGGTCGCGACCAATCCCCGGCTCTACTGCCGAGTCGAGTGGCAGCCCAACACGGTGACCCTGTGGGACAACCGCTGCACCCAGCACCATGCGGTGTGGGATTACCACCCCTATTCACGCTATGGCGAGCGGGTGTCGATCGTCGGCGATCACCGCCCGGCCGGCGTCATCGCTTGAGCATCCGCCTCAGGGCGGTCGAACCCAGCGACCGAGACTTCCTGTGGGACATGCAGTACGAGGCTTTGTACGTTGCTCCCGGAGCCAAGCCCTATCCGCGGTCGGTGCTGGACGAGCCGGGTATCGCCCACTACATCGTCGACTTCGGTGACCTCGCTGGTGATGTCGGGTTTGTCGCCGAGGTCGCCGGCCAGCGGGTTGGCGCGGCGTGGGGCCGTCGTCTGCCCGCAGACGATCCGGGCTACGGATGGGTCGATGAACATACTCCCGAGCTGGGGATCGCGGTCGTGGCCGAGCGACGCGGGGAAGGCATCGGTTCGAAGCTGCTCGCCGCCTTGCTCGAACTGGCGCCTCGGATGAGCCTGTCGGTCGACGATCGAAACCCGGCGACAGCGCTCTACGCTCGGTTCGGCTTCGAGCCGGTCGCAGCCGATGGGCACTCGGTCACGATGTTGCGTCAGGCTTGAGGATCGCCAACAGGGCCCGCTTCAGAGCGCTCATGGTCTCGTCGTTGGCGTCGGTTCGCAGCAGCAGCGGGTTGTTCAGGCCCTGAGCAGACACGAGCAGCGCTGCGGCGAGTTGGTCTGGCTCGCCCGCCCTGACCACCGACGCGCGTTGGCCGAGCTCGAGTTGTTTGGTCAGGTGAAGGTGATGAGCTGACTGGTGGCTGCGGTAGACATCGCGAATGGTCGTGTTCTGCGAGAGTCGGGCCAGCGCAACGCGCAAGACCGGTGCTTCGACTCCGAATGCGACCACGAGTTGTTCGACCAAGAGGTCGATCATGTCGGCGAGGCCCATTTCGAGAATCGTCTCGATGTTGACGATGCTCCGGCTCACCTCGGTGACGTTGGTGAGGCTGATGTCGAGGGCCGCTGCCAGGGCGTCGTCGTGCGAGCCGAAGTGGCTGTAGAAGGTGGCCTGCGAGAGCCCCGCCGCTTCGGTCACGGCGGCGACATCCAGGGTTCCGGACCGAGCGATCTCGAAGTGAATCGCGGCCTTGAGATCGGCCTTTGTCCGTTGGGCCCGTGTGCTGGGTCGATCGCTAGGCGCCATTCAGCGCAGTCTAGGGTCGCTCTGAAGCTGGAGAGCTTCTCGCGCCTGCCTTGAAAAATCTGGAGTAGCACTCTAGATTTCGTCCATGGGCAACTCGATACTGGAAGAAGCGCGCCGCCTGGGGCCTTGGATTGCCGAGCGCGGCAACGAGATCGAGCAGGCGGGCACCCTGCCTCTCGACATCGTTGATGCGATTCGTCCCAGCCAGGCCTTCCGGATGTACGTGCCACCCTCCTTGGGCGGGCCGGGGATATCGGCTTGGGAGGGCCTGCAGGTCATCGAGGAGTACGGCTACCACGACGGCTCGGCCGGTTGGAGCGTCGCCATCTCGTCAACCAGCTCGGTAGCTGCCTCGTACCTCTCCGACGAGTACGCCCAGGCGATCTTCGGCGACCCGATGTCGATCACCGGCGGATTCGTTGGACCCATGGGGCGCGCCCGTCAGGTCGACGGCGGCCTGCGAGTCACCGGGCGCTGGTCGTGGGGGTCTGGCACCAAGCACTGCACCTGGATTGGTGGCGGCTGCATAATCGTCGACCAGGACGGCAACCCCACGGTGGGCGACGACGGGCTCATGGCGCCCTACGTGTTGTTCGACATCGAAGACGTGCAGTTCATCGACACCTGGGATGTGTCGGGACTGTCTGGCACCGGTTCGCTCGACTATTCGACCGACGAGGCGTTCGTTCCGCAGGGGCGCTGGGTGCAGTTCGGTCGCGACCTACCCAAACGAGAGAACCCGTTCACCAACTTCTCCCTGTTCGGAATCCTGGCACTGGGCATCGCCTCGACCGCGGCGGGCATCGGCCGGCGCGCCATCGACGAGCTGGTTGAATTGGCCGGGGCCAAGAAGCCTCAGGGCAGCTCCAGACCCCTCGCGGATCGGATGACGATCCAACACGATGTGGGCCGCGCCGAAGCCATGATGCGATCGGCCTGGGTATTCGTGGAAGACACGGTCGAGGCCGCGTGGGCCAACGCTTTGGAGGGCAAACCTGCCGACGCCGAACAGAAGCGTTTGCTGCGCCTGGCCGCCACCCACGCCACCCAGACAGCGGCCGAGGTCACCCAGATGATGTACCTGGCCGCCGGTGGTGCGGCCGTCTACAAGACCAGCCCGATTCAGCGCTGCTTCCGCGATGTGTTCGTGGCCACCCAGCACGCCATGATCGCCCCTCGTACCTACGAGGCGCCGGGCCGCATCAAGTTGGGTTTGGACACCGATGTAAGGCAGCTTTGAGGCGATGCCCATCTCGTTGCCACCACAGGATGATCCCCGCCGACTCGAGGTCCGGGCGTGGGTCGAGGCGCACCCCGATGCATCGGCGCGCGAGCTGGCCGAGGCGGGCTACGTCGCGCCGCACTGGCCCAGGCCATGGGGTCTGGGGGCTGACCCCGAGCTTCAGCTGATCATCGACGACGAGTTGGCCAGGGCCCGAATCGAGCGGCCAGACAACCCCATAGCGATCGGTTGGGCCGGCCCCACCATCGTGGCCGGCGGCACCCAAACCCAGCAACAGCGCTGGTTGCCCTCGATCCTCGACGGGTCCGACGAGTGGTGCCAGCTGTTCTCCGAACCCGACGCGGGCAGCGACTTGGCGTCGCTTCGAACCCGGGCCGAACGCGACGGCGACGAATACGTGGTGAATGGCCAGAAGATCTGGTCGACGTGGGCCAACCGATCGCGTTGGGGCATCCTGCTGGCCAGAACCGACCCGGCCGCGCCCAAACACAAGGGCATCTCGTACTTCGTGGTCGACATGAACACACCGGGCATCGAGGTTCGCAAGATCATCGAGATGACCGGTGGCAACCACTTCAACGAGACTTTCCTGAACGACGTCCGCATACCGGTCGCCAACCGCATCGGCGAAGAGAACGATGGCTGGCGCCTGGCCAAGGTGACCCTCGGCAACGAGCGGGTCTCGCTCAGCGAGGGCGGCGTCTTGTGGGGCATGGGCCCAACTCCGGCCGAATGCCTCGACGAGATCAAGGCTCGTGGTGCCGGTGCCGACCCGGTGATGCGCCAGCGGGCAGCCCGTGCCTATACCAACACCTTCATCGTCAACCTGCTGGGCGACAAGATCGTCGAGGCGATACTGGCTGGCCGCGACCCTGGGCCCGAGGCATCCATCCGCAAGACGCTGGCCGACATTCTCGGACAGGAGCTGACCGGCCTGGTGAAAGACCTGGCCGGTCCACAGGGCATGATCGGCCTCCAGAACGAACAAGCCGAACACCTCGACGTGTGGCACTGGGGATATCTGTTCAGCCGGGCGTTGACAATCGGTGGCGGCACCACCCAGATCCAGAAGAACATCTTGGGTGAACGACTGCTGGGTTTGCCCCGCGAGCCCAGCTGACCTCAGGGGGGTCAATGAGACAGCGACGCTCGTTCGACGAGTTCCAATACCTGCACTTCGAACGCCTCGACGGCCACGTTCTGAAGGTCACCATCGACCGGCCCGACAACTGGCTGAACGCGGTCAACGCCACCATGCACGAGGAGATGGCTCAGCTCTTCCCGCTGCTACAGGAAGAGACCGAGGCTCGGTGCATCCTGCTCACCGGTTCCGGCAAGACGTTCTCGGCCGGCGGCGACTTCGACTGGTTCCCTGCCCTCGAAGATCGCGAGCTGCTCGACGAGGTGCATCGCGACGGCAAGAACCTCATCTGGGACATGCTCGATGTGCAGATTCCCATCGTCGCGGCGGTCAACGGCCACGCCATGGGGCTGGGCGCATCCATCGCCCTGCTGTGCGACATCATCTTCGTAGCCGAGTCGGCCACCATCGGTGACCCCCACGTGAAGGTCGGCATCGTGGCCGGCGACGGTGGAACCATCGCCTGGCCCCTCGCTGTCGGTCCGGCTTTGGCCAAGCAGTATCTGTTCACCGGCGACCCGATCTCGGCGGCCGAGGCCCATCGCATCGGCCTGGTCAACTTCGTCACCCCAGACGATGCATGTGTCGATCAGGCGTTGGCGTTCGCTCGCCGCATCGCGGCCGGCGCACCACGAGCCATCCAATACACGAAGATGGCGGTCAACAAGCTGCTCAAGGACGCGGCCAATGCCTCGTTCGACCTGGCCACCGCGCTCGAGATCGTCACGTTCGGCACCGAAGACCACAAGGAAGCCCTCGCCGCTCTGAAGGAGCGGCGCGAGCCCGAGTTCAAGAATCGATAGGCGGATACCCATGGAGCTCTACGAAGCGTTGATGACCACGCGCGCGATGCGTCGTTACAGCGACGAGCCGGTAAGCGACGCGACCATCCAGCGCATCTTGCGCGCCGCGGTGCAGGCCCCTAGCGGTGGAAACATCCAGCCCTACCAGTTCCTCGTCGTAACCGAACAAGACGTCAAAGACCGCATCGCGGCCATCTATCTGAAGGCCCACGAGCGCTACGAGCCCGCCATCCAGAAGTACGTGCCGCCCTTCAAGGACGCCGACGCCGAGAAGCGCCATCAGCGCAACTGGAAGGCCACCGACGATCTGGCTCGCAGTCTGGCTTCAGTGCCGGCGATGATCCTGGTGATCGTCCCCAAGATCTCGATGGCGATCGAGGACGATGAGGGTGTCATGGACGTCGGTCCCGTGTATGCGTCGGTGTATCCGGCCGTGCAGAACCTGATCCTGGCCGCCCGCAGCGAGGGTGTCGGAACCGTGCTCACTTCGGTGTTTCGGATCTACGAAGACGAGGTTCGAGAGGTTGTCGGTGTCCCCGACCGCTACGAGATCGTTGCTCTCCTGCCGCTCGGGGTGCCTACCGGCAAGTGGGGCGTCGCGTCGAGACGCCCGGCCGAGAGCCTCACCAGCTGGAACCGCTTCGGCGAAAAGCGCCCGTCCCTCGAGGACTGACCCGCCTGCTCGCTCGTTCCCGCGCCTTCCGAATCTGGGGTCGGTTTCTGCCCACCGCCGACCCGAATTCGACCCCAGATCCGCCAGGTGACCCCAGATTCAGGTGTTGACGACACAATTCCCCTGACCATTCGGATGGCCGTGGCCTAGCTTCCGTCCATGGAAAGACCCGATGCCCCACCCATCCCGCTGGATGCCGACGAGGCGACGATGCTCACGTCGTTCCTCGACTTCTACCGATTCGAGCTGATCGACCGGGCGTTTGGGTTGTCCGATGAACAGTTGCGCGCGACCCACCCACCGTCGACGTTGAGTCTGGCCCGGCTCATCGGGCACATGGCCCTGGTCGAAGAGACGTGGTTCTGCGTGAGGTTCTGCGGTGACGAACCCGAGCAACCGTGGGCCGATTTCGATTGGGACGCCGATGCCGACGCCGAGATGACCTGGGCCGAGGGCCAGGGGCGCGACGAGCTGATCGCTCGATTCGATCTGGCTGTCGAGAGGGCTCGACGGGTCGTTGCTGCGACGGGGTCACTGGATCAGCTCGCGGCTGGTGGCGGCGAACAGCGCCACAGCATGCGCTGGATCCTGATCCACATGATCGAGGAGTACGCCCGTCACTGCGGCCATGCAGATCTGATCCGCGAGGCGATCGACGGCGACCTGGCCCGCTGAGCGACCCAACACCAAAGAACCCGAACCGGATCCGGTTCGGGCCTTGCAGGTGTCTTGCGACGGGTTCTGGCGGAGAGGGGGGGATTCGAACCCCCGGTGGGTTGCCCCACGCCACCTTTCCAAGATGGTGCACTAAGCCAGACTATGCGACCTCTCCAATTTCGGTAGAGAGTAGCTGATCGGGCCGGGAATCAAACCCAGTTCCGGCGTTGTCTGCGGCCGGGGTGCCTGTACCATTTGCGCCGGACTCGCCTCCTGACGTGGCGGCCGGGTCCCGTGCAACGATTGCTCGTGAATCGGGTCAGGGCCGGGAGGCAGCAGCCCTCAGCGAAACCGATCGTGTGCCGCGGGTAGCCTGGCCGCCTCGTGAGGAGGCGGTTGCCGTTTTCCGATCGCCTAGCGACGGCTGGTCAGTTCCGGTCCTGCCAGGTGCACACACAGGCTTCGTTGCCCTCGGGGTCCGCCAAGACCCAGAACGCCCGGGCGTGTGAGTCGTCGAGCAACCGCCCACCGGCTTCGATTGCAGCCGCTACCCGGGCCTCGGCTGTGTCATGGGGAACAGACACGTCGATGTGCATGCGGCTGCGCTGAGGGCGCGGAACGTCCATCTTCTGGAAAAAGATCGTGGGGCCGCTTCGAAGCGGATCTACGAGAAGCCGATCGCCTACACGGCGATAGCCGCCCATGACAGCAGCCCAGAACGGAGCGCAGGCTTCGATGTCGGTCACGTCGATGGTGACCTCGATCGATTGCGACGCCGTGGGTTCGCAGGTGGCACCGGCGGCCGACGAGAGCCGGGAGACTTCGCGGGCCAAGTCGACGTCTAGTTCGCTGAGACCGCCGATCTCGTGCGTGGTCAATGTGACCCTGACGCGGTCGGGGTAGAGGATCGTGATGTCGGGATGGTGAACCGCTTGTTCGGCAGCGTCAGCGATTCGTTCGGCGAGGTTGGCGGCGGCGGGGAACGATCCGGCGCGGAAGTCGGAGTGGATGGCGCCGAGGTGGTAGCGCCAGTCTTCGAGCCCTTCGAGTTGGGCGAATCGGTCAGGGTCTACGGGTGTGGGCGCCATACGATTCAGGCTGTCACATCGCGCCGGTAGGCTCGGACTCCGTGGCCTATCAATCTCTGTATCGACGCTTTCGCCCGCAGCGCTTCGACGAGGTCGTGGGGCAATCGCACCTGGTTGCGGCTCTGAAGAACGCGGTGCGAGACGATCGGGTGGGTCACGCCTATCTGTTCAGCGGACCGCGCGGCACCGGCAAGACCTCGACGGCGCGCATCCTGGCCAAGGCTCTCAACTGCGAGAACCTGGGCGCCGACGGTGAACCGTGTTGTAACTGTCCGGCCTGTTTGGCCATCGAGAACGGCAACTCGATGGACCTCTACGAGCTCGACGCAGCGTCCAATCGGGGCATCGACGATGTCAAGGACCTGGTCCGCAGCGTCGCAATGGGCACGCCTGGTCGGCGCAAGGTGTACATCCTCGACGAGGTTCACATGCTGACCAAGGAGGCTTCCAATGCGTTGTTGAAAACGCTCGAGGAACCTCCGGGCCATGTGGTGTTCGTGTTGGCAACCACCGACCCTCAGAAGGTGCTGCCGACGATCCGCAGCCGCACCCAGCACGTCGAGTTGAGCCTCATCGGTTCGGCCGAGCTTTCGCAGCATGTGCGCGAGATCGCATCCAAGGCGGGGATCGAGGTCGGCGACGACGTCATCGATCACGTTGTCAAGCGTGGTGGAGGATCTGCGCGCGACACACTTTCGGCGCTCGATCAGGTCATTGCTGCGGGCGGCATCGCCGACGACCACATCCCGGTCGACGCCCTGGTCGATTCGCTCGCCAGCTCAGACAGCGCCGCGGCGTTGCAGGCCGTCGCCGGCGCGGTGTCCTCTGGCGCCGACCCTCGCGAGCTGGTCGAGGCGCTCACCCGGCATCTGCGCGACATGTTCCTGGTCAAGCAAGGTGCGGCGCCGCCCGAATTACCCGCCTCCATGGTCGAGCACCTCGACCAGCAGGCGTCAGGGCTTGGCGCCGGCCTCATCGTTCGAGCCCTCGAGACGCTGGGTACCGCTCTGGTCGACGCTCGCCAGGCTGCCGATCCTCGCCTGGTTGTCGAGGTTGCACTGGTCAAGCTGACCTCGGCGCAGGCCTCGGGTTCGGTCGATGCCCTGATAGCGCGCATCGAGCGGCTCGAGGCCGCGCTGGCGTCCGGTGTCTCGGCCACCGCACCCCCGGCAGCGGGCGGCCCAGCGGCTGCACCTTCTGCTCCGGTTGCGCCGGCCTCGTCGCCGCCTCCGGCTCCATCGCCCGGCCCGGCTCCTTCGGCATCTGCACCGCCTCAAGCTCAGCGACGGGGCAGCTCGGTCGGCTCGTCAAAGGTGGGAGCGGCGCGTGCGGCCTTGGCCAATGCCACGGGCGCGTCGGCAGGCCCTCAACAGCCCGAGCCGCCTGCCCGGCCTCAACCACCGACCGGCGTGGCCCCGTCTGCGCCACCTCCTCCGCCGTCTCCTGGGCAGGTTGCGTCTCCGGTTCCAGCACCCGCTCCAGTGGTCGACGATCCACCGCTCAAACCGATCGCCGAGCCCGTCGATACACAACCGGTTGCCCCCGAGGCCACGGCACCGTCGAACGCACCGTCGCCCACCCAGGTCATCGAGCAGTGGCCCGACCTCATCTCGGTGGCCTCGGGCCGGGCGCGGGCGCTGTTCTTGGGCGCCGACGTTTCAGCTGACCAGCCCGGACAGGTCGTCTGCTCGTTCCCCAACGAGATGACCCGCGACCGGTGCGTCGAGCACCTATCCACGATCGAGCAGTTGCTGTCGAACCACTTCGGTTGTGCGATTTCGGTAGAGCTTCGTATCGCTTCCGAGGGAGGTTCCGGGGTGTCTCAGCCTCCGGGCACCTCGGCGGCACCCAGCGAGGCCGAAGACGAGGTTCACGACCTCTCCGAGCTCACCGATGCGCCACCAGACGGACGCACCGGAGTCGAGCGTTTGGCCGATGCATTCCCCGGTGCCCGTATCGTCGATGTCGACGAGATGTGATCGGCCCCACAATTCCTCGACCCTCGGAGCAAACATGAGCGACGGATTCGATATGAACAGCCTGCTTCAGCAGGCCCAGAGCATGCAGGCCCAGCTGATGGCCGCTCAGCAACAAGCTGCGTCAACCGAGGTCCAAGGTGTTGCGGCCAACGGATTGGTGTCGGTCACCATGACCGCTGGTGGGCAGGTTCGCTCGGTCTCCATCTCGCCCCAGGTCGTCGACCCCTCCGATGTCTCGATGCTGGAAGACCTCGTCCACACCGCCATAGCCGACGCTCTGGCCAAGGGCGCCGAGGTCCAGAGCGAGGCCATGGGCCCGCTCGGCGACATCGGTGGTCTTGGCGGCTTGCTCGGCTGATCGGTTCGTTTCGAACATGTACGAGGGTCCGGTACAAGACCTCATCGACGAGCTGGGCAAGATGCCTGGAATCGGGCCCAAGTCAGCTCAGCGCATCGCGTTCCATCTTCTCAAGCTGCCGTCGCAGGACGCTCTTCGTTTGGCGAATGCCATCGCGACGGCCAAAGAGCTCGTTCGGTTCTGCTCGCGTTGTTTCAACGTCAGCGCTCACGAGGTGTGCAACATCTGCTCGGACCCACGTCGTGACGAGGGTGTTTTGTGCGTGGTCGAAGAACCTCGAGATGTGGTCGCCATCGAAAAGACCCGCGAGTTTCGAGGTCGCTATCACGTGCTCCAGGGGTGCCTGAACCCCATCGAGGGCATCGGCCCCGAACAGCTGAGGGTCTCCGAGTTGTTGGCCCGCCTGGAACCCGAGTCGGTCACCGAGGTGATTCTGGGCACCAATCCCAACATCGAGGGTGAGGCCACGGCCATGTATCTGGGCCGTCTGCTGCGACCGCTCGGCGTCACGGTGACGCGTATCGCCTCGGGTCTTCCCGTCGGCGGCGATCTCGAGTACGCCGACGAGCTGACCCTGGGACGTGCGCTCGAACATCGACGCGCCCTCGACTGAAACACGGGTAGCTTGGCCGTTGGCCCGATAGGAAGCCCCAAGGAGCGGCCATGTCCTCGCAGCCCAACCCACTGTCGATTCAGCAGAACACGCCGGAGGCCGTGGCCTACCGCAATGCGCTCGATGCGATCGGTGCCGTCGAGCCCAGGGTCGCCGATGCGATCCGTGGCGAAATCGCCGACCAGCGCTCGTACCTCAAGCTGATCGCGTCCGAGAACTACGCGTCCCCGGCCGTGTTGTTGACCATGGGAACGTGGTTCAGCGACAAATACGCCGAGGGCACCGTCGGTCATCGGTTCTACGCCGGCTGCCAGAACGTCGACACCGTCGAGCAGTTGGCAGCCGACCTGGCCTGTGAGGTATTCGGCGCCCCTTATGCCTACGTGCAGCCGCACTCGGGCATCGATGCCAACCTGGTCGCCTTCTGGGCGATGCTGGCGGCGCGGGTCGAAGCACCCTTCCTGACCGAACAGGGTGTCAAACACGTCAACGACCTGACCGAGGCCGACTGGGCCCAGCTGCGCCATTCGTTGGGTGATCAAAAGATGATCGGCATGTCGCTGGACGCAGGCGGCCACCTCACCCACGGCTTCAGGCCCAACATCTCGGGCAAGATGTTCAACCAGCGCAGCTATGGCGTAGATCCCCAGACCGAGTTGCTCGACTACGACAACGTCGCTGCGCTGGCCCGCGAGTTCAGGCCCATGGTCATCGTCGCTGGCTACTCGGCCTACCCACGAAAGGTCGATTTCGCCAAGATGCGTGAGATCGCCGACGAGGTCGGCGCCTATCTGATGGTCGACATGGCCCATTTCGCAGGCTTGGTTGCCGGGGGCGTGTTCACCGGCGATTTCGACCCCATCGCTAATGCCCACATCGTCACCACGACCACGCACAAGTCGCTGCGCGGGCCGCGGGGCGGGATGGTTCTGGCCGGGCGCGATGGCACCGAACTCAACGAGTTCATCGACAAGGGATGCCCGATGGTTCTCGGCGGGCCGATGGGACACGTCATGGCGGCCAAGGCCGTTGCCTTTGCCGAGGCCAAGCAGCCTTCGTTCGCTCAGTACGCCCAACGCATCGTCGACAACGCGGCGGCTCTGGGCGAGGGTCTCAAGCGCCGCGGTGCACGGCTGGTGACCGACGGCACCGACAACCACCTGTTGTTGGTGGATGTGACCCCCTTCGGCCTCACTGGCCGTCAGGCCGAATCGGCACTGAACGACAGTGGCGTCATCGTCAACCGCAACTCGATTCCGAACGACCCCAATGGCGCCTGGTACACCAGCGGCGTGAGGCTTGGAACACCGGCGCTGACCACGCTGGGTATGAACTCCGACGACATGGACCAGGTCGCGGACATCATCTGCGACGTGCTGGCCAACGCCGAGCCCGCAGCGGCCAAGAGCGGGCCGTCCAAGGCCAAGTATGTGATGGGTGACGATGTCGCCGAGCGTTGTCGCGAGCGGTCGGCAGCGCTTCTCCAGGCGAACCCGCTGTACCCAACCATCGGGGCGATCTGAGCGGCTTCAGCCGTCACAAAAGAAATCTTCGAAATGGACTTGTCATCTTCGTGACAATTCCGTAACGTAATCGTCATCGGGAGAGGGGTTACCCACTCCCTCCAGATGAAGCGTCTCCTCGTCGGAGCTTGGGCTGGATACCCGCCCGCGCCAAGCTCAGGCCCCGGCGGGGTGGCGCTTCGTCAGTTTTGGGCAGAGTGACGCTTCGGGCGTCGCGAACTGGCAAACCAGCATTGTCCCAGCCCCTCGTTAGTGTGCTCGGCAGCTTCCCCTCGACGAATCCAACAACGTTTGGAGCCTCAATGGTCGAGGTCTATCTGCCCCCTGCCCGCCAGCATCCGATCCGGTGCCACGACGTCGACGATGCCCGACTCTTGTTCGAGATCTTCTCGACCGATATGGACGAGGTGATGATCGCCGCCTTGGGGCCCGATCGCGAGCTTCGGGCCATCTTGGCTTTCGACGACGTCGACCTGGCGACCATCGTCGAGGATCCAGCACCGGTTGTCATGTTGGCCGCGGGCTGCGGTGCCAAACATGTCATCGTCGGGCACCTGGTTCCGACGGTCACTGTCGACGGTTCGGCCGAGATCGTGGCTCAAAGAACACTTGGCGCGGCCTTCGGAATCGACGACATCGAGTTGGACGGATGGGTCACGTTGCCGGTGCCGATCTAGGCCCGCGGCTGGGCGGCCGTGCCATAGTTCCGGTGTGACTGAGCTGCACGAACTCGCCGAACCGTTCAGCAGCGGATTCATCGATGTCGGCGATGGCCACCGGGTGGCGTGGTTAGAGGCTGGGAACCCGGTCGGGAAGCCCGCTCTGATCCTGCATGGCGGCCCGGGTTCGGGTTCTTCTCCCAACACCCGGCGGATGTTCGATCCGACGCTGTATCGCGCGATCCAGTTCGACCAGCGGAACTGTGGCCAGAGCACACCCAGTGCAGCAGAGCCCTTGGTCGACCTGGCTGCCAACACGACCCAGCATCTGCTGAGCGACATCGAGTCGCTTCGATCCCACCTGGGTGTCGAGCGGTGGTTGGTTTGGGGTGGCTCGTGGGGCACGACCTTGGCGCTGGCCTACGCCGAGGCGTATCCGGAGAGGGTGTCAGAGCTGGTGATGTCCAGCATCACCACGACCTCCAGCGCTGAGGTCGAGTGGATCACCCGCACCATGGCGCGCCTGTTCCCCGAACGGTGGAACGACTTCGTCGAATATCTGCCCGCTGGGGCCAGGCAGCAGAACCTGGCCCTGGCCTACAACCAGTTGCTGATGGATCCCGATCCCCAGGTTCATCGGCCTGCTGCCCGAGCTTGGTGTTTGTGGGAAGACACACATGTGTCGTTGCAGCACGGCTTCGCGCCGCGCCTGTCGGGCTCCGACATCGATTTCCAGGTGTGCTTCGCCCGGCTGGTCACGCACTACTGGGCCAACAGTGCCTTCCTGGAGGACGGGCAGCTGTTGGCCCATGCCCACCGTCTTGCAGACGTGCCGACTTTCATGGTCCACGGCCGGATGGACGTCAGCTCGCCGGTGTCGATTGCATACGAGCTCGCCCGCGCCATTCCGGGCGCGCGCCTTCACATAGTGGAGGCCAACGGTCACGGTGGGCCAGAGATGAGCCTGTGGGTCAAGGGCGTGCTCGACGAGCTGGCCGGCGCCTAGGGCCGGCCAGTCGCGGCGGCGTCAGAGGGTCCTGATGATGGCGGCGTCGCCCTGTCCGCCGCCGCCACACAGTGCTGCTGCACCGACGCCACCGCCGCGGCGGTGAAGTTCGTTGATCAAGTGCAGTGCCAGACGGTTGCCGCTCATGCCGATGGGGTGACCCAGGGCGATGGCGCCGCCGTTCACGTTGACGATGTCGTCGCTGATGCCCAGGTCTTCGACCGAGCAGATGCCCACAGCCGCAAAGGCCTCGTTGATCTCGTAGAGATCGAGTCCGGAGGGGTCGACTCCGGCTCGAGCGGCTGCGGCGCGGATGGCGTTCGAGGGCTGGGTCAGCAGCGACGCCGAGTCGGGGCCCGCCACCTGGCCATAGCCAAGCAGCTGAGCTCGGGGGCTCAGCCCGAGTTCCTCGGCTTTGGCGGCGCTCATCATCACAACCGCACTGGCGCCGTCTGAGATCTGCGACGCGTTGCCTGCGGTGACGTTGCCGTCCTTGTCGAACGCAGGGCGCAGGCCGCCGAGCGACTCGGCCGTTGTGCCGGGGCGTACTCCCTCGTCGGTGTCGACCACGAGGTCGTCGCCTCGGCGCTGGGGAACGGTGACGGCGACGATCTCGTCGTCGAACAGGCCGTCTTTTTGGGCGTTGGCCGCGCGCTCGTGCGAGCGGGCCGAGAACTCGTCCATCATCTGGCGGGTCACGTGTGAGGCATCGGCCGCGGCATAGCGCTCGGTGCCCAGCCCCATGGCACATGCATCGAAGGCACAGAACAGGCCATCGTGCAGCAGCGAGTCGAGAAGCTCACCGTTGCCATAGCCGTAGCCACGCCGGGCGTTGGTGAGAAGGTGAGGCGTGTTGGACATCGACTCCATGCCGCCTGCCACCACGATTTCGGCGTCGCCGGCCTTGATCATCTGATCTGCCAGGTAGATGGTGTTGAGGCCCGACAGGCACACCTTGTTGATGGTGGTGGCCGGGACACTCATCGGGATGCCGGCGTTGACCGCGGCCTGGCGGGCGGTGATCTGGCCCTGTCCGGCCTGTACCACCTGGCCCATCAACACGAAATCGACCTGATCTGGTGCTACACCCGACTTCTCGAGTGCCGCAGCGATGGCGAAACCGCCGAGTTCCATCGCCGAGAACGACGTAAGGCCGCCGTTGAAGCGCCCAATCGGTGTGCGAGCTCCGTTTACGATCACCGAACCAGACATGTGGGCCTCCCCAAATCGTGGCCACTGCGAGGTTCGCCAGCGGCTGCGTGATCACGAGTCTAGATACACGCTTCCCCGCAGGCCAGAAGGTGGTTGCATTCGGTACGCAAGTTTGTGCCGGAGACCCGGTTCATCGTACGATCTCGCGATGCAGGAGTTCCTCGAAGCCATCAACGCCGGTGCCTCCTCCGACGAGATCGCCGCCATACCGATTCCCGAGTCGTATCGAGCGGCATACGTCACCAGATCCGAGGTCGACATGTTCGAAGGCCTCGACTCCTGGGACAAGGATCCTCGAAAGTCGCTGCATGTTGGCGAGGTCGCAACGCCCGAGTTGGCGCCCGACGAGGTCTACATCGCCGTCATGGCGAGTTCGATCAACTTCAACACCGTTTGGACCTCGATCTTCGAACCCCTGCCCACCTTCGGTTTCCTCGACCGGCTTGCCAAAGAGAGCCACCTGTCGTCGAGGCATCTTCGCGAAGAACACATCATCGGATCTGACGCGGCGGGTGTGGTGCTGCGCGTCGGCAGTGCGGTGCGCAGCTGGAAGCCGGGCGACCGGGTCACCGTGCACTGCAACCACGTCGACGACCAGGACCCCAGCGCTCACGACGATTCGATGCTGGCCGCCAACCAGCGCATCTGGGGTTTCGAGACCAACTTCGGAGGCCTGGCCGACCTGTCTATCGTCAAGGCCAACCAGCTGATGCCCATGCCAACCCACCTCACGTGGGAAGAGGCCGCGGTCAACGCGCTGTGCGCCTCGACGTCGTATCGCATGCTCATCAGCCCCAACGGCGCCGACATGACGCTGGGCGACAACGTGCTGGTGTGGGGCGCCACCGGCGGCATCGGTGGATACGCCGTGCAGCTCGTCAAGGCCGCGGGTGGTACGCCGATCGGCGTGGTCAGCTCGCCCGACAAGGTAGACCTGCTGCATTCGATCGGCTGCGAAAACGTCATCGACCGCAAGGCCGAGAACTACCAGTTCTGGTCAGATCCACACACCCAAGACGAATCCGAGTGGCGTCGATTCGGCAAGAAGATCCGCAGCCTCATCGGCGAAGATCCTGACATCATCTTCGAACACCCGGGCCGCTCGACCATGGGCGCTTCGGTGTTCGCTGTCAGGCGAGGCGGCACCGTTGTCACCTGCGCCGCGACGTCGGGCTACATGATCGAGTACGACAACCGTCACCTGTGGATGAAGCTGAAGAGGATCGTCTCCAGCCACTTCGCCAACTATCAAGAGGCGTGGGCGATGAACAAGCTCATCGATCAGGGCCGGGTGCATCCGATCCTCAGCAAGACCTTCACCCTCGACCAGGTGGGCGAGGCCGCCCTGTCGGTTCACCACAACGAACACGAGGGCAAGTTGGGTGTGCTTTGCCTGGCCCCCGAACCCCGCATGGGCATTCAGGATCCAGAGAAGCGCGAGCGCATCGGCGAGGACAAGATCACCGCCTTCGAGCGTCACGCAGCCTCTCTGAGCAAGTGATCGAAAGGAACAGATCGATGCTGCTGACCGAGATCGACCACATCGCGATCGCCGTCAAGGACCTCGAGGCCGCCATCGCTTACTACCAGGCCGCCTTCGGCGCCGAGGTGCATCACCGCGAGATCGTCGACAGCGACGGTGTCGAGGAAGCCCTGGTCAAGGTCGCCGACTCGTACATCCAACTCACCGCCGCCACCAGAGACGACTCGCCCATCGCGAAGTACCTCGAGAAGCGGGGCGAGGGTCTGCACCATGTGGGCTATCGCGTCGACGACTGTGCGCAGGCCCTGCAGTCGATGATCGACGCGGGGGCAACCCCCATCGACAAGGGGCCGCGGCCCGGCTCGCGAGGCACCACCGTTGCGTTCGTTCACCCGAAGGGTTCGTTCGGAACGCTCATCGAGCTGGTTCAGGAGTAGCTGCTCACCATTCGAACGAACCTGGTGCGGCCACGGGCCCACGCCAGGTTCGGTCGCCATGCGCCACGACGACGTACTCGCCGGCCGGCGAGTTGGTGAGGCGCTGGAGCACGGTCTGATCCCTGCCTGTCGCGACCGACACCCCTTCGAGGGTGCGATCGGGCCACAGCAGGCTCTGGGTCACCATCCGGTTTCCGTCGAACCTGACCCGGTATGGCCGCACCGCCCAGCGGTGCAGCAAGTAGATGCCTGCGCCCGCCGAGACCAGCGACAACACGAGCGCGGTCGCCCGCTCGAGTGCGTCGACATCGGCAGCTATGGCTGCTCCCGCGACCGTCAGATTCGCGACCCCAAACAGTGCGGCCGCAACCGAGCCGACGACGCGTCTGCCCGCGTCGTGCGACACAACCGGGGGAGGAAAGGTTCGATCGACGACGCCGCCCAAGGTCGATGCCGCGTCGGCCGACAACGCCGCAAACTGGTCGAACAAAACGAACCGGTCTGTCGCGGTTTCGATGACCAGGCCCCGGGCGGTGAGCCCGAACCAGCTGATCTCGCCGAGCGGGGCGCCACCTGAGCCGAGCGGCGTTTCGACGGTGAAGCTGTCGCCGTCGACGACCAGCTCGGCTCTGGTCGTCCAAGCCACGCGACCGGCCTCGACGGCGATCAGCGCCCAGATCGGGGCCAGTACATAGCCCGCGCCCAACCCCGCCAGTCCGGCCACAGCGCTGCCCACCACCAGGGCCACGGCTGCCAACGCGACCGCCAGAGTCAGGGTGCGGCCCTTGTCGTCGACGGCGAACCTGGTCACCTGTCGACGGGTATCCAGGCCAAGGCGACCTCGTCGACGACAACGTCGGCCTTCTCCAGGCCGATCTCCTTGACCGTGACGGCGGCGGCCTTGGCCTCCCATTCGGTGGTGATGCCGCGCAGCTCCTCGGCCAGTTCGTCTTCGAGGTCGCGAATCTTCTCGACGGCCTCGCTGACCCGGTTCTCGGCCGAGTCGACACGTCGATCGGCGGCGCTGCTCTGGCTGCGGCGTCGGCCCAGGCCGCCCATCTTGTTTGCCAGGCTGCGGGCCTTTCGTTTTCCGCCGAGGAACACCGACAGCAGGTTGCCGGCACCAGACAACAACTCGTTGCGCTTCTTGTCGTCGGCGGCTTCTTCGAGCTCGCGCAAGCGGTCTTCGGCCTTGGCGAGCGCCAGCTCGGCGCGATCGAGCTTGTCGTCGTACTTCTGGCGCAGCTCGGCGGCCTCCATGTCGGCGCGGTCGTTGGCCACGTCGCGGCAGCGAGCAGCGAATTGGTCGGCCGTTTCGCCCGGGCGTCCGTAGAGGTCGAGCTCGTCGTTTGCGAGCAGGTCCACGGACAGGTTGCGCCACAGGTGATCGCGCAATGCCGTGCCGTACTTGCTGAAGAACGTCTTGGTGTCTATGCGCGCGTCGACCAGCTTGTAGACAGCGCCTTCGGGCGCCTTGTCGCGCAGGTCGCGGTCGTCATAGTCGACCACTGTCGCCTGTTCGGGGTCTGGGAACTCGTCCAGTGGCACGAGCACCGACTCGAACTCCATGGTCTGGCGAAGGCCGGCCTTCTCGTCGTCGAACAGCAGGTCGACCCGGGCCACCAGCGAGGGCACCAGCAGGCGTCCGCCTGGTACCGCTCCGACCTCGCCGGCCCAGGTCGCGGCCGGGTCGACGTATACGACCCGCGTGCCGTCTGCGACCTCGGGCATCACGTCGCTCTCGTCGTCGGCCAGTTGAGGTGCCGGCGGCTGGGCGTCGACTGGATCTGCGTCGGCTGGGGCTGGCGACGTGCCGCCGATCAGGGGTGCACTCGAGGCGACGTCGGGTACGTCCTGATCGGCTGCGACCACCTCGATCTGGGCGCGGCTGAGTGGCCCGGCCAGATACGACATCACCCAGCGGGTGTTGAAGATCTGTGGTGCCTTCGCGCGGGTCTCGTGCAGAACGAAGGTGCGCTTGGGAAGCCCGCTGATGGTCTCGGTCAGTGCGGCCACGTCGACGTCGCCGCTCGCCGCTGTGAGCCCATCGAGCAGGCGGCCCTTGTCGCGTTCGGTCTGCAGGCGCCCGATCATCCAAGTGCCCGTGTTCGACAGGGCCTTGTAGTCGAGGTCTACCGGGTTCTGGGTGGACAACACCACGCCCAGCCCGAATGCGCGGGCCTGCTTCAACAACGTCAGCAGCGGTTTTTTGGTCGGTGGCTGGGCCGTGGGGGGCAGGAACCCGAAGACCTCGTCCATGTACAGCATCATCCGCAGGTCGCTGCTGCCCGGCTGACTGCGCATCCAGGTGATGAGCTTCGACAGGATCAACGTCACCACGAACTGGCGCTCTTGGTCGGTCAGGTGCGACAGCGTGATGACCGCACACCGGGGCTTGCCGTCGGCGGTGCGGGTGAGGGCGTCGATGTCGACCGCCGGACCCTCGGTCCAGGTGGCGAAAGAGGGCGACGCAATGACGCCGTTCAGGCGCATCGCCAGCTTCATGCGATCGTCTGCTGGGAAGAACTGGTCCAGGTCGAACACGCCCAACTTGCGGATCGGAGGGTCTATGACCTGGCCGACCAAGCCGGCGAGGTCGAGGTCACGGCCGGCCGCCCACGCGTTCTCGATGAGGTTCGACAACAAGATGTGCTCGCGGCTCGACAGCGGGTCGGCGTCGATGTCGACCAGCGTCAACAGGCTGGTGACGAAACCTTCGATCTCGTCGCGCATGGTCTCGACATCGTCGAGACCATCCGGCGCAGCCAGCGACCCCACCACGTTCAGCGGCAGACCCGCGGTCGAGCCCGGTGTGTAGATGGTCACCGGGGCCTCGCGCAGTTGGGCGATACGGTCTGGCTCGATTCCCCAGCCGGCCAACCCCGACCTCCACATCTCGGCGGTGGCTGCGGCCTGTTGCGCGAGCGTGCGGCCCTCGGACGAGGCCGCATCGGCCGATACCCATGGTTCGAAATCGGCCGGCGCCAGGTTGGGGAACGTCAGCGCCAGATTGCCCATGTCGCCCTTGGGGTCGAGCACGATGGTTGGTATCCCCGACAGCAGCGCTTCCTCGATGAGACCGACGCCCAAGCCGGTCTTTCCGCTGCCGGTCATGCCGACGATGACGCCATGTGTGGTCAGATGATCGCTGTCGTAGAACAGGGGCTGGCCGGTGCGCTCACCGTCAGCAACCGTCTCGCCCAGATAGAAAGAGCCTCTTGGAACCTCGACCATGGCCGCCAGCGTAGACAGCGAGAGCAATGACAACGACGGACGCCCGGCCGAGGCGCCAGGTGTGGGGGTTGGTCCCCACCCCAGACCGTGGCCCGACGACGAACGTCTAGACGCCGAGCTGCTCGAGCACGGCGACCGGCGCAATGTGGTCGACCGCTATCGCTATTGGCGGCGCGAGGCAATCGTTGCCGACCTGGACCGCCGTCGACACCCATTCCATGTCGCGATCGAGAACTGGGAGCACGACCTCAACATCGGGACGGTGGTGCGAAACGCCAACGCCTTTCTGGCCGCCGAGGTGCACATCGTCGGCAAGAAACGGTGGAACCGTCGTGGAGCGATGGTCACCGACCGGTACCAACACGTGCGCCACCATGCCACGGTCGAGGAGTTCATCGGTTTCGCCAGGGCGAGCGAACTGGCGATCGTGGGTGTCGACAACCTGCCTGGCTCGGTGCCCATAGAGACTGTCGATCTGCCGAGGCAATGTGTGTTGGTGTTCGGTCAGGAGGGGCCGGGGTTGTCCGATCAGGTCAGAGATGCGGTGGACCTGGTGGTGTCGATCAGCCAGTTCGGGTCGACGCGCTCCATCAATGCGGGCGTGGCCAGCGGAATAGCCATGCATCGGTGGATCGTCCAGAACGGCGAGACCGCGGCGCAAACCGCCGACCGGGTCATCGAACACCTCGGCTTGTCGCCTTTGGCGGTGGAGGGAGGCTGGTTCAGGCGAACCTTTGCCGACGCCCATGGTTCGGTCATCTACTACTTGTTGGCACCGGGCGAGGTGTCCAGGATGCACCGGCTTCCCGGGCCCGAGACGTGGTTCCATCACGGAGGATCGCCCGTCGAACTGCTGATCCTCGATGCACATCACGCTCGCCTGGAAGTGCTGGGCTCGGACCTGTCGGCCGGTCAGCGCCCCCACGTCACGGTGCCTGGCGGGTCGTGGCAGGGCGCGGTGACCACCGGAGAGTGGAGCCTGATGTCAACCGCGATGGCACCGGCGTTTCGCGAAGACGACTTCGAGTTGGGCGATGCCGACGCCCTGGCGGCGCAGTATCCGGCGTGGGCGGCCGAGGTGAGGCTCCGCAGCTAGATCTGCCTGCCGGATCTGCCCGTCGGGTGCGATCGGAGGTCTGTCGTCTAGCAGGTCCAGCACTGTGACTTTGGTCCTGTTCTGGGCGGATCGTTGGAATCGAGTGCCCCGCCGCAATAGGGTTCAAAGATTGGAATGCGCCACATGGGCGCGTTTTGAGCACAGATCAACGGGATCGGTGCGGAACCTGCGAGGGACAGATGAACAAACTCATGAAGCTGATGGGCCTATTGCTGGCCCTGATGATGATCGCCGCGGCCTGCGGCGACAGCGACGAATCGAGCGACACAACGGCCGCGCCGTCCGACGGCGACACCACCACGACTGCCGCTGGTCCCGAGTCCGACACCAACGTCGGCCTCACCTTCGACATCGGCGGCCGTGGCGACCAGTCGTTCAACGACTCGGCCGCTGCCGGCATCGATCGTGCTGCCAACGAACTGGGCGTCTCGTTCACCGAGGCCGAGCCCAACGCTGACGGATCGAACCGTGCCGAGCTGCTTCAGACCCAGGCCGACGTCAGCGAACTCGTAATCGCCGTCGGTTTCTTGTTCGCCGGCGATGTCACCGCCGTTGCCGCCGAGAACCCTGACGTCAACTTCGCTGTCATCGACGATGCGATGCTGAACTTCGACACCGATCCGCCCAGCCCGCTCGGTGAGAACATCGCGGGCCTGACCTTCGCCGAAGAGCAGGGCTCGTTCCTTGTCGGTGTTGCTGCGGCGCTGAAGACCGAGACCGGCACCGTCGGCTTCATCGGTGGTGTGTCTGGCTTCGGTCTGATCGAGAAGTTCGAGGCCGGCTTCACCGCCGGTGTCCATGCGGTCAACCCCGACATCGTCATCATTCCCCAGTACATCACCGAGTTCCCGAACTTCGATGGTTTCAACGCCCCCGACCGTGCCAAGGACATCGCCCTCGGCATGTACGACCAGGGTGCTGACATCATCTACCACGCCGCTGGTGGCGCTGGTGCCGGCATGTTCGAGGCCGCCAAGGAGCAGTCCGAGGCCACCGGCTCGAAGGTCTGGGGCATCGGTGTCGACTCCGACCAGTACAACACCGTGTCGACCGACGTTCAGGAGTACGTGCTGACCTCGATGCTGAAGCGTGTCGACAACGCCGTGTTCGAGATCACCAAGGCCCACGAAGACGGCATGTTCGCTGCTGGCAACGTGGTCTATGACCTGTCTGTCGACGGCGTCGGCTACTCGACCTCCGGTGGCTTCGTCGACGACATCGTCGACCAGCTCGAGGACTACAAGGCGCAGATCGTCGCCGGCGACATCGTCGTCCCGACCGCTCCTTGATGAGTCGCTCCGATAGCTGTCGGAGCTTTGGGTAAACCTGGGAGACGGGGCCGGACTAAGGTTCGGCCCCGTCTCCGCGTTTTCGGGGACGGGGTGAACCAGGAGCGGCATCTATGGCACCAGCCATCGAGTTGATCGGCATCACAAAACGCTTCCCCGGGGTGATCGCCAACGACGACGTCAACCTCACCGTCGAGCAGGGCGAGATCCACGCGATCTGCGGCGAGAACGGTGCGGGCAAGTCGACTTTGATGAAGATCTTGTTCGGCATGCAGCCCGCCGACGAGGGCGTCATGAAGGTCAACGGGCAAGAGGTGCACTTCAAGTCACCCACCGACGCCATCGACGCCGGCATCGGCATGGTCCACCAGCACTTCATGCTGGCCGACCAGCTGAGCGTCCTCGAGAACGTGATCTTGGGCTCCGAGCCGGTCTCGGCCGGAGGGCGCATCGACTACAAAGAGGCTCGCGAGCACCTGGCAGAGGTCGGTGAGGCCTATGGCCTGGCCGTCGATCCCGACACCCTCGTCGAAGAACTCGAGGTCGGCGAACGCCAGCGGGTCGAGATCATCAAGGTGTTGTACCGGGGTGCGCGGATCTTGATCCTCGACGAGCCCACAGCGGTGCTGGTTCCTCAAGAGGTCGAAGAACTATTCCGCAACCTGCGTGAGCTGCAGGCCGGTGGCGCCACCATCATCTTCATCGACCACAAGCTCCAAGAAGTGCTCGAGATCGCCGATCGGATCACGGTGATTCGTCGCGGCAAGACGGTTTCCACAGTCGATGCCGACGAGGTGACGGCCCAAGACCTCGCCGAGCTGATGGTGGGCTCCGAGCTGCCATCGCCCGCCACTACAGAGGCAACCGCCACCGATGTGGTGAAGCTCGACGTGTCGGGTCTAACCGTCCTCGACGCTGACGAGCGTCCGGTGGTCGACAACGTGTCGTTCCAGGTTCACGAGGGTGAGGTGCTTGGTATCGCAGGCATCGAGGGCAACGGCCAGTCCGAGTTGATAGCGGCGATCATCGGTGTGCTGACCCCCTCGGCGGGCACCATCTCACTCGACGGCGACGACGTCACCCAGGTATCGGTGAGGCACCGTCGCGAGATGGGTTTGGGTTACGTGCCCCAGGAACGCCAGTCGGAGGGCTTGCTGCTGGACGCACCGCTGTGGGAGAACACCGCGCTTGGCCACCAGACCCGCCGACCCTTCTCGAAGGGCATGTGGATCGACAAGGCGGGCTCGAGGGAACGCACCGAGGCCATCCGTGGCGACTTCGATGTTCGTTCGCCCAACGTCGACGTGACCGCCCGGGCGCTGTCGGGCGGAAACCAGCAAAAGCTCATCATCGGCAGAGAGCTAACCGCCAACCCCAAGGTGCTCATCGCTGCTCATCCCACACGGGGCATCGACGTCGGAGCTCAGGCCGACGTGTGGAACGACATCCGTGAGGCCAGGGCACAGGGCCTGGCGACGTTGCTATCGTCGGCCGACCTCGAGGAGTTGATCGGCTTGTCGGACCGAATAGTTGTGATGTTCCACGGCCGCCTGGTGGCTTCGCTGGATCCAGCCGAAATCGATTCGCGGCTACTCGGCAGCTACATGACCGGCGCTGCACTTCAGGACTCGGAGGTTGCCTCGTGAATACGTCCATGCGTCGGCTGGGCCTGGCCTTGGCTGCCCCCGGCATTGCATTCGTGTTCGCAGTGATCGTGTCGTCGATCGTGCTGCAGGTGTCGGGCAGCAGCCCCATCGACACCTTCAAGACGATGATCGACAACGGCACGCAACTCGAGGTCATCATCGACACCCTCAACCGCGCCACCCCGCTGTTCATCGGTGGCATCGCCGCCGCGATCGGGTTCCGCATGAACCTGTTCAACATCGGTGTCGAGGGTCAGTACTTCCTGGCGGCGTTCGCGGCAGCGGTCGTGGGCGCCGAGCTTGCACTGCCAGGCCCCCTGCACATCGGCGTCATGCTGTTCGTAGCCATGGCGGTCGGCGCGGCCTGGGCAGGTCTCGCCGCAGTGCTGAAGGTCTACAGGGGCGTCAACGAGGTCATCGCGACCATCATGTTGAACTTCCTGGCCATCGGTGGCCTCATCGCAGCGATCTTTCCCAGCGTCATCGACATGAGCAGCGGGCAGGCCACCAACGCCGGCACCAAGCAGATACCCGAGTCGGGCTGGATCCCCGACCTCAACGGCTTCGTCGAGATCTTCACCCGCGACATCGGCAAGGGTCGCGAGCTCACCGGTGTGCTGGTGGTTGCCATCGTCGTCGGTGTCGCGTATTCGGTCATGGTCAACCGCACAGTGTTCGGCTTCGACCTGCGGGCCAGCGGCATGAATCCGTTCGCGGCCAGAGTCGGCGGTGTTCCACCCGGGCGCATGATCATCATCGCCATGTTGCTGTCGGGCGCTGTCGCGGGTCTGATCGGTATGCCCGAGATTCTCAGCGACAACCACTCCTACGACCAGGGCTTCGTCAGGGGCCTTGGCTTCGAGGGGCTGGGCATTGCCCTGCTGGGCCGTAAGACATCGCCGGGCATCATGTTCGCTGCGCTGTTGTTCGGGTTCCTCGACTCGTCCTCGGCCGTGCTGCAGGTCAGCGGGTCTGCCTCGCAGTCGATCGTCGTGATCATGAAGGCCACGATCTTGCTGGCGGCCGTGGTTGCCTACGAGGTGGTCGATCAGTACCGCCAGCGTGACGAGGTCAAACGGGCCGCTCTGGCGACGGGAGCCGCAGCATGACAACCACCGCTCAACTCCCAACCGACCAGAGCCCCAGCCTCACCCAACGCTATGCAGCGCTGCCGGGCTGGGCTCGGTGGATGCTCGTGGCCGCATTGGGAATGCTGGTCGTGGCCATCGTCCAGGTGATCTCGGGAACTGAGGGCCTCACCACCCCAAGGTCCAGCCAGTCGATGCTCAAGTGGTCGGTGCCCCTGCTGCTGGCCGGAATGGGTGGCCTGTTCTCCGAGCGCGCCGGTGTCGTCAACATCGGTCTCGAAGGCATCATGATCCTCGGAACCTGGTGCGGTGCCTACGGCGCCTTCAACTGGGGCCCGTGGGGTGGGCTGATCGCCGGCCTCGTCGGCGGCATGTTCGGCGGCCTTCTGCACGCCATCGCCACGGTGACGTTCCGGGTCGATCACATCGTGTCGGGTGTGGCCATCAACATCCTGGGGCCAGGCCTCACGCGCTATTTGTCCGAGCGCATCTTCACCACATACCCAGGCGGATCCCAGACCCAGTCACCCAGGGTCGACGGGCTCGGCAACTTCACCCTTCCCTTCCTGTCCGGCGGATCGATCGGCAGCTGGAAATCGCCAGACATGCTCGGGTGGTTCGTCGACAAGGATTGGTTCTGGATCTCCGACATCGCGGGCTTCGTGAAGGGTCTGACGTTCAGCATCGCCTACTTCACGCTCATCTCGCTGGCCCTGACGCTGTTCCTGGCCTGGCTCCTGTGGCGCACCCGCACCGGTCTGCGACTGCGCTCGGCGGGTGAGAACCCATGGGCGGGCGAGAGCCTCGGCGTCAACATCTACCTCTACAAGTACCTGGGCGTAACCATGTCTGGTGCGCTGGCCGGCCTGGCCGGCGCGTTCATCTCCATGGAACTGGCCAACATCTACAAGGGTGGCCAAACCAACGGGCGTGGGTTCATTGCCCTGGCGGCGTTGATCTTCGGCAACTACAAGGTGCGCGGAATCCTGATCGGCGCCCTGCTGTTCGCCTATCCCTTCAGCCTGGCCCTCACCGACTTCGACGGCAAGGCGACGCGTGCCCTGCTGCTGGTGATCGCACTGGGTCTGGGCGCAATGGCTGCTTGGAGCGTGCATCGCGAGCGGGTCATCGATGCGTTCATCGCGGCAGGTATCGGCATCACGGTGTTCGTCTGGTACCTGTTCACAGACGCGGCGCCCGCTTGGCTACCCGATGCCATGCCCTATGCGCTGGTGTTGCTGGTGCTGATCTTCAACGTGCAAAAGCTCAGGGTTCCGCGCGCCGACGGCATTCCTTATCGTCGTGGCGAACACTGATCGGCCCCAACTGGTTCTCGTTGTCGACACGGGAACCGACGATGCCGGCGCCCTCATCTGGGCGGCAACCGATCCGCGCGTCGACCTCGTTGCCGTTGTCGCCGACTGGGGAAACGTCGACGTCGACCTGACCGCGCGCAACACCCTCGACGTCCTGCACGCCGCCGGGCGAGACGACGTGCCCGTATTTCGTGGCGGAGGCAAGTCGACGGCCGGAGCCAATCCGGCTCGCTTCGATGCTTCCATCGTGATGGGCACCGACGGTTTGAACGGTGTGCGGTTGGCTCGTGCGCCACGACAGGCCGAAGACCTCGGCGGTGCCGAGGCGCTGGTGAAGCTGGCCAACGAGCGACCAGGGCAGCTGACGCTGGTGGCCGTCAGCCCGTTCACACCTGTGGCAGCGGCGTTGGATCTCGACCCGGAGCTTCCTTCGAAGCTGTGGGACGTCATCATCATGGGCGGCGCCATCGCCTCGGGAGGCAACCTGGGTGCGGTGGCCGAGGCCAACGTCGGAAACGACCCAGCGGCCGCAGCAAAGATGGTCGACGCCTTCGGCGTGCCCGGGGTGCTTGCCAGTGGCCGGGCTCCCAGGATGGTGCCGCTCGACGCCACCCATGTGGGCACCATCTCCGAGGCCGAGATCGCCGCAGCCGATGCCACGGCCTTGACCGGCGGCCAGGCATTGCACGCAATCTGGCAGGCCAGCTGGAACTTCGCCCACCTCGAACACGGCGACGGTCTGCCGGTGCACGACCTGCTCGCGGTGTGCTGCTGTGTCGATGACCAACTGTGCCAGTGGGTCACCATGCCTGTTTCGGTCGACACCGCCGGCGGTCCGGCGTGGGGCATGACCGTCGGCGATCGCCGCATGCCCATGCTCGAACAGGCGCCGATGCCAGACGAACAGCGGGCCCAACTGTTCGAGCTGCTCGGGTTTGCCCCTGCGCGCTGGAAGGTCGCCATGTCGGCCGACGCCGAGCGGTTCAGGGCGTTCGTGCACTCGTGGCTCGGGATCTGAGGCCGGCCATGTCGTTCTCGCTCGAGCAGATCGCAGCCTTGCCCAAGGCACTTCTCCACGACCATCTCGATGGTGGGCTGAGACCGGCCACCATCCTCGAGCTGGCCGACGAGATCGGTCACCCGCTGCCGTCCACCGATCTCGACGAGCTCGCTGAATGGTTCGTTCGTGGCGCCAACACGAAGGATCTGCTGCAGTACCTGGCCACCTTCGAGCACACGATCGCCGTCATGCAGTCGGCGGCACATCTGCATCGGGTCGCCCGAGAGGCCGCTCTCGACCTGGCAGCCGACGGTGTCGTATACGCCGAGGTCAGATTCGCGCCCGAGAATCACCAGCTCGGTGGGCTCGGTCTCGACGATGTCATGGAGGCCGTGCAAGACGGCTTCAGGGACGGAATGGCCCAGGCCCGCTCGGCGGGCAACCCGATCATCGTCAACACCATCGTCTGCGCCATGCGTCAGGCAGATCGCTCTGGAGAGATAGCTCGGCTGGCCGTCGATTGGAGCCGACGCGACGACCGGGTCGTCGCCTTCGACCTGGCCGGCCCCGAGACGGGCTTCCCCCCGACCGATCACATGCAGGCAATAGACACGGTGCGCCGGTCGCACCTGCACTTGACCCTGCACGCCAGCGAGCCACCCGGGCTCGAACTGATCGATCAGGCTCTCTACTGCGGTGCCGAGCGGATCGGGCACGGGGTGCGCCTTCGCGAGGACATCACCTGGGAAGATGGCCGGATTGCCCAGCTCGGTCGGCTGGCCAGATACGTGCTCGAACGCCAAGTGCCTCTCGAGATGGCCCCCAGCTGTCACGTTCACGTCGGAGCCGTCGAGTCGTTCGACCAACACCCGCTGGCGGCATTTCACCGACACGGCTTCGTGGTGACGGTCAACACCGACAACCGTCTCATGAGCGGGGTCAGCGTCAGCAGCGAGACCTTCCATCTTGCGCAGGCATTCGATCTGACCATGGCCGAGTTGGGTCAGCTGGCCGTGGCCGGTGTCGAGTCGTCGTTCAGCGACTGGTCCGAACGCAGGCGCATCGTCGACGACGTCATCCGTCCGGCCTACGGGATCTGAGATGAGCACTCGCATCGACGCCGGATGGGTGATCACCCCATCGGGTGCGATCGCAAGTTCCTCTGTGGTGTTCGACGTCGACGGATGCATCACGTGGGTCGGGCCGACCGGCGATGCTCCATCGGCCGAGCGCGTAGTCGACTGCACTTGGGGGCTCGTTGCGCCCGGTCTGATCGATTCGCACACCCACCTGGGCCTGTCGTGGGCCAAGGCCCTCGGGCCGACCCAGGGTCATCCTGTCTATGACGTCTTCTGGCCGCGCGAGAGCTCGCTCGACCACGACCTGGTCAGGGCCTTCGCCGCGTCCAGTGCCGCCGAGGCACTGCTTTGTGGCACCACCTGCGTGGCCGACCACTACTTCTTCGCCGACGCTTCGGTAGAGGCGACGACCTCGGTAGGCATTCGCTCGGTGGTCGGCGAGACGATGGCCACCCGTCACGTTCCCCATCACGGGCCACAGTCGGTCAGGCGTGGCATCGACTTTGTCGAACGCCACTCGGCGACGCCGCTGGTGCATCCGGCCTTGACCCCTCACGCCCTCGACACGATGGGAGCCGAGGCGCTGGGCGAGGTCGCAGCCGAGGCCAGACGACTAGGCGTCATAGTGCACATGCACGTGGCCCAATCCGAACGCGAGGTCGCTCTGATCCGTTCGGAGTATGGGTGCGGATCGGTCGAAAAGATCGCCGAGTTGGGCCTGCTGGATCAGCCACTCGTGGCCGCTCACGCAATGCACGCCTCTGCCGCCGAGCTCGAGCTACTGGCCAGCAGCGAAGCCGTCACCACCGTATATTGCCCAACCGTTCACGCCGGGCTGGGCCGCACCCTTCCCGCGGCACGGCTGATGCGGCTGGGCGGCCGTGTCGCCTTGGGCACCGATGCTGTCCCGACCCAGCGCCGCGACATCGCAACCGAGGCCAGGGTCGCAGCGGTTGCTCAACAGGTTCTCGAAACCGACGCCGGAGCCCTGTCGGTGGCCCAGGCCTTCCAGATGGCCTCTGCCGCTGGCGCCAATGCGCTGGGCCTCGCGACCCTGGTGGGCAGCATCGAGGTGGGCAAGCAGGCCGATCTGGTCGCACATCGCCTGGACCGCGCGGCGGTCGAGCCCTTCACCGACCCGATGGCGGCGTGGACGGTGTCGGGCGCCGACCTGGTGGACAGCGTCTGGGTCGACGGTCGGCGGGTTGTCGAGCAAGGCCGCCTGACGATGGTCGACGAAACCGACGTGGCCGCCGCGGCCCAACGAGCCCGAGCCGACCTGTTTGCACGGGTCTGACAGCTGGTCTCTGGTCAGTTCCAGCTGCGGAATGGGAGATCGGATGGGCGCTGGATCCAGTTGTCCTCGACCCACGTGGCTTTCGGATCGAAGATGTGCAGCGTGTAGGCGTGCCGACTCTTGTCGCTGCGGTTGGTGTCGCTGCGATGTGGGCACATTCCGTTGATCGCCACCACGGTGCCGGTCGAAGCCTCCAAGGGCACCAACGTGTCGTCGGCTTGGTACGGCGGAGCCCACTCTTCGAGGAAGGTCGTGTCGCCGTTGCGCCGCATGCGAGACCTCTGCTGGCGCCGGCGGTGACCGCCCGGTTCGGCCCACAGGCACCCGTTCTCGAGCGTTGCCGGTTCGAGAGCCACCCACAACCCCATCGTGCGCATCGGCTCGGTCCACAAGAAGGCGTGGTCGTTGTGCAACACGACCTCGCCGCCGATACCCGGCTGCTTGTAGATGTACATCGACTGGGCCAGCATGGCGTCGCCATAACCCAGGTCGGTTGCCACCTCGGCCAGGCCGAGCCGTCGAGCGAAACGGTCATAGACGGGGTCCAGGTCGTGCATAGCGTGGCCGAACTTGTTGACCGCCAGCTCCTTGGGGCGGTTCAGCTGACCATCCTCGTCGACGGCTTCGGCTTCCCAGAAGAAGCTCATGCCCGCAGCCGAATCTAGGAAATAGCTGTCGCGGATGTTCGAGTCGGCCTCATTGGTCGAAAACACCGCCGCCACCGCGGAGGGGTCGACGGCATCGAGCAGTTCCGAGGTGCGGTCGCGTAGCAGCTGACAATCCTGCGGGTCGATCAGATCGGGGATCACGACGAATCCGTCCCTGTCGAAGGTCTCGATCTGCTCTTCTGTCAACACTGCAGCCTCACTTCGTTAGGTGCTCTTGGGTCTCTGCGTTCGCGGAGCTCACTTCGTTCCGTAGATCCTGTCGCCGGCATCGCCCAGACCCGGAACGATATAGCCGTGCTCGTTCAAGTGGCTGTCGATGGCCGCGGTGTAGATGGGCACATCGGGGTGGGCCGCTTGCAGGGCCTCTATCCCTTCTGGTGCGGCCAACAGACAGATGAACTTGAGCGACTTGGGGTGCAGCTGTTTGATCTTCTCCAAGGCCGCGATAGCCGAATTGCCCGTTGCCAACATCGGGTCGGCCACGATCACATCGCGAATCTCGAGGTCGGCGGGCACCTTGAAGTAGTACTCGATGGCCTGCAGGGTGTCGTGGTCTCGGTATAGCCCGATATGGCCGACCCTGGCCGAAGGAACAGCCGCCAACATCCCGTCTACCAGGCCGTTGCCGGCACGCAGTATCGAGATGAAGCACAACTTCTTGCCATCGATGGTGGGTGCGTCCATCGGCCCCATCGGCGTCTCGATCGCCTCGGTGGTGACCGGCAGGTCGCGGGTCGCCTCGTACGCCAGGAACATCGCTATCTCGTGCAGCAACGCACGAAACTTGGACGTGCTGGTCTGCTTGCGGCGCATGTTGGTCAGCTTGTGCTGGATGAGTGGGTGCTCGATCACCGTCACGTTGGCCATGGTCCCGATCTTCCCACACGGGCCGCCGGACCCCCGCCGGTATCGTGTCGTATGGCCATCGATACGGAAACGATCCGTTCTCTTCCCAAGGTCCTCTTGCACGACCACCTCGACGGCGGTGTCAGGCCCCAGACGATCATCGACCTGGCACCCGAGAACAACTACGACCGCTTGCCCACATCAGATCCCGACGAATTGGCTCAGTGGGTGCAGCGGGGTGCCAACCGGCTCGATCTGGTCTTGTACCTGGAGACCTTCGCCCACACGGTCGGCGTCATGCAGACCAAGGATTCGCTCGAGCGTGTCGCGTACGAATGCGGCGTCGACCTGCACGACGACGGTGTCGTCTACGCCGAGGTCCGCTTTGCCCCCGAGCTTCACACCGAACTCGGTTTGACCCTCGACGAGGTCGTCGAGTCGGTCAACGCTGGTTTCGAGCGCGCCTCGGCCGAAACGGGCATCGTGCTGGGAATCTTGTGCACTGCGATGCGCCACCAGGCGAGGTCTCTGGAAATCGCCGAGTTGGCCGTCAGGCACAGGCATCGCGGCGTTGTGGGGTTCGACATCGCGGGTGCCGAGGCCGGTAACCCACCGACCCGTCACCTCGACGCGTTCCACTACATCCAGCGCCACAACTTCCACTTCACCATCCACGCCGGCGAGGCCTACGGCCCTCCCTCTATCTGGGAGGCCCTCCAGTACTGCGGTGCCGAGCGTCTGGGCCACGGGGTAAGAATCGTCGACAACATCTACACAGACGACGACGGCGAGATCGTGCTCGGCGAGCTGGCCGCGTTCGTTCGAGACCGGCGTATACCGCTGGAGGTGTGCCCGACCTCCAACGTCCACACCGGTGCTGCCGAGTCGATCGAGACCCACCCGATCGACCTTCTGAAGCGGCTCAAGTTCCGCGTCACGGTCAACACCGACAACCGCCTGATGAGCAACGTCACCATGACCAGCGAGATGAAGGCACTGGTAGATGCCTTCGGCTACGACATCAAAGACATCCAATGGCTCACCATCAACGCCATGAAGTCGAGCTTTTGGCCCTTCGACGATCGCCTGCGGATCATCAACGACATCATCAAGCCGGCCTACGCCAAGGCCCTGGGCGAAGAGGGCTGACGCCCTGGTGTCAACCTCGGACCAGCCGCTCATCGTCGCACTCGGCGACCTGATCGGCGATGTTGTGGTCGAACTCGAATCTCAGTACCGGCCAGGAACCGACACCCAGGCCACCATCACCCGCCGTCGCGGCGGGTCGGCGGCCAATGTCGCCGCGGCAGCGGCAGCCGCCGGGGCTCGTGGCCGCTTCGTGGGACGCGTGGGCGCCGACTCGCTGGGCGACGAGTTATTGGCCGAGCTCGACCGCTTCGGCGTGGAAGCGGTTGTCGAGCGCGGCGGCCGAACCGGTTCGGTGGTTTCGATCGTTCATCTCGACGGCGAGCGTTCGCTGTTGACCGACCGGGGGTCTGCCGGCGACCTGGCCGCCCTTCCGCCGGGTGCTCTGGAAGGGGCATCGGCATTGCACGTGCCGCTGTATGCCCTTGCGGTCGAGCCGTTGGCGTCGCTGGTGGGTCAAGCGATCGAGACTGCGGTTTCTCTTGGAGTGTTGGCAAGCGTCGATGCCTCCAGCGTGCCCGTGGTCGAAGAGTTCGGTGCCATCGACCTTGTCGACTGGTGTGTCCAGCGCGGGGTCTCGGTGTTGTTCTGCAACGACGACGAATACCTGGCGCTCGACGGCGCCGCCGATGGGCGGGGCGACATGGTGGTCGTGCACAAGCGCGGACCGCACCCGGCGGTGGTGCACATCGATGGTGGCCGGGTCGAGGTGCCGGTGACGGCGGTCGCCGATGTCGTCGATTCGACCGGTGCCGGCGACGCCTTCGCGGCCGGAACGCTAGCTTCGGTCTGTTCTGGTGCCGACTGGGTTCAGGCGGTCGCTCGAGGTCACCAGTTGGCCGCCAAGGCGGTCTCGCGCACAGGAGCTCTCCGAGGAGTCGAACCATGACGGCAACCAGAACCAGTGACGAGGTGGGCCAGGCTCTCTCTGACGGATGGGCAGTGGTTGCCCTGGAGTCGACGATCTTCAGCAATCTGGGCCTTCCTTCCCCTGACAACCTCAGCGCCTACGAGCGGTGCACAGCGGCGATCCGCGCCGCCGGTGCAGTGCCCGCCATGACGTGCGTTCTCGACGGCGTGCCTCGTGCCGGAATAGAACCAAACGAGCTCGACCGCGTATTGCAGGGTGACGCGAAGGTCGCCGCCAAGGGTTTGCCGGTGGCCATGGGCACCGGCCTCGACGTCGGCGTGACGACCGTGTCGGCGTCGATGGCCATTGCCGCATCGGTTGGCATCAAGGTGTTCGCCACCGGAGGAATCGGCGGGGTTCACCGCGGCAGCGAAACCACGGGCGACGTCAGCAGCGACCTGACGGCCTTGGCCACCTACCCGGTGGCTTGCGTGTCGGCAGGGGCCAAGGCCTTCCTCGACCTGGCGCGCACGCTCGAGTATCTCGAGACTCTGGGTGTGCCCGTGGTCGGTGTCGGCACCGACCGCTTTCCGGCCTTCTACACCCGAGACTCGGGTCTGCCCGTGCCCCACACCGTGCCCGACGCCGCGACCGCGGCCGCGGTCCTGGCAGCGATGCCAGAGATCGGCCACAAGGGTGGGGTGCTGTTCGCGGTGCCGATCCCCGAGGCAGCCGAACTCGACGCCGAGCGCCTCGGTGCTGCGCTTGACCAAGCGTTGGCCGACGCCGACCAGGCCAAACTCAGCGGGCCCGAAGTCACCCCGTTTGTCTTGGGTCGCATCATGCAAGCCACCGACGGCCGGTCGATTCCCGCCAACCTGGCTCTGGCCGAGAACAACGCCTCGGTTGCCGCCCAGATAGCCGTGGCTCTGGCAACTCGTTGAGCGCCGGCGATATCACAGTCGTCTTGTGCGCCCTCACCTTGGGCGCAACGGTCAAGGCGCTCACAGGCATGGGCCTGCCCCTGGTGGCCATACCCATCGCGTCGTTGTTCGTGCCGGTCGAAACGGCCGTTGTCGCGGTGTCTTTGCCCAACATGGTGTCGAACGCATTGCTGATAGGCGAACACCGCCAAGGGCGCAGCGAGGCGACGTTCTTGCCGCGCATGGTCGTTTGGGGCATCGCCGGCGCTGTGGTTGGCACGTGGCTGTTGTCGACGCTCGATGAACGAGTGCTGCTGGTCATGCTGGCGTTTGCAGTCTGTGTGTTCCTGGTGGTCAGCATCCGAAACCCGGCCTTCGCCTGGAGCGACAACGTCGCACGGCGCGGAACACCGGTAGCCGGATTCGTCGGCGGCGTGTTCCAGGGCGCGGCCGGAATATCAGGACCCATCGTGGTGTCGTGGACCCACGGCATGCGAATGTCCAAGCATGCGTTCGTGTTCGCGATCACGGTCATGTTCGCCATCACCGGTGCGGTGCAGATTGTGTCGATGACAGCTCTGGGCCTGTGGACGGTCGAACGGTTCGCAGTCGCCGTGGTCGGCGCTGCGGTGGTCGGGTTCATCACCCCGGTCATCATGCGCATGGGCCGCAAGATCACGGGCACCTGGTTCGACCGCCTCATACTGGGTGTCCTCGGGGTCTCGGCGGTCAGCCTCGTGGTGCAAGCTGTTACGTCATGAATCGCCTCGTTGCACTGGATCTGCCCGGCGGAGCACGTTTCGTCGAAGCGCTCGTCGACGCCTGGGAAGACGGCGACGCGGTGCTGCCGCTCGACAGGCGACTGCCGCTTTCGGCCCGACGCCTGTTGGCCGCGAGCATGCAGGCTGCTGTGGTGGTCGACGAGACCGGTTCTACCCGGTTGGCCGGCGAACGCCCTGTCGAGAGCGGTGATGCCTTGGTGGTCCCCACCAGCGGCTCGACGGGTTCCCCGAAGGGTGTCGTGCTGACCATCGATGCAGTCAAGGCCTCGGCCGAGGCGACCTCGGCGCGGCTGGGCATCGACCCCAGAGCCGATGTGTGGCTCGCCTGTTTGCCGCTGTCTCACGTGGGCGGGTTGTCCGTCGTCACCAGGTCGTTGGTCACCGGAACCGAACTCGTCGTGCATGACGGCTTCGAAGCCACCGCCGTCGAGCGTGCCGCCAGGCAGGGTGTGACAGCGGTGTCGCTGGTCACCACCGCTCTTCAGCGGGTCGACCCCGCGCTGTTTCGGGTCATCTTGTTGGGCGGCTCGGCGATACCCGCTGACCGTCCGGCCAACTCGGTGGCAACGTATGGAATGACCGAGTCGGGCAGCGGCGTGGTGTACGACGGCGTGCCCCTCGAAGGTGTCGAGGTGAGGGTCGTCGACGCGGAGTTGCAGCTGCGTTGCCCGATGTTGTTGCGCTGCTACCGCGACGGAACCGACCCCAAGACCTCCGACGGTTGGTATCCCACAGGCGACCTCGGAACCTTCGACGACGGTGTCGTTTCGGTTCATGGTCGGGCGGGAGACCTCATCATCACCGGCGGCGAGAACGTGTTCCCCGAGCCGATCGAGCGTTGCTTGGCCGAACACCCCGCCATCGACGACGCCGCCGTTCTGGGTCTGGACGACGCCGAGTGGGGCCAGCGGGTGGTCGCGTTGATCGCTTGCTCGCACGACATGCCAGATCTCGACGCGATTCGCGACCACGTCAAGGCATCGTTGCCACCCTGGTGCGCGCCTCGCGAAGTCCACCGTGTGGCTTCGATCCCCCGCACCGCGTTGGGCAAGGTGGCGCGCGCCTCGCTCGACGATCTGGTGCCAGGCACCAATCGCTAGCGCGTCAAATTGCGACTTCGATGCCGATGCCGGGCGCGTCGGGCAACGTCACCTTGCCATCCCTGGCGATGAGTTCTGGCGGGTAGGCCGCGTCGACCTGGCCGGCCGTGCCCACCCCATGTGGACCGTGCGCGTCGAGGGTCGCGGCCAGGTGGCACGCGGTGGAAAGGCCGATCGGGCCATCGAAGAACGAGGTGACGACGACCCGCTTGCCCGCCGCCTCGGCCAAGCCCACCAGCTCGAGCGCCGCGGCCGGACCCCCGACGACGGCCGGCTTCAAGACCACGACCGAGGCCGGTGACCCCGCAACCAGCTCGAGCGCCGACCCCGACGTGAGCGATTCGTCGAGCGCCAGGCCCACGCCGTGGGCCGACAGCTCAGCCATGTCGTCCGTGTCTGCGGTGGGCTCCTCGACGAAAGCCACCCCGAACTGACCCAGCCGCGACAGCGCGAGATGTGCCTGGCCTAGGTTCCACCCCTGGTTGGCGTCGAGGCGTAATTCGATGGTCGGGCCCAGGGCCGTGCGGGCGGCCTCGACCCGGCCGATGTCTCGTTCGACGTCGCCGGCTGCGACCTTCAGCTTGACCGCCGTGTAGCCCTCGGCGGCCACCTGCCGGCACCGCTGGCCGGTTTCTCGTGCCGATAGGTCGCCTATCGTCGCATTGACGGGAACGGACGGGTTGACCGCTGAGGCGCCGAACAGTTCGGCCAACCAACGTCCAGATGAGCGCGCTGCCAGATCGGCCTGGGCCCACTCGACGGTGGGGGTGATCAGCCCGCCGGAGATTTCAGCGGCGACCTGATTGAGGTCCATCTGCATGCCGAAACCGGGCAGCGGGCTGTACTCGGCCCATCCGATGAGGGCTCCGTCCTGCGCACCGACGAGCAGGGCTTCGCGGTTGTTGATGGCACCGTGCGCCGTCACCAGCGGCGAGCGCAGCGCGTAGTGGGCCCGCGACAGCAGCATCATCCGCGGCCGAGGAAGTCGCTGACGACCCGTGCGGTGGCGTCGGGCCTTTCGGTGTGCACTGCGTGTCCGGCTCCGCCCGCGACCTTGACCTTGGCGTTGGGCATCTTCGCCGCCATCTCGGCGGCTATCGATCGGAACTTCTCGTCCAGTTCGCCGACGATCAACAGCACGGGCATTCCGACTTCGTGCAAGCGGTCGTGCAGCGGGGGCATCTGCCCGGTGCCGATGCCGATGAGGCTCTCGGCCAGGCCCGCGGCGTCGTTCTGCAGCCGCTGACGCTTCGAGTCTTCCCAACCTTGAGGCCCCAGCGCCTCAGACAGTGAAGCCCACATGGGCAGTGCCATCCAGTGATCGACGAACTTCTCGATGCCTTCGGCGTGAAGCATGTGAGCCAGCTTGGTGTCGGCCACAATCCGCAGCCTGCGCTCTTTGGCGCTGGACAGGCCGGGCGAACCGCCGATGAGCGTGAGCGTGCGCAACCGCCGGGGCCGCTCTAGCGCCAGTGACAGCGCAACCCGGGCACCCATCGAATAGCCGATCAGGTCGACCGGATCGTCGCAGCGCTGCTCGAGAAGTTCTGCCAGCAGGGCGATGTGGCCTTGCATCGTGTACGCGGGGTCGCCTTCGGGGCAGACGGTGTCGCCGTGTCCGGGGAGGTCTACCAGGATGCGTCTGCCGCCCAGGCGATCTCCCAAGTCGGCCATCGTGTGGCGGTTGCCGGTGAATCCGTGCAGCAACACCGAGGTGGGGCCATTGCCGATCTCGGTGTAGGCGAGCTGTACCTCGCCCATCTTCAGGACCTTGTCGGTCATCGAAGGGCCTCGGCTATCGCTGCGGTGACGCGCCGATGTTGGGCCAGGTTCTCGTGCCTGTCGATGGGCACCTCGATGAGGTCGACCCCGCCGGCACCGATTGATTCGTTCAGCGCAAGCTCCAGTTCGGCAGCGGTGGTGACGGTGCGATGCCTCACACCAGGCACAGCGGCCAGCTGTGGCCCGTGCGGCGTGTGGAACAACTCGTCGAAGTGAACCGACTGGCCCAACGCCGCCACGGGCAGGAATGAGAAGATCCCGCCGCCGTCGTTGTTGGGAACCACCAAGGTGAGGTCGATGTCGCGTCGGGCCGCGTCGATGAGGCCACCGATGTCGTGGGTGACGGCGACATCGCCGATCAACAGCACCGTCGGACGCCCGGTTCTGGCCGCACCGGCAGCGCTCGACACCACACCGTCTATGCCCGACGCCCCTCGGTTGCCCAAGATCAGAGGGGGATCTGGGTGCAGCGGCGCAAACGAGTCGAGGTCACGAACCGGCATCGAGTTGGAGACGTACAGGACGGCTTCGCCCGGCGTTACGGTGGCGACGATTCGCGCAACCAACGCCTCCAGCATGGGTTCGCCGGCGAGGACGCCTTCGAGGGCCTCGGTGGCTGCAGCCTCGGCGTCCAGCCAGGTCGAGGTCCAGTCGGTGGTGCCGCGTTCGACGTCGAGAGCCGTAGCCAGCGCCTGAAGCGGGGTCGTCAGGACCGGTCCGCCGATGAACGTGGCGTCGTTCCAGCGGCCATCTGGATCGATCAGCACGTGGTGCTTCGGCCGGCACCGCTCGAGCCACAGGCGCAACGGCTTGCACGTAGGAGAGTTGCCGATTCGAAGCACCACGTCGGGGACGTGGTCGTCGGCCCAACCGGTCTTGAACAGGTGATCGCCGGTGGCCAGTGCAACCCCTCCAGAACGTCGAAGCTGCGACAGCGGTTCGGCGACTATGGGCCACCCGAGCCGGCTGGCCAGCAGGCCGATGTGGCCAGCGGTCTGAGGGTCGATGTCCTGGGGACCTGCGACGATCAGCCCACGCCGGTGCTGGGCGAGTTCGCGGACCAGCGCCAACTCGCCCGGGTCGATCGCTGCCGGCGCCGATGTCCTGGCTATCGGTCGCACTGTGTTCGTATCGATGGGTGCCTGGTCGGGGGTGGCCAGCGGCTCGAGCGGTTCGCGAAACGGCCAGTTCAGGTGTGCTGGCCCCGGTCGCGGAGCCATGGCGGCTTCGACGGCCCGCACAGTTGCCAGACGGTGATGGACAGGATCGACTTCGCCGGCGACGGGCAACTCGGCGAAGTGGCGCACATGGCCCCCGTAGAGCCGTATCTGGTCGATGGTCTGCCCGGCGCCCCAGTCGCGCAGCTCGGGTGGCCGGTCTGCTGTGAACACCAACAGGGGCACGCCCGTGTAGTGGGCTTCGATCACGGCCGGGAGATAGTTGGCAGCCGCCGTGCCCGAAGTGCAGATCAACACGACAGGGCGGCCAGAGGCACGGGCCAGACCAAGAGCGTGAAAGCCCGCCGAGCGCTCGTCGATGTGCATCGAGACCTCCAGGCCCGGTGTCCATCTGGCGGCGATGGTCAATGGCGTGGAACGAGAGCCTGGGGAAACCACTGCGTGTGTCACCCCATGGGCGACCAACTCGGCCATCGCCCCACGGGTCGACGCGTATACGCGATCGTTCAACTGAAGTCTCCAATTGCGTCCAGCAGGGCACCGAATTTGGTTCTGGTCTCGGCCAGCTCGTCGTCGGGGTCAGACCCGGCGACGATGCCGCATCCGGCATACAGGATCGTTCGCTCGGGGCCGTGCAACCCAGAGCGCAGACCCACCCGAAACTCGCCGGCACCATCCAGATCAGACCATCCGATCGGAGCCGCGTACCAGCCTCTGTCGAGGTCTTCGTTGTCGGCTATCCACGACAACGCCTCGGCACTGGGTTTTCCGCCTACCGCCGGGGTGGGATGCAACCGCGTGACCAGATCGAAAATGCCGACGTCGCTTGGCCGGGTTCCCGAGATGGGTGTGTGCAGGTGCTGTATGCCCGGGATCTTCATGATGGCGGTGTCTGGTACCTCATCGAGCATCACTCCGGCGTCGGCCAGCCGAGAACGAATCTCGTCTACCACCAGGGCGTGCTCGTGTCGGTCCTTCGATGAGTTCCAGAGATCTTCCGAGAGCTTTGCGTCGATGTCTGGGTCGGCCGAGCGCGGACGTGTGCCCGCCAGAGCAGCCGTCTCGACCCGGTCGCCGACCACCCTCACCAACACTTCGGGCGTCGCGCCGAAGAAGGTGCGTGAGCCCTCGCCTCGGGCAAACACAGCGCACGTGGGAAATCGCTCGCGAAGGCGGGTCAGCCAGGCGCCAAGGGGCACCTCGGCGTTCAGCTCGATGGACCTTGCCAGAACGGCCTTCTCGAAGAGCCCGGCCCCGATGGCTTCGACCGCGGATGCGACGATCGTGCGGTAGTGGTCAGCGGTGCGGTCGACGATGTCGAGTGGTATCGGTGCGAGGTCGAGCACACCTCGGTGCACGGCGGCCTCGATCATGGTCAACGCGTGGTCGTGGCGCAGCCGAGCTTGCTCTGCGTCATTGCCAAAGGCCATCAGAACCAGGCGACCCCGCCGTCTGATCAGCTGGATGGCCGACATGATCAGCCGCCCCGAGCCAAACCCCGACCATGGCAGCGAGCGCGTTCGGTGGGGGTCGAAGGCCATGCCCCCGACAAGCACGGGGGGCATCGGAGTGTCGGGCAGGCGCCGCTTGAGCGTGGCAACAAAGGTGTTGGCGTCGCCGTCGTCTGGCGACCAAGACGCGATGTGGCCCCAGGTGATCATGCCCTCGCCGCCGCCCGGGCGCAGCCACAAGAACCGGTGGTCGTCGCGTACGAAGTGCCCCACGGCAACCAGGTCGACCGGCTCGTCGACCTCGCTCCAGACACACTCGATGGGTTGGGCGCCGGTCGTTGCCCCGAGCTCTGCGATGACCCGCTCAGATGCCTTGTCTAGCAGCGTTCGGCGGAAGTGCTGCGAGACCAGCTCGGTCACGGCAGGAACCAGCCGCTCGACCGCAGCGGCCTGCTCGGCCGGGTCGTGACTGGGCAGGTGGCCACGGAAGATCTCGATGGCAGCATCCACCACCTCGTCGACGTGGTCGGCATGGCGCAACGCCAACGCGGCCAGCTCGTCGACCGGCAGACCCGACGAGATGATGGTGGCGGCCGCAGCCAGCATCGACTCTGCGTCGTGGCCAAAGCGTCCTGGTTGGCCCTGCACCGCAGCGATGAGCCCGGCATCGACGGCCAGACGAACGAGGTCCTTGTCGAGGCCCGTGCGGGCGACCAGGTCCTCCAGGGTCAGGTAATCCGACGTCGAACCCGCCAGCGCAACCAGGCGCGGGTCGGCGGCTTCTTCGCCCAGAAGCTTGATCTGCTGCAGGGTGAAACCCTGGTCGCTCAGACGCTTTACCTCGGCCAGGCGTTCGGCGTGCGATCGGTCGTACAGCGCCACTCGCCCATCGCGGCGCGGCGGGTGCAGCAGGCCCAGCTTCTGGTAGTACCGAATGGTGTCAACCGACAGATCGGATGACGCGGCAAGCTCGTCGACCCGGTAGACCATGAACCGATTGTAGGAGCAATAACTCCCAGAGCAAACGCTCTATTGATTTGGCGTTCAGGCCACGCAGCGAGCTCAGTTGATCTGGCGCTCCATGCCTTCCCAATACGGGGCGCGCAGCTTGAACTTCTGCAGTTTGCCGGTGGCCGTGCGGGCCAACTCGTCGCGGACCTCGATCGACGTCGGGCACTTGTAGTGAGCGATACGGGTGCGGCAGTACTCGATCAGCTCGGCTTCTGTCACCGTCGAGCCCGGTGCCAAGACCACCAGACCCTTTACCGTCTCTCCCCACTTCTCGTGGGGCACACCGATGACCGCGGCCTCGGTGACATCGGGGTGGCTGAACAGTGCGTCTTCGACCTCTATCGACGACACGTTCTCGCCGCCCGAGATGATGACGTCCTTCTTGCGGTCGGAGATGGTGACGTAGGCGTCGTCACTCATCACACCACCGTCACCGGTGTGGAACCAGCCGTCGACGATGGCCTCGGCCGTGGCCTCGGGCTGTTCCCAGTAGGCCTCGAGGATGTGGTTGCCCCTGGCCAGAACCTCACCCTGACCGTCGACCTGGATCTGGATGCCGATCGTGGGAACGCCGGCGCGTCCCAGCGCCTTCGCCTTGTCTTCGGGGTTCATGCCCTCGTACTCGCGGCGGTTGCGGTTCATGGTGATCAGCGGAGCGGTTTCGGTGAGGCCGTAGATCTGGATGAACTCCCAGCCGACCTCCTGCTCGAGCTGCTGGATGGTTCGGCTGGGGGGCGGAGCGCCCGCCACGACCATGCGGGTGCGGCCCGCCCCGGGGATTGGTCCGTCCCATTCCGCGGCCGCGTCGATGATCGCCTGGACCACCGCGGGTGCGCCGCACAGCAAGGTCACATCGTGTTCTTGCACACGGCGCAGAATCTCGGGGCCCCGCACGTCGCGGATGATGACGTTCTTGCAGCCCATGCCGGCCAGGGCAAAGGGCATACCCCAGCCGTTGCAGTGGAACAGGGGAAGCGTGTGCAGATAGTTGTCCCAGTCGCTGACGCCTGTGTGCCAGCCAAAGGTCGTGGCGTTGAGCCACTCGGCACGGTGCGTCTGCTGGACACCCTTGGGACGCGCCGTGGTGCCCGACGTGTAGTTGATTACGGCGGTTGCATCCTCGTCTGGTTCCCACGGTTGAGGATCGACGCCGTGCAGGTACATCTGGGGATCGGAATCGGTGCCCATCACTATGAAGTGCTCGACATCGAGGTCTTTGCACATGTCTTCCAGCGACGGGTCGACGAGCAACATGCGTGCCCCGCAGTGTTCGACGATGTACTCGATCTCGGGACGCTGGAGGCGGAAGTTGATGGGAACGAAAATGCGCCCGTAAGGCGTCACCCCGAAGAACGAGGTCAGCAGCCGGCCCGCGTTCTGGGACACCATGGCAACCCGGTCGCCGAACCCGATACCCAGCTGGTCGAGTTTGGCTGCCTGGGCCCGCCCCAACTCGGCGATCTGACGCCAGGTGAGTTCACCCAGCCCGCCGCCGGGCATGTCGGGTTCATCGACCAGCCCGACGCGGTCTCCGTAGACCTGCTCGGCGCGACGGATGAAGTCCATCGTCGTCAACGGCACCTTCATGGCGGCCCCCTCTTGGTGGTCAGCGGTGGGTGCCCAAGCTACCGCGCGCTGCAGGGGCTGTGAAACGGGTCACCCCTGGAGCTACCTGGGAGGCAAGGCGTCGATGTGTGACTGAAGTGTCGCCGCGCCCAGCGGCGCGTCGTCGACGGTGACTGCGAAGCGCCTTCCGTCGTGTTTGGTGACCATGATGGCTGGTCCCTTGCGCAGAACGGCCGCAGTCTTCTTGCCTGGAGCCCATCGATATCCCCAACCGCCCCACGCCCACGGGTTGAGGTCGACCGATTCGGCCGAAGCGATCTGGTCCAGTGAAATGCGCTTGGTCGGCCACTTGAAGCTGCCGAAGCTGACGGCCAATCCGTCCATGTCGACGGTGACGTCGAGGCGGGTGAAGAACAGAGCGGGCACGGCGGTGACGAAGAAGACCAATATGAGCCACCATGCCGACAGGGTCAGCCCGAAGATGACACCGGCGACGGCGATGATTCCCGCCATCACCCACGGCCAGCGTACGGTGCACGTGCCGTTCCAGGTGTGGACTCCACGAATGCTCACGTTGCGACGATACCTGAGCAACACTTGAGCCATGCCAACCACCGACATCCAGGCCATCGTCGAAGCGGGCTTCGACGAGATCGCATCGATCGGATCCGACACCACCGGTGACGTTCGTTACGCAGTGCTGCAGGCGTTGGATCTGCTCGACAGCGGCGAGTTGAGGGTCGCCGAGAAGGTCGGCGGTGAATGGGTTGTGAACGAGTGGGTCAAAAAGGCGGTGCTGTTGTCGTTTCGCCTGCACGACAACCAAGTCATCGGCGGCGGTCCGGGTCATGGAACCTGGTGGGACAAGGTGGCCTCGAAGTTCGACGGGTGGACGGCCGAGAGTTTCAAGGGCGGCGGGTTCAGAGCCGTTCCCACGGCCGTTGTTAGACATGGCGCGTACATAGGGCGCGATGTGGTGCTGATGCCCTCGTTCGTGAACATCGGCGCTTATGTCGGGTCGGGCACGATGATCGACACGTGGTCGACGGTGGGCTCGTGCGCCCAGGTCGGTGCCAACTGCCACATCTCGGGCGGGGTGGGCCTGGGCGGCGTTCTCGAGCCGCTACAGGCTCAGCCGGTCATCGTCGAGGACAACTGCTTCATCGGAGCGCGCTCGGAGGTGGCAGAAGGCGTGGTCGTCGGCGAGGGGTCTGTGCTGGCCATGGGTGTGTTCTTGTCGGCCAGCACCAAGATCGTCGATCGCAGCAGCGGTGAAGTGTTCACGGGCAAGGTGCCGCCCTACTCGGTGGTGGTGCCTGGCTCGATGCCAGGAGGCTCGCTTGCGGACGGCACGCCAGGGCCGTCGTTGTCATGCGCCGTCATCGTCAAGACGGTCGACCAGCAGACCCGATCGAAGACCTCGATCAACGAACTGCTTCGGCACGGCTGACCCGCTGAGCTTCGCCTGTTGTTTCGGTGGCGAATCTCGTCACCGGGTCGACCGTGGTCGCCGCCCTGATCGTCGACGTTGCGATGTCGCGGGTCGTCAGAACGAAGTACAGGCTCCAGGCCAATACGCCCAGCAACTTGGCTCCGTCCTCGATGAGCAAGGTGTTGGGCCCAGATGGAAGCAACTGGTCGGCTGCCACCGAACCGAAGAAGGCTCCCAGCGCGGCCAACAGGACCAACCACCGGGTACGCAAGACCTCGTCGATGAATCCCAGGAACCACAAGATGGCGGGGGCGACCACCAGCAGCATGGCGATCGCCTTCGGCACTCCGAGCACTTTGGGTATGACGCTCGAGTGCAGTCTCAGAAGGTCGTCAAGCAGCAGTATCGACGCCACCAACCCGCCCGCGGTCAGGAAGCGCCCCGCCGAAGGCCTGAGGGTCTGGAACGAGACCCAACCCCCGCCGAGCGCAGCCACCGCAGCAACCGTCCAGGCGAGGATTCCGACGTTGGACAGAACGCCGGCGTACCACGGGAGTCCCGATATGGCCGTGGTGTCGAGGAACAGCTCTTCGCGGGGGATTGCCGTCTGCAGGCCGGCCACGGCCAGGGCGGCGCCTCCGACCATCCACAACATCACCAGAGGCAGCACCAACCGCAACTGGCGAGTCAGCGATATCTGTCGGCGACGATCTGACACCCCCTCCGATCGGAGGGTTGGCGGTCGTTGTTGAGGTTCTGCGAGCGCGTATGGCCAGTGCGTGCAAGCATCGGTTGATGGACGTTCACCTCATCGATGGCACCTACGAGCTCTTCCGGTATTACTTCGCCCTGCCTTCACACGTCACCGGAGACGGTCGGGAGGTCGGTGCCATTCGCGGTGTGCTGGGCAGTGTCCTCGGATTGATCGAAGACGGCGCGACCCACGTAGGGGTCGCAACCGACCACGTCGTCGAGAGCTTCCGCAACGAGCTGTGGGCCGGGTACAAGGACAGCTCGGGGATGGAGGCAGCCATCCTCGAACAGTTTCATCCCCTCGAGGAAGCCCTTCGAGCCATGGGGGTGACGGTATGGCCCATGGTCGAGTTCGAGGCCGACGATGCACTTGGTGCGGCCGCAGCGATGGCGTCGGCCGACGAGCGGGTCGATCGAGTGTTCATCTGCACGCCAGACAAGGACCTGGGCCAGTGTGTCGGCGGCAAGGTGGTTCAGCTCGACAGGCGCAAGGGCGTCGTCTACGACGCGGCCGCCGTCAAGGACAAGTTCGGCGTCGAACCGGCGTCGATCGCCGACTATCTGGCGTTGGTGGGCGACTCCGCCGACGGTTTTCCTGGGCTGGCGGGATGGGGGGCCAAGTCGGCTGCGACCGTGCTGGCGCGCTACGGCAAGATCGAACAGATTCCCCTCGACTCGGCCGAGTGGGACGTCAACGTTCGCGGCGCCGCAAAACTGGCCGCCACGTTGGCCCAAGACTTCGAGCTGGCACTGTTGTTTCGGCGCATCGCCACGATCGAAACCGATGCGCCGGTCAGCGCCTCGGTGGACGAGATGTGCTGGAGGGGTGCTGGGCCCGAGTTCGGTGAACTCGCCGCCGCTCTCGATGCGCCTGGGCTGGCCGAGCGCGCGCAGCGGGCGGCAAGCCGGACCAAGGGGTAGCGTTGCGCCATGCTCGGGGGAATACACCACGTCTCGATAAACGTCGACGATGCGGCCACCTGCAGTCGTTTCTACGCCGAAGTGCTGGGGTTGCGCCAGATCGACCGTCCCGACTTCGGTTTCCCCGGAGCATGGTTCGAGGCGGCCAACGGGGTGCAGGTTCATCTCATACAGATCGAGGGGTGGGTTGCACCCAAGGGACAACACTTCGCCTTTGCTGTCGATGACGTCGAAGCGGCAGTGGCACAACTTCGTGGCCGGGGTGTTCAGGTCGGCGACCCTGTGCCCATCCCCGGAGCCGGCCGTCAAGCGTTTCTCGACGATCCCGCAGGTAACCGTTTGGAGCTCAATCAGTCATCGGTTTGACCTTTTGCTGAAATCGAGCCGCATGGGCGACGCGGTGCTGGTCCTCGGGCTCATCGTCGTGCTGCAGTTCGAGTGTTACCGAAGACGATTGCCTGTCGCCGGGCACAGAGTCTGAGTCGAGATTCTGCGAGTCTCGCCGAACGGCTACGATCCACCACCGTGTCGAGCAACATGGAACGCCGAATAGCCGAGTTGGCCGAGCGTCGTGAGGCGGCGCTCCACGCCGGATCCGAGCGGGCGGTGCAGCGCCAACACGACAAGGGCAAGCTGCTGGCTCGCGAGCGCATCGAGCGTCTGCTCGACCCCGGCTCTTTCAACGAACTCGACCTGCTGGCGCGGCACCGCGCCCACGATGTCGGCTTGGCCGAGCGTCCCTACACCGACGGTGTCATCACCGGCTGGGGCACCGTCGACGGTCGCAAGGTGTTCGTGTTCTCCCAGGACTTCACCGTGTTCGGTGGCGCTCTCGGCGAGGTATTTGCCGAGAAGATCCACAAGGTCATGGATCTGGCCGAGTCGGTCGGGGCCCCGATGATCGGGCTCAACGACGGCGCCGGCGCCCGCATTCAAGAGGGTGTGGTGTCGTTGGCCAGCTACGGCGGGATCTTCCGTCGCAACGTGAAAGCATCGGGTGTCATCCCCCAGATCTCGGTGATCCTCGGGCCGTGCGCCGGTGGGGCTGTGTACTCGCCGGCCATGACCGATTTCATCTTCATGGTGCGCGAAACGTCGCACATGTTCATCACCGGCCCCGACGTGGTCAAGACCGTCACCGGCGAAGACGTCACCCTCGAAGAACTGGGTGGCGCACAGTCGCACTCCAGCAAGTCCGGTGTCGCCACCTTCGTCGCCGACGACGAAGAACACGTACTCGACGAGGTCAGGTATCTGCTGGGATTCCTGCCGTCGAACAACCTCGAACTGCCGCCCTACGAGGAACCGACCGACGACCCCGACCGCGCCTGCGACGGCCTGGCCGCGATCATGCCCGACTCGCCCAACGTGCCATACGACATGCGGGCCGTCATCCACGAGGTCGTCGACGACGGTGACTTCATGGAATATCACGCTTCTTTCGGCGGCAGCATCGTGTGTGGCTTCGCTCGAATCGACGGCCATCCGGTAGGCGTCGTCGGCAACCAGCCCCTCGTTTTGGCCGGAGTCCTCGACATCGAGTCGTCTGAGAAGGCGGCCCGGTTCGTTCGCTTCTGCGATGCGTTCAACCTGCCCCTGCTGACCTTCGTCGACGTGCCCGGGTTCCTGCCCGGCGTCGACCAAGAACACGGCGGAATCATCCGCCACGGGGCCAAGCTGCTCTATGCCTACTGCGAGGCGACCGTGCCACGCATCCAGGTCATCACGCGCAAGGCCTACGGCGGTGCTTACGTGGTGATGGACAGCAAGTCGGTTGGCTCGGACCTGGCGCTCGCTTGGCCCACGGCCGAGCTGGCGGTCATGGGCCCCCAGGGTGCTGTGGAGGTCCTGTACAGGCGCGAGCTGCAGCAGGCCGCCGATCCGGTCAAGCGCCGCGACGAGCTGGTTTCCGAGTACACCGAGAAGTACGCCAACCCGTACCTGGCAGCCGAGCGTGGCTACGTCGACGACGTCATCGATCCCGTCGACACCCGGCGTCGAGTGGTCGCGGGCTTCCGCATGCTTCGCACCAAGCGCGAGCAGCTGCCCAAGCGCAAGCACGGCAACGTGCCCCTCTAGCCGACCCCTCCAGTGGACAAGGTGCAAGTTGCCATGACGGCCTATTCGATCCAGCCGGTTCCGACCGAAGAGCAAGCTGCAGCGATAGTTGCGGCCCTCGAGTTCCTGACCCCGGTGGCCACGTCGGCACAAGCCCCTGTCTTGCCCGATGTGGCCTGGCGCTTCAGCGGTCGCAGCTGGACTTCGCAGATGGGCTGGCCTGCGCGAGCGCGTTGAGCACCCCGGTACCTACTCTGCGAACGCGACTTCGATGCGGTCTTGAGGCCATTCGCGTGCACGCGTCAAAGCCCCATCGGCTTGCGCCTGGAGTTCGGTGGCGTCCATGGCATGGGCTGGATAACACGCAACCCCCGCCCAGACGCTCATCGACATCTGCTCGCTGAACGCCCGGCGCAGGCGCTCGACGACCCAGATTGCGCCACTTTCGGGGGTGTCTTCCAGAATCAGTGCCGCGTCGTCATCTCCCAGCACGAACGCGCTGTCGCACTCGCGCAGGGTCTCGGCGATGATCGAGGCGACGGTGGTGTCCTGAGCGGGTGCCGAGACCTCGACGCCTGCCATGCGTATCCGAACCACGGCCACGGGCTTCAAAAACCTGCGGGCCGATGTGACCCTGCTGCGAACCGCCAGATCGAAGTACTCGCCGCTGAGCAATTCACCCTGAATCACGGCCGCCTGTGAGGGCACGACCACATTGGGCATCTCGGTTGCCTGCAACTGCTTGGGCTCTGGCGAGATGGCTGCCGATGACCGCCTCATTCCGCCGATGCCTGCCGCAAGTGCACACATTCCGGCGGCCAATCCCAGGCCCGGAGCCTCGAAGAACAGACCGGCGACACCCAGGGCAAGACCCACGACTCCGATGCTCGGCCACACCAGAACGATGTGGTCGGCAACTCGGGAAGATTCGCGTTCGGCCGTTATGGGGTCCAGCGCCACATCTTCCTCGTCGACCAGCGCAGGGGTCGCCTCAAGGTTTTGGCCCTGCGCTGGTTTGGGTCTAGGCGCCGTCGGACCTGGTGGTCTCGACCAGATCGGCAATGTCGGACATGATCGAACCCAGATCGTGATCGGTCGGCGTATAAACACGCGCAACGCCGGCCTCGATCAGTACGGCGCGGTCTTCGTCGGGGATGATGCCACCGACGATCACGGGAGCTTCCACACCCAGGGCTCGAACCTTGGCCACCACCTCGGGGACTGCGTGCAGGTGCGAGCCAGACAGGATCGATATGCCTATGACGTCGACGTCTTCGTCGCGTGCTGCTATCGCGATCTGGTCGGGCGTGGTTCGTATGCCGTGATAGATGACCTCCATGCCCGCGTCGCGCGCGGCGATGGCTACCTGCTCGGCTCCGTTCGAGTGGCCGTCGAGGCCGGGCTTGGCTACCAAGAACCTGGGCGGGCCGTCGGGCCACCCCGAGATCCTGTCGGCGATCGAGCGAAGGTCGCCTGAGGTGACCGTGGGTGCCCCGACACCGGTCGGCGCGCGGTACTCACCAAAGACCGAGCGCAGAACGTCGGCCCATTCGCCCGTGGTTACACCGGCTTCGGCGGCGGCGATGGTCGGCTCCATGATGTTCGAACCGTCTTCGGCGGCCTGTCGCACCGACGCCAGCGCCGCGTCGACAGCAGCCTGATCGCGGTTGGCCTTCCAGCGTCGCACGTCGGCGATGAGGGTGGGTTCGACCTCGGGGTCGACCTTCAGGATCCTGTCGCCGCCACTCAAAGGCGACGCCTCGGTTTCGGTGAAGGCGTTGACACCTACGACCATCTGGTCGCCGGACTCTATGCGGCGCATACGTTGCGTGTGTGACTGCACCAGCCTCGATTTCAGCTCGGCGATGGCGGCGAACGCCCCACCCATCTCGGCGATCTCGTCCATCTCGGCGAGTGCGTCGGTGATCAGCTGTGCGGTCTTGGCCTCGATCACGTGTGACCCGTCGAAGATGTCTTCGTTCTCGAGCAGGTCGCTTTCGTAGGCCAACACCTGCTGCATCCGAAGTGACCACTGCTGGTCCCACGGGGTCGGCAGACCCAGGGCCTCGTTCCACGCTGGTAGCTGTATCGACCGCGCCCGGGCGGCCTTGGACAGCGTGACCCCCAACATCTCCAGCACAATGCGCTGAACGTTGTTTTCGGGCTGAGGTTCGGTGAGGCCCAGCGAGTTGACCTGCACTCCGTACCTGAACCGGCGCATCTTGGGGTCTTCGATGCCATAACGCTGGGCCGTGATCTGGTCCCACATCTGGGTGAAGGCCCGCATCTTGCAGACCTCCTCGACGAACCGGATACCCGAGTTGACGAAGAACGAGATCGAGCCGACCACCGCCGGGAAACGATCGGCCGGCACCTGGCCACTGTCGCGGACGGCGTCCAGGATGTCGATTGCCGTCGCAAGCGAGAATGCAATCTCTTGAACTGGTGTGGCTCCGGCTTCCTGCAAGTGATAGCTGCAGATGTTTATCGGGTTCCACTTGGGGACATGTGTCGAGCAGTAGGCGATCATGTCGACGATCAGGCGACGCGAGTGCTCGGGCGGGAAGATGTAGGTGCCCCGGCTGAGGTATTCCTTGACGATGTCGTTCTGGGTGGTGCCCCTAAGCGCGGTCGATTCGATGCCGTTGCGCCTTGCATGGGCGATGTATTGCGCCAGCAGCCATGCTGCGGTGGCGTTGATCGTCATCGAAGTGTTCATCTGATCGAGCGGTATTCCGTCGAAGAGAGCATCGATGTGACCCGAGTGCGCCACCGGAACCCCGACCTTGCCGACCTCGCCCGCCGCCAACGGGTGGTCGGGGTCGTAGCCGGTCTGGGTTGGCAGATCGAAGGCCACCGACAGCCCGGTTTGGCCCTTTGCCAGGTTGGTTCTGTAGAGCCGATTCGAGGCCTCTGCGGTCGAGTGGCCCGAATAGGTGCGCATCAGCCACGGTCTGTCGGTCATGAGGACTGCCTTTCCGCTGGCTTGCGATAGCCCAGCGCGCATGAGGTCAGGTACGGGCGGCGAACACCATCGGCTGGCGCCAAACAGCGGCCAGTGGCCTGGCAACTGCTGCCTCGAGCAGCTCGACGTAGTCCTTGCGGTCTATCTCGACCGCGCCGAGGCTTCGCAGGTGTGGTGTGGGCCATTGAACGTCCAGCAGGGCGCCACCGGTGGCCTTCATCGCATCGACCAGGGCCACCAAAGCCACCTTCGAGGCGTCGTTGGCCCGATGGAACATCGACTCGCCCGCAAAGAATGCGCCGATGGCCACTCCGTAGAGTCCGCCCACCAGTTCGTCGCCGTCCCAGGTCTCGATGCTGTGAGCCCAGCCGGCGCGGTGCAGTTCGGTGTAGGCGTCGATGATTGGCTGGTTGATCCAACCGTGTGGCCGGCTGGGGTCGGCACACGCGGTGATCACCTCTTCGAAGGCCCGGTTCATCGTGACGTTGTAGCGGCGACACGACTGCCGAAGCGATTTTGAGACCTTCAACCGCGACAGCGGGATGATCGCCCGTGGGTCGGGCGACCACCAACCGATGGTGCGCCCCAGTGGCATGGGGAACAGCCCTGTTCGGTACGCATACAACAAGGTTCCGGGCTCGAGGTCGGCACCGGCACCGACCAGACCGTTTGGGTCGGCGGTGTCGGGTGGTGGAAAGGACCATCGGGTGGGTGGGGGCTCGATCGGCTCGCTGCCCGGGTCCGTGTGTGCGCCTCGAATCACATCGCAATGTTGCCACGGACTGGTCAGCCGTAGCTATGGAATCCCTTGCCCGACTTGCGACCCAGTTGGCCCGCCGACACCATCCGGCGCAGAGTGGGGGCTGGGGCGTAGTTGGGGTCGGCGAACTCGGCGTAGAGAGCGTCGAGGATGGCCACCGTGGTGTCCAGGCCCACAAGGTCGAGCAGTTCGAGTGGGCCCATCGGAAAGCCACACCCGCCCTTCATGGCACGGTCGATGCCAGCGGCGTCGGACATACCTCGCTCGAACATCTTGACGGCGTTGTTCAGGTAGGGGAACAGAAGTGCGTTGACGATGAAACCGGCCTCGTCGTGAACCTGGACCACGTCCTTGCCACAGCTCTCGGCGAACTCGACGGCGGTCTGGATGGTCGAGTCCGATGCGGTTATGGGCCGTACGATCTCGACCAGCTTCATCACCGGTGCTGGGTTGAAGAAGTGGATTCCGCACACACGCTCGGGGTGCAGGGTCGCCATTGCCATGTCGACCACGGGCAAGGTCGAGGTGTTGGTCGCGATGATGGTGTCTGGCCTGCACACCTCGCCCAGGTACTCGAACATCTCGAGCTTGGTCGGCAGGTCCTCGACGATCGATTCGATCACCAGGTCGCAATCGTGCAGGTCGCCCAGGTGAGCCGTGGCCGTGATTCGGTCGAGAATCTCATCTGCCTGTTCACGGGTGATGCGCTCTCGGCCCACCTGTCTCTCGAGCGATTTGGCAGTCTTTTGGACCGTGGCGTGGGCGGTTTCTTCGACGCGCGACCTCAGCACCACGTCGTGGCCTGCGCTGGCGGCCAACTCGGCGATTCCCGAGCCCATGATTCCTGAGCCGACTACTCCGATACGCATCTTGCACCCCTAATGCAACTTACTGTCCGGTAATCAGAGCAGAGGGCCCGGTCGGTGGCAAATCGGCGCGCCGCCGCAGGCGTCAGCCGGCCATGGCCTCGTCGTAGGCGGCGATGTCGTCGTCGGTGGCGGTTCTGATTTCGATCGACTCGATGACGACGTCCTCCAGGGGTGCGTCGTCGGCGTTGGTTTCGACCTTTTGCATCGCCAGTGGCACCTCGATGCCCGAGATCACCTGGCCGAACAGCGAGTAGTTGGGCGGCAGGCCGACGCCCTGGGGGCCGGTGACGATGAAGAACTGGCTTCCGTTGCTGGACGGCCCCACCGAGTTGGCCATTGCGATCGATCCGATGCGATATTGGCCCGCATCGGGCACACCGCCGGTGAAGCTGTAGCCGGGGCCGCCTCGGCCACCGAGGAACTGCACGTCACCGCCTTGCACCATGAAGTCGTTGATGATCCGGTGGAACAGCACTCCTTCGTAGGCGTTGTGGCGGGCCAGAAACACGAAGTTATTCACCGTGACCTCGTCCATCTCAGGATCGAGGAGCACCTCGAACTCGCCCATCGACGTGTTGAAGTGGGCGACGTATTTCTCCGTTGGGTCGATGCAGTTCGGCGGGGCAGCGGGGAAGCTGACCAGCTGCGGGCCCGAGGCATCCTCGGGTGGACACTCGGGGGCGGCGGCATCTGCCTCGGCTTGGGTGGTGGAGGTGGCTGTGTCACCTTCGGCGATCGCGGTGGTGGTCGAGGCGGTCGCTGCCACGTCGTCGTTGTCGTCGCCTGCAAACACGCTGTACAGCAGCACCAGGCCGATCGCCACCGCAGCTATCACCACGCCGCGGATGATTGCGCGCTTGCGGCGCTGGGCGGCGGCGACCTTCATCTCGGCTTCGCGCCTGGCCTGGCGGCCGGCCTTCTGGCGTTCACGCTTCTCGGTTCCCATGGCGGGAAACGGTACCAACATCGGGGGCTGGCGCGATCAGCGCGCGGGTGCTCGAAATCACAGTCGGGCGATAGCTCCGCGGGCGCTAGTTTTGTCTCCCGTGGCTCTAGTCGTTCAGAAGTTCGGCGGTACTTCGGTTGCCGACCCAGATCGCATGCGCGAGGTCGCCGATCACGTCAAGCGCTGTCGCTCGCGCGGCGATCAGGTCGTGCTGGTGGTCAGCGCCATGGGCAAGGAGACCGACGAGCTGCTCCGCCTCGCCGCGTCGGTGTCCAGGAATCCGCCCGGGCGCGAGATGGACATGCTCATCACCGCCGGCGAGCGCAAGGCCATCGCGCTCATGTGTATGGCGTTGCACGAGGTAGGCGTGCCGGCCGATTCGTTCACCGGTAGCCAGGCCGGCTTCATCACCGACACGGTCCACCGCAACGCCAAGATCTTGTCGGTCGACCCGTATCGGGTGCGCCAGAGCGTCGATCAGGGGCGTGTGGCCGTCGTCGCCGGCGCTCAAGGCGTCTCCACAGACCACAACGTGACCTTCTTGGGTCGTGGCGGGTCCGACACCACCGCCGTGGCTTTGGCGCACGGTCTGGGTGCAGACGCCTGCGAGCTCTACACCGACGTCTCTGGTGTCTTCACCACCGATCCCAGGGTCTGTTCTTCGGCTCACAAGATGAGCCAGATCTCCTTCGACGAGCTGCTCGAGATGACCGCCGTCGGATGTCCAAAGCCGGTCATGAGATCGGTCGAAGTCGCGCGGGCATACGGTGTCCCGCTCCATGTCCGCTCTGCATTCACCTGGGAACCCGGAACCTGGGTGGTCGAGGAAGGCCCCGAAGTGGAGAAAGCCATCATCAAGGGCATCGTGCCCGACACGTCTCAGGCCAAGGTCACCCTTGCCGGCGTCAGCGACGAGCCGGGCATCGCCGCCCGCGTGTTTCGGACCCTGGCCGACGCCAACGTGAACGTCGACATGATCGTCCAGAACGTCAGCGACCACGGTCGCACCGACATCTCGTTCACGGTTCCCAAGGAATCGGCTCGCGATGCCGAGGAGATCTGCTTCCGCATGGCCGCCGAGATGGGATTCGAGGGTGTGTCGACCGACGACACCATCGGCCGCGTGTCGGTGGTGGGCGCCGGGATGGCATCCAACCCCGGTGTGGCCGCGACGATGTTCGAGGAGCTGGCGCGCGTCGGCATCAACATCGAGATGATCTCGACCAGCGCCATCCGCATCAGCTGCGTGCTGCGAGACTCCGACGTCGATCAGGCCACCGTGGTGTTGCACACCGCCTTCGGCTTGGACGAAGGCGCCGTCTAGCTCAGACTTCGGCTTGGACGAAGGCGCCGTCTAGGCGCGATCCGGTGCGGGTTCAGTCGTCGAGGTCGTTGTACGCGTCGGCGTTGTCGTCACCGCGGGCTATGGGCTCGTTGGCGCTGCGCACAACGCCCAGCAGGTTGGCGACGACGCGCTTCAGATAGCGGGCATAGATGGCCCGGGGCACCACCTCGCGGCCCGGCCGATCCGAGGTGAGGTAGCTGTCGATCTCGGCCTGCAACGCGGCTCCGATCGAGGTGCATGCTTCTATGAAGGCCGCGGGCACGTCTTCTTCTTCGCCGATGATGCGCGCTGCTTCGTTGAACAAAGACGACACCGTCTGGCGTCCGGCGATGAGGTCCGCGATGTCATCGGAGTGCGCCAAGGACACCCCGCTCTCTGACAGGTCCAGGATGTTCTTGGCCTGATCGCCGATGCGTTCGATCTTCTTGATCAACAGGATCAGGCCAAGCACCTCTCCTATGTCGGCCGAGCCCTGGACGCTGACGTGTACCACGAGTTCGGTCCGCAGTTCGCGTTCGGCCTCGTTTATCCGCTGGTCGGTGTCGCGGATGTCCGAGGCCACCGCAGATGCGTCGGCTCCCGACAACAGGGCGCTCGATGCGAGGTCGAATGAATGCCTGGCGTCGCTGAGCATCGCTACCGCCTTTGCTATGACGTGATCGAGGCCCACGGACTCCTTGCGGAAGAACGACATCACCATCTTGCACCTACCGGAAAAGGGCAACGCCGACGAGCGGTGCCACGATGAACATGATCAGGACGTATGCGAGAGCCAACGGTCTTCGCTCGATGGCGATGTCGGCGAGACCTTCGGCCAGGCGTATTGGTACCTCGCGAAAGAACGGCAGAACGTACAGCGCCAGTATCCCCAACACGTTGAAGGTGGTGTGCGCGAGGCCCACGGTCAGCGAATCGGGGCTCGACGCGGCCAGCGCAGCCAACAGGGCGGTGATGGTGGTTCCGACGTTGGCGCCGAGGGTCACCGGATAGGCGTTGCGCAGCGACAGCACCCCTGCCGCCGACAGCGGAATCAGTATCGAGGTCGTTATGCTCGACGACTGGACGGCGACGGTGATCACCAGGCCCAGCAGCAGTGCAACTGCGCCTCCGCCCTTGCCGAGCAAGGTGTTGACCGATTGTTCGATGCGCTCGGCGACGAGCTTTCGCATGTTCTTGGTGATCAGGGTCAGGGCCAGCAGGATGATCACCAGGCCGGTCAGCACGACCAGGGTGCCCTCGACGTTTCCCGAGCTGAACTGACCCCAGAAGTCCTTCACCCAGTTGACGGGCTCTTTCACCCACTCCTTCACCGGGCTCTTCCAGTCGGAGCCCGAGGCACCGACCAGCCTTTCGCTCATCCACTTCGCCGGCTCGGACACGGCGCCGAAGGCCAGTTCCAGGGGCAGCAGCAGCGCTACGGCCAACACGTTGAAGAAGTCGTGGACGGTGGCGGCGGCGAATGCTCGCTTGAATTCGGTCGAGCGACGCACGTGGCCCAACGACACCAGCGTGTTGGTGACCGTGGTGCCGATGTTGGCCCCCATCACCATCGGCACCGCATCGGCCACGCCCAGCTGGCCTGTCGCGACCAGGCCCACTATCACCGAGGTGCTCGCAGACGACGACTGAACCAGCACCGTGCCGAGGATGCCTATCGACAGGCCAGCGATGGGGTTGGTGACGGCCGAGAAGAGGCGCTCTTGGGTGTCGGCGCCCATCACCTTGATGCCGGCTTCGAGGCTCGAAACACCCACTAGGAATACGTAGATCAGGCCCACCACCAGCACCCCTCTCAGTGGGGGTGGCAGCTTCTGGTCGATCCTGGCAACGGTGCTCGTCATCGGTACCTGCGTTTGTGCTCTGTTCACCTGCCAGTCACCTGACGTTCAGACACTAGGTCACGGGGCACGCCGCTCGGGTCGTCGTGCCGATATTGCACCGCAGCCGACAGAAGGTGGCCTGTAGCCTGACGCCCATGAAAATCGGCATCGTTGGAGCCACCGGCCAGGTCGGTGGCGTCATGCGCAGCATCCTGGTCGAGCGGAACTTCCCGTTCACCGAAATCCGCCTCTTTGCGTCGGCGCGTTCGGCAGGGCGAAAGCTGCCCGTCGGCGAAACCGAGGTGGTCGTCGAAGATGCCGACACGGCCGACTACAGCGGGCTCGACATCGTCCTGTTCTCGGCCGGCAAGACGGCATCCAAGGCCTTGGCCCCCAAGGTGGCAGCCGCCGGGGCCATCGTTGTCGACAACTCTTCTGGGTGGCGCATGGATCCTGACGTGCCGCTCGTGGTCACAGAGGTGAACGAGGCGGCTCTCGACTCGATTCCCAAGGGCATAGTCGCCAACCCCAACTGCACCACCATGGCCGCCATGCCCGTGCTGAAGCCCCTCCACGACGAGGCTGGACTCACGGCGATGATCGCCAGCACCTACCAGGCAGTTTCCGGCGCCGGGCTTGCGGGTGTATCCGAGCTGGGCGAGCAGTTGGCCAAGACGGTCGACCGCGCCACCGAACTCACCTACGACGGCAGCGCCCTCGACTTCCCGGCACCCAGTTCGTTCTCCAAGACCATCGCACACAACGTGTTGCCCTACGCGGGCAGCTACGTCGACGACGGTTCACACGAGACCGACGAAGAGCAGAAGCTGCGCAACGAGAGCCGCAAGATCCTGGGTATTCCCGGCTTGAAGGTCTCGGGCACTTGTGTGCGGGTTCCCGTCTTCACCGGCCATTCACTCGCCATCTCGTGTGCGTTCGCCAACCCGATCTCGGTCGAGCGGGCGATTGATCTTCTGTCGGGCGCCCCTGGGGTCGTCTACACCGACGTGCCCACGCCGCTTGAGGCCGCCGGCAACGATCCGTCGTACGTCGGGCGCATCCGCCGCAACGAGGTGCTCGAGAATGGCCTCGACCTGTTCGTGTCCAACGACAACCTGCGCAAGGGCGCGGCGTTGAACACGGTGCAGATCGCCGAGGCGCTGATTCCTCGGCTCAGCTAGCGCACTGGCAGGGGAGCATGGCGCACTTGGGGCAACCGTCGGCATAGCGGCCGACCGCCTCGTCCATAGACAGGTCGAGCTGGGCTGCCAGCGATGCCAGCCAGGCCAACACGTCGCCCAGCTCGTGTAGCTGCTGCTCGCGTGTGCCCTTGCGTACCGCCTGTGCCAACTCTCCGAGTTCTTCGGTGAGCCAGGCGATGGTCGCCGGGACACCCCGTTGGGTGTCTTGCAACCCGTAGGTAGCGTCCATCAGGTCGCGCAGTTCGTCCAGATGCATCAGATCAGGCGGTTCTGGCGATGCGGCGCAGCGGTGGCTCGGTCTTTGGTGGTTGCTTGCGAGGGGGCAGTTGTGACAGCAACTCCAGGGTTGCCCGGGTGACTTTTTCGACCGCTATCTCGAACGCTTCCTCGGTGGCGGCCGACGTCTTTTGAACCCCGCTTACCTTTCGTACGTATTGGCGGGCAGCGGCCTCGATCTCGTCGGGCGTCGCGGCGGGTTCCAGGCCCCGCAGGGTGGTGATGTTGCGGCACATGGGTTCGATGCTAGGCCGCGACGGGTCGGCGAGATCGGGCTGGGTACCAAGCCAGTGCCACGACGGCGAAGGTCGCCAGCATCAAGGCGGTGTGTATTGCCTTGAAGCCCGCATCGTGATTGGGGTCGGCCAGGATGCCGATGCCGCGCACCAGCCAGAACCCCACCGACCACAACGATCCGGCCGCGAGAGCCCATCGGGGCGTTCCTCTGACGATCCAGGCGCCCACCAGTGCGGCGAAGCCCAGGAACACGGCTACGACGACCAGGCGTAGGAACTTGCCCGTGGTGTCGATGCCATCCGCGTTCAAGACGTTGCGGATACGGCTTATCCAGACGAACACGGTCCAGCCGACCAGCGGCCATGCGAAGCGACGCATTCTCGAGTCGAAGTCGATGTTCACGTGGTCGAACGCTACCGGCCGCCCCGGCGCCAGCGTGTAGAACGGTGCGATGTCTTTCCACACCCTCGATTGGTCTGTCGACGACGGCGTTTTGACCCTCACCCTCGACCGGCCAGACGCACTCAACAGCTTTACGGTCGAGATGGCCAACGAACTGGTCGAAGCCTTCGACCGGGCCAGCGCAGACCCGTCGGTGGGCGCCGTGGTCGTCACCGGTGCCGGACGAGCCTTTTGTGCGGGTATGGACCTCACCCGTGAGGGCAACGTGTTCGGCCTCGACGAGTCTCTCGAGCCCGACATGGCCGACATGGACGAGCGCCTCGACGATCCACAGATCGTGTCGGGGGTGCGCGACACCGGCGGCCGGGTCGCCTTGTCGATCTACAGGTGCACCAAGCCCGTGATCGGCGCGATCAACGGAGCTGCGGTGGGCATCGGCGCAACCATGACCTTGCCCATGGACATCCGCATGGCGTCCACCCAAGCCCGCATCGGATTTGTCTTCGGTCGCATCGGCATCACCCCCGAGGCCTGCTCGACGTGGTTCTTGCCGCGCATCGTGGGCATGCAGAGGGCGCTCGAGTGGTGCTACAGCGCCGACATCCTCACCGCCGACGAAGCCCTGGCCGGTGGTCTGGTTCGATCTGTCCACGAGCCAGAAGACCTTCTGGCGGCGGCACAAGGGTTGGCTCGCAAGTTCGTGGCGGGAAGGTCGAAGGTCGCGGTCGCGATGACCCGCCAGATGATGTACCGCAACTCGGCGACCGCCCACCCGATCGAAGCGCACAAGGTCGACTCGCTGTCGATGTTCTACACAAGCATCGGCGATGGCAAGGAGGGCGTTGCAGCCTTCCTCGAGAAGCGCGATCCGGCGTTCGGCTCTGAGGTGCCGCGCGATTTGCCGCCGTTCTACGCCGATTGGGCGGTCGACCACTAGCCAGAAACGAGCCCACCCGATCTGGGGTCGAATATGTGCCGCATGTGGGCTGAATTCGACCCCAGATCGGGTGGGATCTGCGGTGTCTCAGTTGTTTTGGTCGGGATGGGGGGATTTGAACCCCCGACCTCTGCGTCCCGAACGCAGCGCGCTGCCAAACTGCGCCACATCCCGATGTTTTTAGTCCGGCCAACGCTACCTGGTTGGAAGCGGCGAACCGGACTGCAAATTGTGCCAGCCGAATTGGCGTCAGGAAACCCCTGCGGCTCGATTCTCGTGCATGGTGCCTCCGGCGAGCAGGGCGTTTATGGCTTTGCGGATGCGAAATGCGCTCAACGGCTTGACCAGCCAACCCTCGGCGTCGGTGGTATCGGCAAGGAACACGTCTGCCTCACGGTCCAGCAGCAACAGCACCGGAACGTGGGGGAGACGACCACCCGACTCTTCGAGCCGCAGGTCGAGGCAGGCGGCGATGCCACCCATATTGCCGATCTGCAGATCGAGGATGACGAGGTCGGGGGTCTGCTGTTCGACCTGACCGCGCACCTCGGCACCGGTGCGTACAGCGCGCAAGGTGTGCTCGGGCCCGCTGAGGGCCGACCGGACGTCGGCGATTAGCCAATCGGCGTCGGCTGCTAGAAGTACGTCTGCCACGTCACAAAGGGTAGTCGCCCGCGCCGAGGTGCGACGCCACGTGTTGCAGGCCCTCGGTGTCGTGAACGTCACCGGACAGGGCTGGTACCCACAACATTTCGCCGCCCCGACCAACGCCGATCAACTGGCTCAGGGGCTGCACGGCGGCATGCTCTGCCGAGACCCGATGAGCGAGGCGGGTCACCGCCAACACGTCGGCGTCCGACTCGAACTCGGCGGGGTCTTCGCCGAAGTCGGGATGTGCCATGTTGACCACGACGGTGTCGGGCATCAGCGATCTCGCCTCGAGGTCCTGGGCCAGCGAACTGGCGGTGGCGACCACATCCGGCCTGGGCGTCGTGACCAGTACGACCTTGGTGACGTCACCCGCCAGCAACTCCTCGACGGCCAGCGCCCGGTTCTTGAAGCCCTGCTCGAGCGGTTTGAACAGGCCGAAGAACTCGACGGCGTCCTCGATGACGTCGGCGCCGACCACGGACGCAAGCGAGCGCACGAAGCGATTTGCGACCTTGGTCATGACGCCAACCACTCCGGTGCTTCGGCCGCTGAGCACCCGATAGATCCGGTTGTCGATCAGCCTCACCAGGCGCCGCGGCGCATCGACGATGTCGAGCACGGTGGTCGACGGCGGCGTGTCGACCACAACCAGGTCGAAGCGATCGTCGTTGGAAAGGCGGAAGAGTTCCTCAGTGGCCAGATAGTTGTGGGTTCCCGACATCCCATCGGCGAAGTTGTTGTACAGCCCGTTTGCGTAGATCCTGGCAGCCTCTTGGGCAGACGCCTCGGCGGCCACCACGCGATCGAATGTGGCGCGCGGGTCCAGCATCATCGCCCACAGCTGGCCACCCGCCGGCGTGTCGGTCAGCTTCTGGGGTTCGTCGGTGAGCCCCCCGGTGAGGCCCAACGCGTCGGCCAGCCTGCGTGCGGGGTCGACCGTGATGACGACCGCTCGCCTGCCACGGTCGGCGGCCACGATGGCCAAAGCGGCTGCGGTGGTGGTCTTGCCGACCCCTCCGCTTCCGACGCATACCAGCACCTCGACGCCATCGAGATCGATGCCCTGAACGTCTGCGACGGGGTCGTCGTCGGCCGTCGAGCTCATGCCGCCCCCAGTTCTGCGACCAGATCGGCCAGGTCGGCGGCGGCAGCCGGAGCCGAGTCGAGTCGGCTCGCGATCACGGTCGGAAGCGGCAGTTGCGACCTCAGACGCTGCATCTCGGCGTCTTCGGATGTGATGCGCTCGGCCAGGAATCGCTGTGACAGAGACCGGCCCGCGCCCTGCGGCAGAGGGCGCTCGACCATGTTGACGACCAGCGGACCGAGCCTCACACCCAGCCGCTCCTCGATGGCGAATGCGGTTTCGATCGTCTCGTTCACCGGTGTGGTCTGCGGAAGGGTGACCAGGTTGACGCTGACGCGATCATGGTCGCTGAGGAACGCATGCGAGCTCTCGGCCTGATCTCTCAAACGGCCGCTGCGCACGGCGTCGATGATGTCGGCCGGGGTGCTCAACAGAGCGATGGCGTGACCGGCCGCGGGGCCGTCGACGACAACCAGCCTGTCGCTGTGTTGATCGGCGAGTTGACGCAGGCGGCCCAGCAGGACGAGGTCGGGGATGCCAGGCGTGGCCGTGGCGATCAGTTCGAGCGTGCCCGACTTGGCCAACCTGTTTCCGAAGCGGCCCAAGCCGTGCTCTTCGAGGTACAGAGCGAGGGCTTCGGTGGGGTCGATCGCGGCTATCAGCAGGCGATCGCCGTGGGTGGGCGTGGGCTGTGGATCCGACGACGCGTCGGGAGTTGTGAGGAGACGACGCATGGCTCGGCTACCGTCGACCTCCACTACGAGGACATCGCGGCCGGCCTCGGCTGCAGCGACCGCAGTAGCGCCGGCGATCGTGGTCTTGCCGACCCCGCCTTTTCCGGCGACGATGACGACTTGCGAGTCGGCGATGTAATTCGTTGGCACCAAACGATCTCCGGAGGCCTCGGCTTGCTCAGGCTAGCGACACTCATCTCACTCACGTGCGCCCTGTTGGCGACGGTGCTCATCGGTGCCACCCCAGCGGGTGCCCAGGAGCCGCAGCGGCGCTACATCGACGTGCTCGAGGTCAGCGGGCTGATCGATCCGATCCAGGTCGCGTCCATCAACGCCCACCTCGACCGAGCCGAAAGCGAAGGCGCCACCGCGGTCATCATCCAGCTGAACAGCCCGGGCGCAACGGTCGGCACCGACGAGTTCGTCGAACTGCTCGACCGCATCGACTCTTCGCCGGTGTTGGTCGCCGTGTGGGTGGGCCAAGCCGGCTCGGACGCACTGGGTGCATCGGCTCTGCTGGCGTCTGCCGCGGATGTTTCGGGCATAGCACCCGGCAGCCGCATCGGCGACGTCGGCGATGATCTCGACATCGACCTTCCAGCGCCGTTCGACTCTTACGTAGATCGCAGCGCCGAGGACGTCGCAGCCATCGAGGCGGGCATGGTCGATGCCTTCGCTCCGACCATCGGCGACATGGTGCTCTACCTGGAAGACGCCAACCTCACCGACACCCTTTCCGAGATCGCCGATCCCGATGCCGAGGTTCCTCAGCGCCAGCTGCTGGACGATGTGACGGTCAGGTTCTCGAGCCTGGGGCTGCTCGACCAGCTCATGCACACGGTCGCGAGCCCACCCGTCGCCTACCTGCTGTTGTTGATCGGGCTGATGATGATCCTGCTCGACTTCTATACCGCCGGGATAGGTGTCGCCGGTGTCGTCGGTGCGGTCTCGCTGCTGTTGTCGAGTTATGGCCTGGGGGTGCTCGGCGCGTCTCCCACTGGGCTGATCCTGCTGATCGTCGCCTCGTTGGCGTTCGCCATCGACATCCAGACCGGTGTGCCGAGGTTCTGGACCGCGGTCGGCTGCATAACCCTGGTGGTGGGGACATTCACGCTGCTGCCCGGCTACGGCATCGGATGGCTTCCGGTGCTGTCTGGCATCGGCCTCACCGTGGCGTTCGTGCTGTCGGGAATGCCGGCTCTGGTTCGGACGCGCTTTTCGACCACCACCATCGGTCGCGAGTGGATGATCGGGCTCATGGGTAAGGCGGTCAGCAGCATCGATCCCGAGGGTGTCGTCGAGGTGCGCGATGCCAAGTGGCGGGCGCGAACCAATCGTTTGACCCCCATCGGAGAAGGCGATGTGGCCCGTGTGGTCGCCATCCACGGCACCATCCTGGAGGTCGAGCCCGAGACCGGCGGCGCGCGCGACTATCGCGAGATGCGCAACAAAAGCTGACCTTGGCAGGGGCCCAAACAACCCTTGTGGAATCGGTCACACGCTGGGTAGATTCGCGGATGGGGACACATCGAAACGCGATTTGGGGGGAGCCCGGATTTGGTTGCAGCGCAAAACCTCGATTGGCAGGTCAGGGCGGCTTGCCGGGGGCCTCAGGCCGCCGTCTTCTTCCCGCCGCCTCGGCATGAACGCAAGGCCGAAAAGCTCGAGCGCGAACGGCGCGCCAAGGCCATCTGTGACGAGTGTTCAGTTCGATCGGCCTGCTTCGAATACGCGATCGACATCGGCGAACAGCACGGCATCTGGGGTGGTCACAACGAGCTCGAGCGTCGCCGCTACCTGAGAGCGGTCTAGGTCTGCGGCGACCGCCGCAAATCACAACTGGGGCAACCTCGGGCCGGCGATGCGAACATCGCCGCGCCTTCTCGTGACTCCGGTCGAGTCCAGGTGCGCCAGCAGTGGAAGCGCGTGCTTGCGCGTGTTCCCCAGCCGCTCGCGAACTTCCGACACCGTGATGCCCTCGGGTTGATCTGCCAACATCCTGGCGATCTCCGCAGCAGCCTTCTCGATGGCCGTCGGCGTGAAATATCGGCCCTCGATGTGCAGCAGCAGCTTTCGCTGCACCAGGGTCCGCAGCTCGTCGCCAGGCACTCCTTCGGGGTCTGGCGGACTGAACGGTGAGGCGTCGACGGCCGTGACGTACGGATGATCCGAGAACGCGTCGGCCGCGGTGGCCATGCGCGCCAGACCCGACTCGACGACCACGTCTTCGAAGGTCTCCAGAACCACACGTTCGCGGTCGTCGAACGAAGCGATATCGACCCCTCGGTCGCCACTGTCTTGGACGCGCTGCTTGACCGAACTCGTGAGGTCGTTCAGCAGCCGAGGGTCGACCGCCCAGCGGCCCAGATCCGGCTGCCGTTGCTGACCCGTCAACAGCTCGAGTTCGGCCACGTCGACCCAGCCTCGCTCGAAGATCACTCGCTTGACGCTCATGTCGGGGGCGGCCTTTGATGCCGGCAGCACCGGTGCCACGTCGAGGATGCGACCGCCGCCGATGGTCTCTTCCCTGCCGAACTCGCGGATGACGAAGCGGTCACCCGGCAGCAGCGGCAAACGGCGATCGAGATGCAGGCGAACAGCTCCGGTGTTGCCTGGCAGCAAAGCCGACGGCCCCAGAATCCGCATCTTCACCGGGATCTCGGCCGCGCCCAGGTACATGGCGTACGCGCCGCGCCTGGACACTTCGTGGTCGATGCCCTCCAGCACGCGCAGCTCGGCGTCGACCCGCGAGCTTCTGTGCCACTGACGATCGAATACGACCACGTCACCGCGCTTGACCTCGGTGCGGTCGAGGCCCGACAAGTTGAGGGCCACACGGTTGCCGGGCCCGACCTTGGTTCGCTCGGCACCCTGCGACTGCACCGCCCGCACGCGCGCCCGGCGCTGGCCGGGCTCGACAACCACCTCGTCGTCGACGCGAAGCACGCCACCCGTGAGCGTTCCTGTCACCACGGTTCCGGCGCCCTTGGCCGCGAACGCACGGTCGATCCACATTCGGGGCCTCTTGAGATCGGCCGCTGTGGGGACGGCTGCGGTCAGGTCGTCGAGAGCCGAAATCAGGTCGTCTATGCCCGTGCGTTCGATGCTGTCGACGGCGATTACGGGTGCCTGCTCGAGGAACGTTCCTTCGAGGTGTTCGGTGACGTCCAGGTGGGCAAGCTCGAGCAGGTCGGGGTCGACCAGGCCGGCCTGGGTCAACACGACCACACCAGACGCGATGTCGAGCATCTCGAGGATGCGCAGGTGCTCTTCTGATTGAGGCTTCCAGCCCTCGACGGCAGAAACGACGAACATGCAAGCATCGACCGCTCCCACGCCGGCCAGCATGTTCTTGATGAAGCGAACGTGGCCCGGTACGTCGATGAAGCTGATGCCGCGCCCGGAGGGCAGGCGTGTCCAGGCAAAGCCCAGGTCGATGGTGAGGCCCCTGGCCTTTTCTTCGGCCAGGCGGTCTGGGTCGATGTCGGTCAGCGCCCTGACGAGGGTCGACTTGCCGTGGTCGACGTGCCCGGCTGTGGCTACGACATGCATCGAGACGACTCTAGGCGTCGGCAGTGGGCGACCGGCGGGCTACGCCAGCGTGGTCAGCGCCTGGGCCACGATGTCGTCTTCTTCGGGGTCGACGGTGCGCAGGTCCAGCAGCGTGCGCCCCTCGTGCACCCGCGCTACAACCGGTGTCGGGTGGGCCCGCAAGGTTTGGGTGTGATCACCCGGCAGTTCGATTGCAGCCGACGGGATGGTTGCGGTGGGCAGCGAACCACCGCCTGGTGCCGCTTGCGACTGCACGACCCTTCCCGTGCCGACCGCTTGCACGATTGCGGCTGCCCGTGCCTCGAGTTCGGCCACGGGCCGTGTGGCCATGGCCCAGAAGGGAATCTGGTTCCCCTGGCGTCTCAGGTAGGCCAGCGCTATCTGTTGAAGAGCGTCGATGGTCAGGTCGCCCGGCCGCAGCGCGCGCATCAGCGGATGGCGCGAGCACGCCGCGACCGACTCGGCCTTGCCGGCGATGATTCCGCACTGTGGCCCGCCCAGCAGCTTGTCGCCCGAGAACATCACCAGGTCGGCGCCGCTTTCGAGGGTTTGTCGCACAGCGGGCTCGTCGAGCAGCCATGAGGGTCGTCCATGTTCGAGCCACGGGCACGACTCGTCCAGCAACCCGCTGCCGAGATCGACGATGAGGGGTCGATCGAGATCGGCAAGGGCGCGCACCGACACCGACTCGCTGAATCCTTCGATGCGATAGTTGCTGGGGTGCACCTTCAGCACCGCGGTGACATCGTCGTTGGTTTCCAGCGCCCGCTCGAAGTCGCCGATGCGGGTGCGGTTGGTGGTGCCCACCTCGATCAGACGACATCCAGATTGTTCCAAGACCTCTGGAACCCGGAATCCGCCGCCGATCTCGACCAATTCACCCCGAGATACCGGCACAGCTCCACCGCGGGCCACCGCTGCCAACCCCAGCATCACCGCAGCCGCGCAGTTGTTGACGACGATTGCTGCCTCGGCGCCGCAGGCACGAGCCAGCAAGGCGCCAGCACGGTCCTGGCGGCTGCCCCGCTCGCCGGTCTGCAGGTCTAGTTCGAGGTTCGAGTAGCCGGCCGCCCGCTCGATGGCCAGAGGTGCGCGCCCCATGTTTGTGTGCAACAGCACGCCGGTGGCGTTGACGACCCTGGTCAGGAGGTTGCGCTCGGCTGTCGTGACGTATTCGTCGAACCGTTCGTGTGCGCCGTCGCGGATCGCAGCGCGGGCGGCGTCGACCAGCAGTGGGTGAGGAAGCACGCTGTCGGCGCGGGATCGGGCGATGGCGTCGACGGAGGGTGGTCGCACGGGCACGAGGTTACGGAGCGCGTCGGCAAACTGACAATGCCCCGACGATATGGTCAGGTCATGTCGTCACTCGCGGTTCTGCTCGCGGCCTTCATCATCGTGCCAATTCTCGAACTGGCGGTGATCATTCAGGTCGGGTCGTCGGTGGGTGTCCTGCCGACGCTCGGTTTGTTGATCGCGGTGAGCATTGTCGGGGCTTGGTTGGTCAAGTTCCAGGGCATGGGTGTGCTGATGCGCATGCGTCAACAGCTCGCCCAGGGAAAGATGCCCACCGACGAGTTGATGAACGGCGTGCTGATCCTGGTGGCCGGTGCACTGATGCTGACCCCCGGATTCCTCACCGATGCGCTGGGCCTGTCACTGTTGATTCCCCCGATCCGGGCGGCGATACGCCAGATGCTGGCTCGCCGGTTCACCCGCCGGGTCATTTGGGATATCGAGGAGATCTGATGGCCGAAACACCCAGTGCCGAGAAGTTGGTGCCGCGCCTGGCGGCGACCGTTTTGTTGGTACGCGACTCCAGCGCGGGCATCGAGGTGTTCATGCTGCGCCGCAACCTCAACAGTGACTTCGTCGGCGGCGCCTATGTGTTTCCGGGAGGTGCCGTGGACCAGTCCGACAAGACCGATCCGGGTCTGGCCGGTGTCTGTGGAGGCTTCTCGGACTCTGAGGCCAGTCTCAGGCTCGGTGTCGAGTCGGGCGGTCTGGCCCAGTACGTGGCCGCGATCCGCGAGTCGTTCGAAGAGGCGGGTGTGCTTTTGGCCCGCGATGGCGACGGTCGCCATGTGGCACTCGACGCCGACGCCGAGTTCTGGGCATCTGCGCGCCAAGACGTCTACGACGGCAAGGTGCGTTTGGCCCAGCTGTGTCGCGAACGCGGGCTTCAGCTCGAGGTCGACCAGGTTGGCTACTTCAGCCACTGGATCACCCCTGAGGGCCCGCCCCGCCGGTTCGATACGAGGTTCTTCGTAGCCCGCATGCCCGAGGGCCAGACGCCCCTGCACGACGGTGGCGAAACGGTCGACAGCGCCTGGATCTCGCCGGTGGTGGCCCTCGAACGTCAGCGTAAGGGCGAGTTCGAGATGATCTTTCCCACTATCAAGAACCTCGAAGACGTGGCCCGGTTCGACACCGTCGACGACCTGATGGCCGACGTCGCCAAGCGCCGCGATATCCCGGCGATCATGCCCCGACTGGTCAAGCGAGACGGCCAGCTCGTTCCGCTGCTGCCCGGTGACGACGGTTTCGACGAGGCCGGCTGAGCGCGACGGCCCCTCGATGGTTCAGTCGAGGGCGTCGAGGGCGGCCTCGACGGCGGCCATCATCCGAGCGCTGCAGCCCCCCAGGTCGTTGGGTGGCGCGATCTCGGTTGCCAGTTGCTCGACGATGTCGCGGATGGCCACAGCGGCTGGCCCCTGACCATCGATGGCCACCGGGCTGCCGGCATCACCTCCCGAGCTGACGGCCGCTTCGAGCGGTATCGAGCCGATCAGCGGAGCGCCGATCTCGTCGGCCAGGCGACGCCCGCCGCCCTCGCCGAACAAGGCGTAGGTCTCGCCGTTGGGCGTCACGAATGCGCCCATGTTCTCGATGACGCCTATTACTGGCATGTGGCTGCGGCGGGCCATGTCGGCGACCCTTGTGGCGACCTTCTGGGCCCCCCGCGCGGGAGTTGTCACCACCACCATCTCGGCCTGGGGCAGCAGGCGGGCCAGCGCCATCTGAACATCGCCGGTGCCGGGAGGCATGTCGATCAGCAGGTAGTCCATCGGGCCCCAGGCGACGTCGTTCAGGAACTGTTCCACGGCCTTGGCCAGCATGAGGCCACGCCACATCAGCGCCGATTCCTCGCTGTCGACAAGCAACCCCATCGACACGACCTGCAAGGTGTTGCCGCCGATCTGGGTGGTCTCGGGGCGAATGACCGGCCGGCCCGACTGCTGATCTCGTTCGGCTTCCAGCCGGTCGCTGACCCCCAGCATGCGGGGCACCGAAAAGCCCCAGATGTCTGCGTCGAGAACGCCGACCGAGTGACCCCGGGCAGCCAGGCCCGCAGCCAGGTTCACGGTGACCGACGACTTGCCGACGCCACCCTTGCCCGATGCGATTGCCAGCACCCGAGTGTTGGTGGGTACACGCGTTGGTGTGGCGTCCTCGCGCGCCTTGGCGCGGGCGCGCTCCATGGTTCGGGCCTTTTCCTCGGCGGTGAGCTCGTCCCAGACCAGCGAGACCTTGTCGATGGTGGGAAGGGTTTCGACCCGATGCTGCACGTCGCGCTTGATGGTTGCGCGCAGCGGGCACCCTGCGGTGGTGAGAGCGATCGTGATGATCGCCTCGGTGCCTGCGATCTCGGCACCCCTGACCATGCCCAAGTCGACGATGTTGTCGTTGAGCTCGGGGTCCATCACCCCTCGGAGGATCGCGATGACGTCGTCTGATGTGGCGGCGTTCGTCTCGGCCATGAATGGAATGTACCGAGCACGGGCTGGTTCGCCTCCCGCTCTCGAGTCGGTTCGTGTCGAGGGTTTCGGCTTGTGGAGGTGCGGCTCGGTGCCGGTAGGCTTCCTTCACTCGGGGACACCCAAAGAGCTTCTCCATCGGAGGTTTCGATGATCACTCTGACCGAAGGTGCCGCCAGCAAGGTCGGCGAGCTCATCAAGGAAGAGAACGAGCCTGGTCTGGCGCTGCGCGTGGCTGTGCGGCCCGGCGGGTGCTCTGGCTTCTCCTACGAGATGTACTTCGATTCTGAGTTCGCCGACGACGACATGGCCATCGAGTTCGATGGTGTCAAGGTCGTCTCCGACCCGATGAGCGCCCAGCTGCTCGAGGGCGCAACCCTCGATTTCAAAGACGGCCTGATGGGTTCTGGGTTTGCGATCGACAACCCGAACGCCCAGCGCACGTGTGGTTGTGGCAACAGCTTCAGCTGAAGGCTCGGGCTTCGGCCTGTTCGAGAACACGGCACGCGGCCGCTTCGAGCTGACGCGCGACGGTGAGCTGGTCAGCTTCGCCGAGTTTCACGCCGACGGCGACAATGTCGTGGTGCCCCATGTCGAGACGGTGCACGCACATCGTGGCAATGGATACGCGGCTCGCCTACTCGACGGCATGCTCGACATGTTTCGCGAACAAGGACGCACCATCACGCCCCTTTGCTCGTTCGCTGCCGGGCACGTGACGGCCGATCCGCGCCATCGCGAGCTGCTCGCCAAGTGAGCGACGGTGCGCGCCTCGGCTTCCAGCTGAACGGCCAACCGGTCGAAGTACCCGATCTGGGGCTCAGCCTGCTGGAGGTGCTTCGCGATCAGCTGGGCCGCATCGAGGTCAAGGACGGCTGCTCGCCACAGGGCCAGTGTGGTTGCTGCACGGTGCTGGTCGACGGAGCTCCCCGGGTGTCTTGCGTGACACCGGCCCGTCGCATACGCGGACGTTCCGTCACCACCGTCGAGGGCATAGAGCCCCAGCGGCGCGACCTTTGGGCCGACGCAATGTTTGCGACCGGCGGCAGCCAGTGCGGCTTTTGTACCCCTGGCATCATCTGCCGGCTGGAGGGGGCGGCGGCCAAGGGCGCCGATCTCACCGACCGCGGCACGGTCGACAAGGCCCTGCTGGGGCATCTGTGCAGGTGTACGGGCTGGTTGCCCATTCGTGAGGCTGCGGCGCTGGTGGCCCAAGGTGCCACGCAGCCAGACGACCGCGATGTGGCAGCCGCGTCACGGCGGGCCGAGCTGGAGGGCGGCGCACCTCAAAGGGTCGGCCCTTCGGTGGCCATAGGCCGATCAGGATTCGCCGACGACCTGGCCAGTCGCGATTCCCTGGTTGCGCTGCCTTCTGGAGACTCGTGGATCGTCGCCGAATCGATAAGCGAGGCCCGCGCCGCCATGGGCAAGGTGCAGGGTCGGCGCTCGTCTGTTGTTCCGACGCCCCCGATCGAGTTGCCGGCCGGCCCTTGGGCCGCCGCCCTGCAGACCTGCTGGACCGAGCCCGCCTACCTCGAGCCAGATGCTGTCTACTGCGAGCCCGGAGGGGTTCCCGTCGGCCCCCTCACCAACGGTGGTGCGTTCGGAGCCAAGGTCGATGACCACCTTCGGGCCGTTGCCGCCGAGCTTGCTACCCAACACGGTCGCCCCGTGCGGGTTCTCTACGACCGTGAAGATGTCGTGCGCAGGGGTGCCAAGCGGCCCCCGCTGGCCCTCGGGCTGCGGCCCGACATGTCTGGCGTGCTCAGGGTGGCAGCCACGCCCGGGGTCGAAGGCCTGGTGGCCGCGATCGCTCCAGGCGTTGTGGTCGAGCCGGTCGAGGTGTCGGGTCCGCCGACATCGATACATGTCCGCGGGGCGATCAGAGCCGAACTCGAGATGGCAATGGCCGCAATCCGCAACGACCACGAGGTGACCGTCACCCTCGATTCAGGCGCGTGGTGCAGGGCTGCTGTCGACTCCGATGGAGTCCACCTCGTGGTCTCGGCCGGAGCACCCCTAGACCCGGTGGTGTTGCGGTCGTACACGATCGGAGCCGCTCACCAGGCGTTGGGTTTCGTCGGCTCTGAGGCGCTGGCCGTCGACTCACAAGGCGAGGTCCAGGACCTGACCATCCGCTCGTTCGGGGTGCTTCGCGCAGTCGACACCCCACCGATTCACGTCGACATCGTCAACTCTGACGCCGCGCCTGTGGCCGTCGGCGAGGCGGTGTTCTGTGCAGTCGCGTCGGCGGCTTGGGCGCAGGCAGGGCGTCCCCAGGCCATTCCCGTCAGCGCAGCGACCTAGCCGGGTCGCCGCTACTGTTGCTCCATCCGACCGACGCGACCAGAGGTTCACCCATGTCCAAGCCAGTAGCGCACTATTCGTTGTTCCACCGTGCCGGTGACTGGGTGATCGTCTCGGGTCAGCTCGGACTCAGCGACGGTGCCCTGGTCGAGGGGGTCGAAGCTCAGGCCCGCCAGGCTCTCGTCAACCTGGCCTCGGTTCTCGAGTCGGCGGGCGCCACCATGGGCGACGTTGCCAAGTGCACCGTGTTCATGACCGACATCTCGGACTTCGCCACCATCAACGGCATCTACGCCGAGGCCTTCGGAGATCACAAGCCCAGCCGATCGGCCATCGCGGTTGCTGCCCTGCCACTGGGCGGCCTGGTCGAAATCGAGGCGTGGGCCTACGTGGGCCAGCAGAGCTAGACTGTCGCCATGCTCGGAGGAATCATCATCGTCGTGCTGCTATTGGTCGCCCCGGTGATCATCGTCGCCAGCATGTCGATCGTCGCAGCGCTTCTGGGCGGCGTCCTGAACAACGACGCCGCCGAACGCCACGCCGACAGCGAATTGCTCGAAACCAACTACTGATCTCGGGCCCAGCGCGACTGGCCGAACTTGTAGCCCACCGAGCGCACGGTCTGAATCAGGTTGGCGTTCTCTTCGCCCAGCTTCGATCGCAGACGTCGCACGTGCACGTCGACGGTCCTGGCGCCGCCGTAGTACTCGTAGCCCCACACCCGGTTCAGCAGGACTTCTCTCGTGAAGACGCGGCCGGGGTGGCTGGCCAAGAACTTCAGCAGCTCGTATTCCATGTAGGTGAGGTCGATCGGGTGACCCTCAACGGCGGCCTCGTACGTCTCGAGGTTCAGCACCAGCGGCCCATATTCGACCAGTTCGCCCGAGCCGGCCGTGCCCTCGCGCTGGAACAGGTGACGAAGTCTGGCCTCCAGCTCACGGGGGTGGAACGGGGCCAGGCAGAAGTCGTCGAACAGCTCGTCGCGCATCTCCAGCTCGTCCAGCTGGTTGCCGCGAACCAGCAGCAGTAAGGGTGGGGCTGCGTCGTCGCGCCTTCGCAGCGCTCGGCAAACGCCCCACGCCTCGTCGGTGGTCTCGACAGCGTCGGCTGAGATCACTGCCCCCGACCAGCCGTCGTCGGGCTCGGATCGAATCGCATCGAACTCGTCGGCGACGGGTTTCCACGAATAGCCGGCGAGGTCCAGGCTGCGAGCCAGCTCGGGCGGCGGCGGTGAGGGGTAGACGAGAATCGGTTCCACTTGGTTGCCAGCCTCACACGTTGCGCAGGTAGCGATCCAGCTCGAACTGGGTCACCTGCGACTTGTAGGTGGCGAACTCGGCTCTCTTGTTGCGGACGAACCACTCGAACAGATGAACACCAAGGACGTCTCTGGCCAGCTCGGATGCTTCCAGCTTGTCGAGGGCGGCGCCCAGCGAGTCGGGCAGTGGGGTATAGCCGGCCGCAGCCATCTGCTTTGGATCCATCTTGAACAGATCGGCTGGGGCCTCGGGGCCCAGTTCCATCTGGTTCTCGATCCCGTCGAGGCCGGCCGCCAGTATCAGCGCGAACGTCAGATACGGATTGCACGCCGGGTCTGGCGAGCGGTACTCGACCCGAGCCGACTCGGCCTTGCCCTTCTTTATCGAGGGCACGCGCACCAGAGCGGCCCGGTTGGACCGAGCCCATGACACCGAAACCGGGGCCTCGAAACCGGGAACCAACCGCTTGTAAGAGTTCACCAACTGGTTGGTGACGGCGGTTATGTCGGGTGCGTGGCGCAGCAGACCGGCCATGAACTGTTTGGCCACCGGGGTCAGCCCGATCGGGTCGTCGGGGTCGTGGAAGGCGTTCTCGTCGCCACGGAACAGCGACAGGTGTGTGTGCATTCCAGAGCCCTGATGCGCCGCCATGGGTTTGGGCATGAACGTGGCGTGCACGCCGTGTTCGATGGCGATCTCCTTCACGATCAAGCGGAAGGTCATGACGTTGTCGGCCATGGTCAGAGCGTCGGTATAGCGCAGGTCGATCTCGTGCTGGCTGGGGGCGTCTTCGTGGAACGAGTACTCGACGCTGATCCCCATGCTCTCCAGCGCCTGGAGTGTGCGCCGACGAATCGAGCTGGCGACGTCTGCGGTGGTCAGGTCGAAGTACGAACCCTGGTCCAGCGGAACCAGTGGCTGGCTGGGGTCACCCTTCTCGAACAGGAAGTACTCCAGTTCGGGGGCGACGAAGAACGTGAATCCGGCCTCCCTGGCCCGATCCAGTTGCCGGCGCAGAACCTGCCTGGTATCGCCCTCGAACGGTTCACCGTTGGCCCGGTCGATGTCGCAGAACATCCTGGCGACCCGCTCGTCGTTGTCGGTCCAGCTGAGCAGCTGGAACGAGTGTGGGTCTGGGCGGGCCAGAACGTCTTCTTCGGCGATGCGGCTGAATCCGTCTATCGACGAGCCGTCGAACAGCATGCCTTCCTCGAACGCCGCCTCGAGCTCGGCCGGGCCGATGTTCAGAGACTTGAGCTGACCGTGCACGTCTGTGAACAACAGGCGGACCAGGCGCACCCCGCGGTCCTCCACCTTGCGCATGACGTATTCGGTTTGGCGTTCCATGGCGCACATTGTCGACCCATCCGTCAGGTTCTTGGAAGGCCCCGGCCATCGGTTCACACTGCGTTCACATTCGGGCAATGTTCACGAAATCAGGTCCGATCTACAGTTTGGCCGTCGCAGTGAACGTCTGCGGCGTTCGACCTACGAACTCGACCCCCACACAACTAAGGACGTGCAGTGGCGTATCGCGCTGAATACTTGTGGATCGATGGCACGGAACCGACTGCCGAGATCCGTTCGAAGACGAGGATCCTCCAGGACGGCGCCGAGCCCGGCATCTGGGGCTACGACGGTTCCAGCACCAACCAGGCAACCGGCGACAACTCCGACGTCGTCTTGAAGCCGGTGTTCAGCTGCCCAGACCCGATTCGTGGCGGCGACGACATCATCGTGATGTGCGAGACCTTCCTCACCGACCTCGAGACCCCGCACCCCACCAACACCCGTGCCAAGGCCCGTGAGGCTTTCGAGAAGTACGGCGATCAGGAACCCCTGTTCGGCCTCGAGCAGGAATACACCATGATCGACCCCCGCACGGGTTGGCCGGCAGGGTTCCCGCCGAACGGCTTCCCCGCACCGCAGGGCCCCTACTACTGCGGCGTTGGTGCGCTGAAGATCCACGGCCGCCCACTGGTCGAGGAGCACACCAAGCTCTGCATCGATGCGGGCCTGATGATCTCTGGCACCAACGCCGAGGTCATGCCCGGTCAGTGGGAGTTCCAGATCGGCCCGGCCGACACTCTCACCGTCGCCGATCACATGTGGATCGCCCGCTACCTCCTCTATCGGGTGGGCGAGGAGTACGACCTCGAGATGAGCCTTGCCGCCAAGCCGATGAAGGGCGACTGGAACGGCGCCGGCATGCACACCAACTTCTCCACCAAGGCCATGCGCGAGAGCTACGAGCCCATCATCGCTGCTTGCGAGGCCCTGGGCGCCGAAGGGGTTCCCGAAAAGCACCTCACGGGTTATGGCCACGGCATCGAGGACCGCCTCACTGGCGCCCACGAGACCCAGCGCTATGACCAGTTCAGCTACGGCGTCTCCGACCGCGGCGCCTCGATTCGTATCCCCTGGCAGGTCGCCGTCGACCAGAAGGGCTACATCGAGGACCGCCGGCCCAACGCCAACGCCGATCCATACGTCATCACCGCCCTGATGACCGACACGGTCTGCAGCGCTCTCGCCTGAATCTGATCGTTCCGTTCGGATACAGACCGGCACCACTGGTGCCGGTCTGTACGCGTTTTCGCCTGGCTGCAACGACCAAATGGCGGCGTGTCCCCGCGAATTGCTCCATCGCGCTGGTAAACTCGCCGATCTGTCCTGAACGCGTGGCCGTCGCCGGGGGGTTTCCCAAAAGGCGGCGGGCATGTGATGCGGGGCCGTGTTGGTGCGGCACTGGATCGCTATCGTTTCGTGTCGAATCGGTGCGGTCTCGGTAGGGTACCGACACGAGCAGAGTGACTGCCTTCACAGGAGCGATACCACGTGGCCAAGGAGCGGGTAGAACGGGATGAGGAAGACCTCGTCCGGCTGTATCTCACCGACATTGGTCAGTACCCGCTGCTGACCAAGGACGACGAGGTCCGGCTCGCCCAGGCGATAGAAGCCGGCAACGAGGCTCGCGAGGTCCTCGATCGTGGAACCTGTGAGGAAGGCAAGCCGCTCACCGCAGCCAAGAAGCGCGAGTTCCGCAAGGCGGCTCGTGCCGGCGAAGAGGCCGAGCGCACCTTCGTCCAGTCCAACCTGCGGCTGGTCGTGTCGATCGCCAAGAAGTACCAGGCATCTGGCCTTCCTCTGCTGGACCTGATCCAGGAGGGCAACCTCGGGCTCATGCACGCAGTCGAGAAGTTCGACTGGCGCAAGGGCTTCAAGTTCTCGACCTATGCCACTTGGTGGATCCGCCAGGCAATCACCCGCGGCATCGCCAATACCGGCCGCACCATTCGGCTTCCGGTTCACGCGGGCGACACCCTGGCCCGGCTGCAGAAGGCCCGCTCGCGCCTGGAGCTGAAGATGGGCCGCCCTGCCACCTTGGCCGAGCTGGCGGCCGAGGTCGAGATGCCAGAAGACAAGGTCACCGAGGCCCTGCGGTTCGCCGCCGAACCGCTGTCGTTGTCAGAGCCATTGCGCGAAGACGGCGATGCCGAGTTGGGCGACGTCGTCGAGGACCGCTCGGCCGAGTCTCCGTTCGAGGTTGCAGCCACGGCATTGCTGCCCGAAGAGATCAACCGCCTTCTCGCCCCGCTCGACGAGCGCGAGCGCGAAATCCTGAAGCTGCGCTTCGGTCTCGACCGGGGCGAGCCGCGCACCCTAGAAGAGGTCGGTGAGCATTTCAGCCTCACCCGCGAACGTATCCGCCAGATCGAGGCCCGGGCGATGTCGAAGCTCAGGCATCCATCCAGCGACACCGGTGCCCGAGACCTCCTGTCGGTCTGATTCGGGGCTACGGTCGAGCCTCCCAGCCGAACTTGTTCGGCCAATCGAGCGAACGTGGTCGGGGAGGTGTCCGAGCGCCTGGTGGGCTCCCCCGCCTTCAAAGCGGGTGGGACGGGTGATCCCCGTCCGGCGGGTTCGATTCCCGTCCACCTCCGCCACGTTCACGCTCGCACGCTCCGCCGTGTCACCGTCACAGTGTCCCGATAGGGTCTGACCCAACTTCCTCCTCCAGACAACTTCCCCCACTGTTGAAGTCGTCTCTCTAAGAGGAGTCTCCGCGTGGTCGCTGCAAGCGAACCGCTCGACGGTGTCGATGCCGGGTTCGGCGAGATATCCGTGCTGGTGTCGGCCGTTCACCGCCGTGCCGCAATCGATGGGGTCGAACATCCTTCGGCTCTGGCCGAACTGGCCCGCTCGTTCGCTCCATGGGCTTCTGAGCCCGTATTGGCCAGCGTGGTCGCCGCAGTACGGCGTCGCGTGCTCGGTTTGGGCGAGATCGAATCCTTGCTCGGCGAGCCGACGGTCTCGGATGTGTTGATCAACGGCCCGGGCCCGGTGCTGGTCGAGCGCGACGGATCGCTGGAGGTTTCGTCGGTGGTGCTCGATGCCGACGGTGTGCGCCTTCTCGTCGACCGAATCTCGGCATTGACCCGGCGCCGGCCCGACGTGCGCTCGCCCGTGATCGAGAGTTCGCTGCCGTCGGGTCACAGGGTGACCGTCGTCGTTGCGCCGGTGGCAGTGCGAGGCCCGGTGGTTGCCATCCGGCGACGCCGCACCGACCTCGCCGGCATCGGCTCGTTCGTCGAAGCTCGGTCGGGTTTGATCGGCCAACTCCTGGAGCTGGTGGGGGAGGGTTCGTCGATCCTGGTCGCAGGCGTCACCGGCGCCGGCAAGACCACCCTCATCGGCTCTCTACTCGATGCGGTCGACCCACGCGAGCGCGTCGTCGTGATCGAGGACGTCGCCGAGATCGTCACCTCCCATGGTGATGTGGCCCGCCTGGTGGCCCGCGACGATGGCATCAACCCCACGGTGGGCCTCGGCGATCTGGTGCGCGTGGCGCTGCGGCTCAGGCCCGACCGCATCGTCGTTGGTGAGGTGCGTGGCGCCGAGGCGACCCATCTGGTGCATGCCCTTTCCACCGGTCACCGGGGCGGCCTGGCCTCGATACATGCCGGAGATGCCCACGCGGCAGCTGCCAGGCTGACCTCTCTCTACCGGGCGGGGGTCGAGGGTCCACTCGACGACGCCGGCGTCGACCAGCTGTCCAGGGCTTTCGACAAGGTGGTGGTGCTCGGCCGCTGTCCAGACGGTCGCCGAGCCATTGTCGATGTGGCCGAGTTCAGGCTCGGATTCCGCCGATGACCGTTGTTGCCGGGGTGCTGGCTCTGGCGGCGACACGCACTCATCGGCTCATACCCCCGGCTGCGGGTGCGGCAGCGTTCGCGGCGTCGGGTGCCATTTGGCTCGGGCTGCTGGCCTTCGACGTCGCGGTTGGCTTCCAGATCGCGCGTGCTGTTGCACAACGCAGATCTCGGATGCGGGCTCGTAAGGCGTTGCCAGAGTTTGTCGAGGCCGCCGGGGCCAGCCTCGGGGTCGGCTTGCCTCTGGCCGATGCGCTCAGAGGGGCTTCGCTCCTGGCGCCGGGCCTGGGCGCCGAGTTGGGTCACGTAGTCGGCCGGCTCGAGGCCGGGGCGCCGTATCAGCTGGCCACCGAGCCGTTGCGGTCGCACGCCGACCCAGACGTGCGCTTCGTCGGCGCCACCATCGAGTTGGCCGCCGAACGCATGTCAGATGCCGAGCCAACCTTCTTGGGTGCTGCGGTGGCGATGCGCGAGCGCAGGCTCAGGCGCTCGGAGATTTCTGCACAGGCCTCTCAAGCCACAGCGTCTGCCCTCCTGATGGCGCTCGTGCCCCTGGCTGGTGTCGCGTTCGGATTCTTCGGCCGAGCGGGCATATTCGACCCTCACCTCGACGCGACGTTGGCCGCAACGGTGCTGAGCGCCGGAGTTGCACTGTCGCTCGTGGGCACCGCCTGGTCGTTGCGGTTGATAACCCAGGTCGAGGCTTCGGTATGACCTCGATGTTGTGGGCGGGGGTTGCCTGGGCCATCTGGGTGTGGTTGCCGCCGGCATTGCGCAGGCGCGTGGCCACCGGCCTCCGCAGAAGCCGTGCCCGGCCGGCCCTCCGGGCTTGTGAAGCCTCTGATCTGATCGATCTGCTGGCTCTATCGGCCCGGCGTGGCGCCAGCCTCGGCGAGTCCCTGGGGCGTTGTGTCCGCTTCTCTCCCCCCGAGCGCAGTGAGTTGTTGGCGCCTGTCGAAAGAGCTTTGGCCCTGGGCACCAGTGCAACCGACGCCGTCAGGCTGGCCGCAATCGACCCGGCCACCCCTCTGGGCCTGGCGCTCGACGCCCTGGCCGATGCAGCGGCCTCGGGCCGGCCCTTGGCCGCCGAACTCGATCGCATCGGCGCCGATCTGCGCCGGCTCGATTCGCAGGAACTGACTGCTCGGGCGCGCAGGTTGTCGGTGTGGCTCAGCGGTCCTCTCGTTATGTGCCATCTGCCTGCGTTCGCGCTCGTTGCCGTCGTGCCGTCGCTGCTGGCCGTGCTCGGACCATGAGGCCTCAGCACCGGTCGCCACGATCCCCAAACCCCACTTCCCCCTTCCACATCCTCCCAACGAAGGGAACCAGATCAATGCTCGAAGAAGTCGCACAAGACAGCGGGGCGCCTGCCCGTGTTGTCGGCGAAACGCCCGCCACCGGACAACGCACCAAGGACGAGGCCGGCCAGGCCACGGCCGAGTACGCCCTCGTGACCGGAGTCGTCGCGCTGGTGGTGGGCCTAGCCGCCGCCTGGGCCGCAGGTACCGGAAAGGTTTCTTCACTGCTCGACGCTGTGTTCGACGGTCTGGTCAGAGCGGCCGGCTGATGCAGACCGCAGACGACGACGGCCAGGCCACCGTCGAATTGGCGCTGGTGCTGGGCCCGATCCTGTTCATCGCGTTGGCGGTGCTGCAGGTCGGGTTGCTCTGGCGTGATCAATTGATGGTGGTTCACGCCGCCCGCGAAGGTGCGCGTGCGGCCGCTGTCGGAGGTGACGAGTCGATGGTTCGTGCCGCGGCGTTGGGCTCGACCTCACTCGACCCGGGCAGGCTCTCGGTGAACCTGAGCCGAGGCTCGCAGTCTCGAGCTGTGGTCACGGTCACCGTGGTCTACGGCCCTCCCACATCGCTGGGCCTGTTCGGAGCACTACTGGCCAACAGGAAGCTCTCGGCCGAGGCCACCATGATGCTCGAGGCGTCATCGTGCGATCAGGTCGAGGACCTCGATTGCTCGGACCTTGTCCAGGCGGGTGTTGCCGCGATCGCAGTGGGCGCTGACCACACAACTGGGGCAACCAGAGGTGCAGTCACACGAGCGCACCAGGGCTGAGGCCTGGGCGGCGACGGCGTCGAGGTTGCGAAACAGCAGTGCCGAGATGCCGTTGCCGCCCGTCCTGCCGTCGTGGATACACATCCGCACGCGGCTCGACTGCCGGCGGGTGTGGCCGATCAGGTCGCCGGTGTCGCATATCGCGAACAGTCCGGCCGCGGCGACAAGGGCGTGTTCGGCGGCGTGGATCGCGGCCAAGGTCGGCCGCGCGCGTCCGCCGAAGTCGATCCACAGACCCTCGGTCGTCCACGTGCGCGGATCGACCGCCAGGTCGAATCGCTCGGATCGCCCCGAGCGGCGAAGCACATAGCCGTCGACGCTCTCGGTCAGTCCGACTCGTCCGAAGGCGGCCACCGGCTTGCCTGATCGATGCTGAACGGCTTCCAGTACCTCCAGCTCGATCGACTTGACCGGCGAAGTCGAGATATCTCCTCGCTGGTCGGGCTCGACCACGGCAACGGCTCGGGCGAGGTCCAGGCTCACCACCTGCCAAGCGCATCCCCGGTGTACGTATCTCGCACCTGGGTGCACCTCGCTGCGGGCCCGCGACTTGTCGGTCGTTCCGACCAGAGCACCGTTTCGGTCTTCGATGCGCACCACGCCACCGTCGCTCGACCGCAGTCCAATGCCTCGGGCCGGGTTGGCGCCGGCGCTCAACCGTGCTCTGCCGCCCGCGACCTCTATCAGGCCCACCCTTGCCAGGTCGCAGACAGCCTCGTCCAGCGTGTTGGGCCAGTAGGCGAGATCGGTCATGGGGTCGAGAGGTACTTCATGAGCCGCGCACGCGAGGTGACGCCTGACGACGTGCAGCGCCTCGACATTCAACACAGCCGCCTCGGCCGGCCGGGACAACAACTCGTCTGGATGGGTCGCGAACCATCGGTCCAGTTGGTTGTTCCCTGCCACCAGGATCGAGGCCGAGTGTTGGCCACGCCGGCCCACCCGCCCTGTCTGCTGGCGCAGCGACGTCAGCGATCCCGGGAATCCGGCCGCAATGGTCACGTCGAGGTCTCCGATATCGATGCCCATCTCGAGAGCCGAGGTCGTCACCACTCCCTGAAGTCGGCCGTCCTTGAGTCTGTGCTCGATCTCCCGGCGTTCGTCAGGCGTGTAACCCGCTCGGTAAGCCTCGATCTCGACTCGAGGGTTTTGTCTCTTGGCCGCGGCTGCGATCGCTTCGGCGCCGGCTCTGGATCGAGCAAAAACGATAGTTCTGTGGCCTTCGGCAGCGAAGTGGCACAGCAGGCTGGCGGCCTCCTCGGTGAGGCCATTCGGGCTCTGCCTGGTGTCCCACACGGCGTGGGTGCGGGGCCCTCTGGGAGCACCGTCGACGTCTACGACCTCGACCGGCGAGCCGAGCAGCTCGCTGGCCAGGCGACCAGGGTCGTTGATGGTGGCGCTGGTGAAGACGAACCGGGGTTTCGATGCGTGCAGCTGTGTCACCCGATGGAGGCGGCGCAGGATCTGGGCCATGTGCGACCCGAACCCGCCCCGATAGGTGTGGAGTTCGTCGACCACGACGTAGGTCAGGTTGGCCCAGAAGCGGGCCCATCGCATGTGGCCTGCCAGCAGCGATGTGTGCAGCATCTCGGGGTTGGTGAAGACGATGTTGGCCCTTCGCCTGGCCTCTGACCTGAGCTCGACGTCTGTATCCGCGTCGTAGCCGACGCACACGGCCGGCGCCACCATCTGCGCCATCGTTCGAAGCTGGTCGTGGGCGAGAGCCTTCGTGGGCTGTATGACCAGTGCCGTCGCAGCCGGATCGGTGTTCAGACGTGCGACTATCGGCAGCTGATAACACAGCGACTTACCCGACGACGTCGCCGTGGCCACCACGACGTCTCGGCCCGCTGCGATCAGGTCGATCGCTTCGGCCTGGTGCTGCCATAGACCATTCGGGGCTAAACCGGCGAGGCCCTGAGGTGTGTCGTCGCCCGGATGCGCTGGACGACCGTATGTGGCTCGCCGAGCCGGCTCGGTCGCCCGCCACACGAGCCGGGGATCGTTCGAGAGCCGTTCGATCGCCAGCCCCAAGGAATCGTCAGGTGTGGTCAATTTGTGTGCTCGAGTCGGCTGATTCAAGCCTCAGAGTGGGCAGTGGGTTGCGGAGCGCGCGATATGTCTCGACCCGTGGTTGACCTTGAGGATTTATTTGCGAAACCGTCATGAAGGCTCCACAATCGCGTGGTTGTAATTACTTCGACGTCATCTAAACCCTAAGCGGGTCGACACCCAACCATCGCGCACATCGGCCCCGGCCGTTGTTGCAGCAGGAGCCCAATGTCACTCATCCCCGAATCTGCGCCCGATTTCGAGGACGCTGAACCGAAGACCTGGTGGGACTTCGCCAACTGTCTCGGAGTCGAGCCCGATCTGTTCTTTCCAGAACGGGGTGCGTCGACGAAGGAAGCCAAAGAGGTTTGCCGAGGCTGTGTGGTTCGCGAGGACTGCCTCGAGTATGCGCTGGTTCAGGGCGAGAAGTTCGGTATCTGGGGCGGAATGAGCGAGCGAGAGCGCCGGCGCCTGCGCCGCCAGCGTGCACTGGCGCGGCGCGCGGCGGCCGGGGAGTAGCGCTAGCCTTCAAATCGTGAATATCGGACCGCCCGAACTGATCCTGATCCTGCTCGTCGTGCTCTTGCTGTTCGGTGGCGCCAAGCTCCCGAAGCTGGCGCGTTCGCTGGGTCAGGCTCAGCGCGAGTTCAAAGACGGCCTCCGCGAGGGTTCCGAGGACCCTCGCGACGACCAGGATTGACGATCTCGCCAGGGCTTGGGCAATTAGTCGGTCTGCGGGAACCTCGACAGTGAGGCCGACGTTGCAGACGTGTGACCGCCACAGTTCTGCTTCCCGCCACGAGGTTTGTCGTGGCTGACTCCCGGCGAGCCCGACGGCGATCGAGATCACACGCTGACGCTCGACTGGCCGTTCCCACCTGGGAAGAGGTCGCCCGCGAGCACGGTGCCTTCATCTACACGGTCGCCTATCGACTCACAGGCAACCGGGCCGACGCCGAAGACTTGGTCCAGGATGTTCTCGTCCGCGTGCAGCGCGGCCTCAGGACCTACCGGCCCGGATCCATGCAGGGCTGGCTGTCGCGTATCACCACCAACGCCTTCCTGGACGAAGTCAGGCGCAAGAAGCGCCGTCCGGCCGACGCCCTTCCAGAGGACAACCCCGAACGGGTTCTGCCCACTTCATCTCCTGCCGATGTGACCCTGGAAGGCGAAACCTTCTCCGACGAGGTCCAACAGGCGTTGGCCGAACTCTCCGAAGACTTCCGAGCGGCCCTGGTCCTGAGCGATGTGGTGGGTCTCAGCTATGCCGAGATCGCCGAGGCGCTCGACACGCCGCTCGGCACCATCCGAAGCCGAATCCACCGAGCCAGGTCTCAGATGAGGGACGCGCTCGACGCCACCAGGAGCGAAGCGTGACATCCACCGACGACGTTTCTGAATTGTTGAGCGCATACATCGACGGCGAGCTCAATGACGCGGAACGGGCCGCAGTCGAGGCAGCGATGCTCGAAGACCCTCAACTGGGGCTTCGGATGGCTGAGCTGAGCGACGTCCGCCAGCGCATACGAGATCTACCGCTTCTCGAGATGCCCACCGAGTTCGCTCAGGCGCTCGATCGACGTTCACCGTTTGGTCCGGTCGCTCGACCGCGTCGCCGCACCCGCACCCGGGCTGCAGCACTGAGCGCGCTGGTGTCGGTCGCTTTCTGGGGCGTGCTGGTCGGAACCGGGTCATCGACCGAGGTCCTTCCCGATCTGGCCGGTGTGGTTGCTTTCGAAGCCCAGGCGGCTGCCGGCTCGAACGAGACAGCGGAGGCCGATCAGTCGATGCCTGCCGAGGCCGAGGGCTTTGCCCTGGTTGCGGCAATGCGGCGTGGTGGAGTCGACCATTACCTCTACTCGAACGGTCGAGAGGAGGTGTCGGTGATGGTTCAGCGCGGTCGCGTCGACTGGGGTGGCCTGCCCGGTGGTGAGAGGCTCGAGGTCGCCGGAAGCCCGGCATGGCTTGGCACCATCGAAGACCGCCACTTCCTGGTGGTGGGGCGAGGCGACTCGGTCTACCTGCTGTCGGGCTCGGTAATCGACGACATCTTGGCTATGACCGACATGATGCCTGAGACCGAGCGGTCATGGGGCGACAAGGTCGTCGACGCAAGCCGACACCTCGTCGACCTGGTGGGCCTCGAGCCCTAGACCAAGGTCAGTCTTGGCCGTCTTCTGGGATGCCCAGGTCCCACGACAGGTCGATGTTCTCGCGTTCGGCGTCGCGGGCAACGCGTTCGCGGTTGCGGCGGAACTGGGGATCGTGGGGAGGCAGCAGCAACAGCCTCGCATTGGTGCGCGTGCGGAAGTCGTCAACCACTGTCTGGTCTCCGAAGGTGCACTCGACCTCCCAGTGGGGCGCGACCGGGCCCAGATACACGATGCGGGCGCCGGCGACGGGCGGGATCGTTTCTTCGCTGGTCTCGATGTTGCTCACGCTCACTCCTAACGAGATCGACCGACAATCCTACCCGTCGTCGTCGACGCTGCGTGGGAGTGCCGCACCGAGATCGTCTCAACAAAAACGTAGCAATTCCGTCACCGTTCTGTAATATCCCGATTCGGGGTGGTCGAGCCGCAATACCCGAGACCGACGTGCGTTGCAGATTCTGAAGCTTCTGTTGGGCTCGGGGTGCGAGGTTCGGACCGCGGGCGGAACCCAGAAAAACAGTCGACAGGAAAACCTGGCGATCTCGGGAACCGAACGGCTAGTTCGTTCGTCGTAGAGGTCAACGGAGGGGTTGCGCATATGAGCACGAACTGGATGTCAAAGGGGAACTGTGCGGACCGTCCGCCCAGCGAATTCTTCCCAAGCGATGGAGTCGGCGTCGACCGGGCCCGCAAGGTCTGCGCCACTTGCCCTGTCAAGGAGGTCTGCCTCGAATACGCCCTGGTCAATCGCATCGACCACGGCGTCTGGGGCGGGGCCAGCGAGCGAGAACGCCGCCGCATCCTGAAGCGTCGCAGACTGGCCGCCATGGCCGTCAACGCCGGCTGAACCCAGACCGCAAGGGTGCGTGTGACAGGTGTTACACGAGATCTGTAAGCGCATTCATGCCTTCTGACCAGGCAGTTTGCCTTTCGTTCACCTTTGTTCATGCCGTGTTCAGGTAACGAACAGCTGAACGCAATAAGCCATATCTAGGTTGTCGCCTCGATGACCGCCCCAAGCCGGCGGTCCCGATGTATCCCGCCGAGGAGGCAACCCCCGTGAAGCAAACGAAGCGACTGGTCTGGTTCCTGACCATTGTCCTTTCCCTGAGCCTCGTCGCAGCCGCATGCGGCGATTCCGACGACTCGTCGAGCGATGATGGCGGCGCCACCACCACCGCTGCTGGCGACTCCGGTTCTGATTCTGGCTCGATGGCCGGAACCCTGATCGGTGCAGGCGCCTCTTCGCAGAAAGCCGCGATGGACGCCTGGAAGGCAGGCTTCCAGACCGCTAACCCCGACGTCACCGTGAACTATGACCCCATCGGTTCGGGTGGCGGACGCGAGCAGTTCTTGTCCGGCGCCACGATGTTCGCCGGGTCGGACGCCTATCTCGATGAGGAAGAACTCGCTGCTGCGGTCGATCGATGCCCAGGCGAGCGCGGTGCCATCAACCTGCCCCACTACATCTCTCCGGTTGCTGCCGCGTTCAATCTTCCGGGCATCGAGACCCTCAACATGACGCCCGCCACGTTGGCAGGCATCTTCGCCGAGACCATCACCAACTGGAACGATGCGGCCATCGCCGCAGACAATCCAGGCGTCGAGCTGCCCGATCTGGCGATCAACCCGGTTCACCGCTCGGACAAGTCTGGTACCAGCGAGAACTTCACCGACTACCTCGCAGCTGCTGCTCCCGACGTATGGACGTTCGGTCCGATCGAGGAATGGCCCGGCGATCTCGGTGGTGAGGGCGCCGACGGCACCTCTGGCGTCGTGGCCGCAATCACCGCCGGTGAGGGTTCGATCGGTTACGCAGACGCCAGCCAGGTGGCCGGTCTGGGAGCGGTGGCCATCAAGGTCGGTAACGAGTTCGTGGCCTTCACCCCCGAAGCAGCCGGTCGCATCGTCGATGTGTCGGAGGTCGTGGCCGGTCGTGGCGAGTTCGACTTCGCCATCGAAGTGAACCGCACGACCGAAGAGGCTGGCGTATATCCAGTGGCCCTCGTTTCGTACCACATCGTCTGCCTCGACTATCCGACCCAGGAGGAGGCCGACCTGGTCAAGGCGTTCATGACCTACATCGGGTCGGCCGAGGGCCAGGCGACTTCCTCGGAGTTCGCCGGATCAGCCCCTATCAGCGATGAGTTCCGTCAGCGCCTCGCCGTAGCCATCGACGCCATCGGCGTCGCTGGCTGAGCCGTCGGCGAAGCGAACCAGGGCCCGGTGGCGTCGTCGATGGCGCCACCGGGCTCTTGCTCTTGACGAGCTGTAAGCCGACGCCCCAACCTTGGGCGCTCGCTTCCAGCGACAAGGAGTGCTCACATTGACCCTCACAGAAGCAGGGCCTGCCGAACCCACAGGAAGTACTCCTTCCGAGGGCGTCGCGTACAAGGCCCCGTCGTCGCTGGGCGATCGCCTGTTCAGCTTGACGGCCGTCGCGTCGGGAATAACCATCCTGGTGATCCTCGCGGGAGTGGCGATCTTCCTGTTCGCCGAGGCCCTGCCGACCTTCACCAACGACAGTTCCGCGATCGAGCCAGGCGACACGTTCTTCGAATATGTGGCGCCGTTGGTGTTCGGCACCGTCTGGGCTTCTGCCCTTGCACTGCTGTTGGCGACGCCTCCGGCGGTGTTCGTGGCTCTCTACATCAGCCACTACGCGCCGAAGCGACTGGCCCAATCACTCGGTGCTCTCGTCGACTTGTTGGCCGCCATTCCGAGCGTTGTATACGGCCTGTGGGGCATCTTCGTACTGGCGCCGGCACTCGCTCGTGGTCCCTATCCGTGGTTGGAGGACAACCTCGGATTCATCCCCTTGTTCGCCGGACCTACTTCGCCGTCTGGTCGGACCATGCTGACCGCCGCAATCGTCCTGGCTGTAATGATCTTGCCGATAATCACCGCGGTGTCGCGAGAGGTGTTCCTGCAGACCCCGAGGCTGCACGAAGAGGCGGCGTTCGCGCTGGGGGCCACCAAGTGGGAGATGATCAGGATGGCTGTCTTTCCCTACGGGCGATCGGCGGTGATCAGCGGTGCGATGCTGGGCCTCGGCAGGGCGCTGGGCGAGACCATGGCAGTGGCTCTGGTCTTGTCCCCTGCAGATGTGATCAGCTTCAACACGATCTCGACCCAGAACTCGAACACCATCGCGGCGAACGTCGCACTCAAGTTCCCCGAATCGACGGGACTCGAGGTGAATCGCCTCATAGCAACCGGCTTGGTGTTGTTCGCCATCACGTTCGCAGTCAACTACTCGGCTCGGTGGGTCATCGAGCGTCGCGCCGAGTTCTCTGGAGCAAACTGATGGGCGTCACACTCGATCACAAGATGGATCTCGGACCCGAGCCCCTGCCCCAGATAAAGGTCGACCGCAAGATCGTCGCTGCGGTTGCGGTGTCTTCGACCTTGGCGGGCGTCGTGATCTCGTTGCTGCTGATGGGACGGTTCAGCATCGCCATGACGATGCTGCTGTCGTTCATCATGTACCTGATCTCGATCTACGCCCTCACGCGCAAGCTCGAGGACGCTCGCGAGGCGAGCAACAAGCTGATGGCAGGCGTGGTCACGGGCTCGTTCGCACTCATCGTGTTTCCCCTCGTCTCCGTGCTTTGGACCGTGGTCTCCAAAGGTGCGGCCCGATTCGACACGATGTTCTTCTCCGAGAGCCTCAGAAACGTACTGGGCGACGGTGGAGGCGGCCAGCATGCGATTGCGGGCACTCTGATCGTCACCGGCATCGCCGCTGTGCTCTCGGTGCCCATCGGCATCATGGTCGCCGTCTATCTTGTCGAGTACGGTCGAGGGCCGCTGGCCAAGGCCGTCACCCGCATGGTTGATGTGATGACCGGTATTCCCTCGATCGTTGCCGGCCTGTTTGCCTACGCACTATTTGTGTTGTTCACCGGCCCCGGGCACCGATCGGGGATGGCTGGTGGTGTGGCACTGGCCGTCTTGATGATGCCCATCGTCGTTCGGACCTCCGAGGAGATGCTGAGGCTGGTTCCCAACGAACTGCGCGAAGCCTCGTATGCGCTCGGGGTGACCAAGTGGAGGACGATCGTGAAGGTCGTCATCCCCACAGCGATCGCCGGAATCCTCACCGGCGTCACGCTGGCGATTGCCAGGGTTGTGGGTGAGACGGCGCCGCTGCTGGTTACAGCCGGCCTCGCCGACAGTCTGCACACCGACCCGTTCAGCGGCCGAATGACCACCCTGGCCACGATGGCCTACTACTCGTACAAGACTCCGGGCGTTCCACCTCAGGCGAGCTACGACCGCGGCTGGACGGCCGCCCTCGTGCTGGTGCTGATCGTGGCCTTGTTGTTCGCGATCGCGCGCCTGCTTGCACGAGTTCTCAAACCCAAGGGGCTCCGATGACAGACCAGACACACTCGATCGATTTGGCAGACCTGGAGCGACCGATCGAAATGAACGAAGCTAGGCAGATGTCTGAAGACTCGACCGACAGCCAGAAGGCGACAGCCAAGGTCGCTGAACCAGCACGCGACTCGGGTCACCGAATCCGCGTGGACGACCTCGACATCTACTACGGCGACTTCCTGGCGGTGTCGTCGGTCAGCATGGAGATCGAGCCCCAAAGCATCACAGCCCTGATCGGCCCATCCGGCTGCGGTAAGTCGACCTTCTTGCGTTCGCTCAACCGGATGCACGAGGTGATTCCGGGCGCCCGGGTTCATGGCACAGTCGAGCTCAATGGTGTCGATCTCTACGGTCCGGGTGTGGACCCGGTGGCCGTGCGCCGCAAAATCGGCATGGTGTTCCAGAAGCCCAACCCGTTCCCGACGATGTCGATATACGAGAACGTTTTGGCTGGGATGCGCCTCAACTCGCGTCGTATGTCCAAATCGGAAGCAGACGGCATAGTCGAGAAGTCGCTGCGCGGCGCCAACCTCTGGGAAGAGGTCAAGGACCGTCTCGACAAGCCCGGAAGCGGGCTCTCGGGTGGTCAGCAACAGCGTCTGTGCATCGCCCGCACCATCGCAGTAGAGCCCGAGGTCGTATTGATGGACGAGCCATGCTCGGCTCTGGACCCGATCTCGACTTTCGCTATCGAGGCCCTCATGATGGAGCTGAAGGAGAAGTACACCATCGTCATCGTGACCCACAACATGCAGCAGGCGGCGCGGGTCAGCGACATGACGGGCTTCTTCAACATCGAAGGCACCGGCAAACCGGGCAAACTGGTCGAATACGGCCTTACGGATCGGATCTTCTCCAATCCGACCCAGAAGGCAACCGCCGACTATGTGACCGGACGATTCGGCTGATGGGAGCCATCGGCACCAGGGGGAGGGCAGCTTCGTGAGCGAAGACACCAGGAGTGCATTCCACAAGGATCTGGCGGCGGTCAGCCGCAGCCTGGGTGAGATGGCCGCATTGGTCACCGAGGGCATCGGAAAGGTCACTGCGGCCCTCTTGTCGAGCGACGTGTCGTCTGCCGATCAGATCGTTGCCTCCGATGACGACCTCGACCTCATCGCTCTCGAAACAGAAGAGCAGATCGTCCTGATCATGGCCACCCAGGCCCCGGTCGCGGCCGATCTGCGCGAGGCGGTGACCGACCTGAAGATGGTCGGCGAGATCGAGCGCAGCGGTGATCTCGTGACCAACATCGCCAAGGCGATCCCGCGGATCCACGGCACCGAGCTCGATCCGCAACTGCGCGGCCTGATATCGCAGATGTCAGAGCAGTGTGTGTGGCTCTTCGGTCACGCGATGGACTCCTACAACGATCGCGACGCGGGCTTGGCCAAGATCTTGCACGAGCTCGACGACCGTCTCGATGATCTCCACGACGAGTACATCCAGGGCATCTTCGACTCTCGCAGCCAGCACGTATTGAACACCCAACAGGCTCTGCAGTTGGCGGTGATCGGCCGCTTCTACGAGCGCATCGGCGACCACGCCGTGAACATCGCCGAGCGGGTCGAGTACCTGGTTACCGGGTCGCTTCCCGAGCATGCAGGTGCTGCAAGGGCCAAGGCCCGGCGCGACGGTGCGGGGTCCGGAGACTGACATGACGGCGCTGGCGATCGTCGCCTGTGTGGTGGCGCTTGCCTCGTTCATCCTCTACTTGGCCGAGCGTCGCCGGCTAGCAAACCTGTTGGCGGAGCTCTCAGGAAGGGTCGGCCTAGGCGCTACTCGACCCGGCGGCGCTGAGCTGGTTCGCCAGATCGAGCGGCTCCAACACGACCACAGAGCCTGTTCGCTCGAGCGTGACGTACTGGCGACGGCGCTTCGCAGCGTCGAGGTGGGTGTCAGGGTCGTCGGCGAGAACGGGTCGGTCCTGGCGTCGAACCGTTTCGCCAGCGAGGTCATGCAGGGCCGCCAAGGCCTGGCGCTCGTCCGGGCCGCTGCCGAGCGCCTGGGCGACGACGCCTTGAGGGGGGTTCCGGGCACCGAACCGATACATATCGTCGGCCCGCCCCCGCGGTCGATCAAGGTCGATGCTGCACCCCTGGCCGTGGATGGCTCGGTTGCCGGAGCGGTGGTGGTTTTCACCGACACCAGCAACGACGAACGCATCAGCCGAATCAGGCGCGACTTCGTGGCCAACCTTAGTCACGAGCTGAAGACGCCGGTTGCCGCCATCGGCCTGCTGGTCGAGACGCTCGACGGCGAGACCGACGATTCGGTCAGACAGCGCCTGCTGAGCTCGGTGTCGACCGAGGCAGATCGTGTCGCTGCGATCATCGACGACCTGCTCGACCTCTCGCGGCTCGAGTTCGAGCGCGATATCCGCACCGACCGGGTCGATGCGTATGGCGTCATCGGCGAGGCCGCAGATCGGGTTGCGCTGCAGTCGCGGACCCGCGATGTACCCGTCGAGATCGTCGGCGAACGCGACGTGTGGGTTCAGGCAGATCGCGATCTGCTGGTGCATGCCGTCGCGAACCTGCTCGACAACGCCATCAAGTACTCGCCAGAGGGGTCGAAGGTTCAGGTAGGAGCCGAACACCTCGATGACGCGGTCGAGTTCTATGTGCGCGATCAGGGGATAGGTATCCCTGCCGAAGACCTCGAACGAATCTTCGAACGCTTCTATCGCGTCGACAGGGCTCGCAGCCGAGCCACCGGCGGCACGGGCCTGGGCCTGTCGATCGTCCGGCACATTGCAGCCAATCACGGGGGCGACGTGCGCGTCGTTTCGCGTGAGGGCGCGGGCTCGACCTTCACAATCTCGATTCCGGAGGATGAACCAGATGCCAGCTGAGATCGACGTTCTCGTCGTCGATGACGAGCCCGCCTTTCTGGAGGCGCTCGAGGCCGGGCTGCGCCGGGAAGGGTTTCGAGTTCACCCTGCAGCCGACGGTGTCCAGGCCCTCGAGATGTTCGAGAGCCTCAACCCCGACCTGGTGCTGCTGGACGTGATGTTGCCCAAGATGTCAGGGCTGGACGTGTGCCGTGAGGTGCGAAAGACGTCGGCGGTGCCGATCATCATGGTCTCGGCGAAGGGCTCCGAGATCGACGCTGTTCTGGGTCTAGAAATGGGCGCAGACGACTATGTGACCAAGCCCTACCGGCTGCGTGAGTTGGTCGCCCGCATGAGGGCCGTCTTGCGCCGCCAGGGCGGCGGCCCTGCCGAGTTGGTCGTCGAGGACGATCAGACCATCGAGGTGTCGGGAATCGTCCTGGATCTCGGCCGTCACGAGGTGCGTGTCGGCGGGGCTCCCGTGCACCTTCCCCTGAAGGAATTCGAGCTGCTCGAGCACCTGATGGACAACGCGGGGCGGGTGGTGCCGCGGGGTTCGTTGATCGATGTCGTGTGGGGCCACGACTACGTAGGCGACACCAAGACGCTCGACGTCCACATCAAGCGTCTGCGCAAGCGGCTGGGCGAGCAGGGCTCCAACGAGCTCATCACCACCGTGCGTGGGGTCGGGTATCGGTTCGAGCGCAGCGGCTGACGCATGCAGTGAACCGCGCCCCGCGGCGAGACGCCTGCCGGGGTCGTTGGGGTAGCGTCATCGTCGCCAAAGACTGGAGAGGTCTCGATGAGGATTCGTCGTGAGGGTGAGTCGCGCCGTGCCGCCGGGTCGCGTGGCGAGCGCATGAATGCTCCCAAGCGCCGTTCGGGTGGTGTCCGTGGGCCCGCGTTGGGTGGCGCGGGTGGCGGTTTGGGCAATCTGGGCAAGGGCGGTGGTGTCGCGGGCATCCTGATCGCTTTGGTGGTGGCCTTCCTCGCCATGCGCGGTGGCGGCGGCACCACGTCGACAACAGGCGACGGAGACGTCGTTGGCCAGCGGACCCAACTTGTCGACGTGGACAAGACGACCCGTTCGACCCTGTCGGGAGCCGAGCGAGACGATCTCGACCGGTTCCTCCAGGCGACGGTCGACGACCTGCTGGTCTTCTGGACAGACGAGTATCCAGACGTTTACGGGGCACGATTCGAACCGCTCAGCGCGATCTTCCCGTTCGACCCGACGGGCAACCAGCAGATCAGCTGTGGCCAGCCGCTCGATCCGCGGATCTTGAACAGCAATGCGATCTACTGCCCGCCCGAGGACTACATCACCTGGGACGACAACTTCCTGATCCCGAACTTCTACGCCAACTTCGGCAAGGCCGCCGTAGGGGTGGTCCTGGCTCATGAGTACGGTCATGCCGTCCAGACGCGAGGTGGCCTCGACGCGGCACCCATCATCCGAGACCTCCAGGCAGACTGTTTCGCAGGTGCATGGATCAGGCGAGCCATCGACGGATCTGGACAGGTGGAGCTGGGCGAGAACGATCTCGAGGGGGCCGTCTCGGGCTTCTTGTTGTTGCGTGACCCGCCCGGAAACCCCACCGACAGCCAAAGCGCTCACGGCTCGGCCTTCGACCGGGTGAACGCCTTCCAAAGCGGGTACACCGACGGGGCTGCCCGCTGCCGTGACTTCGCCACCGAGGGTGTCGAGATCGTCGACATCGCCCTCGAGCAGGGGGACGTTGGCGGCGGCAATCTGGCCTTCCAGGATGCTGTCGACGCCGTTGTGGCCGACCTCGACGAGTTCTGGCAGCCGTTCTTCGCCCAGGCCGGGTTGGGTTCGGGCATCTCGGCTAGATGGTTCGAGGGTTCGGCCATCCCGTGCCCAGACTCTGGCTCTGACGGACAGGTCTTCCACTATTGCGCCAGCGATGCCTCGGTGCAGTTGAACCAGGCAACGCTGGCGCGGCTGCACGCCGACATCGGCGACTTCTCGACCGGGCTACACCTGGCTCGCCTGTACGGCGAAGCGGCTGCGACCGAGGCTGGTGTGGCCGACCGCACCGGCCTGGTGGCCGACTGTCTGGCTGGAGTGTGGGCCGGAAACGTTGCCTACGAGTCGACGAGAGCTCTCGAGCTGACCGGCGGCGACCTGGACGAGGCGTTGGCCACATTGATCGATGACCCCGAACGCGCCGACGCGGCGTCTTTGTTCGACCGCGTCGACGCGTTTAAACGGGGTTTCTTCCTCGAGGGAGGTTCTGGTACAGCCGCCTCCGTCGAGTTCTGCAGCTAGGCCCACCAGGGCCCAGGCCTCTTACCCTTCGACCGAAGGGGGCGGCTTCATTAGGGCCGATTCGAGCGGATCGGCGACACCCTCGGGAAGCTGGTCCGGGCTCGCAACTCCGGGTTCGGTGTTCATGCGAGCCGCGGCCGCCTCGGCGGCGTCGACCTCTGCCAACAGTTCGGCTTCGATCTCGGCGTCGGACTTCTTGGGCTTACGAGAGAGGCTGAACGACAGCCCCTTCTTCGGCTTCTTCGGCGTGTCTTCTTCCACTGCCTCAGGTTCGTCCGGCTGGGCTTCGGTGCTGTCGTCGGGCGACTCGTTCTTCTGCTTCTTTCGGCCCAGGCTCATCTTGCGCTTGGGCTTGGACGGCTGCTCTGCCTCGGGCTCGACCTCGGCAATCGTGGCGACCACGGGTTCGACGTCGATTTCCAGCTCGTCTGTGGACAGGTCGCTCGGGTCGGTCGAATCGTTCGAGTCTTTGGACTTCTTCGACTTCTTGGGCTTCTTTGGGGCCTTGGCCTTGGCCTTGGCCTTGGACTTGGAACCCGACTTCGAGAACAGCCCACGCTTGGGCTCGTCCTCGGCCGGCGAGAACAGGTGCACCGGATCATCGGCATCGACCTCGTCACTGGTCGCGATGGCTGTGGCCAGCGAGTTGGCCGGTGGTCGATAGTCGTCGCCGTCGTGCGCGCGATATGCCGCGTTGGCAAGATCGATCTGGGATGTGTCGATCTGGATGGCCACATCGTCAGACTTCTTCGAACGCTTGGTGCCGCGTCCTGACTTCTTGGGCAAGATGTCGTCGTCGACCCGAACCCAGCCGCTGTACGCGATGGCGAAGGGCCGCTCGTCGGTGGTCGACTCGGGTTGGGCGACCTCGGCCAACACCTGCGGCGCGGCCTGATGATCGGTCGCATCGAGCCCGGCGACGGGTGCCGGGGCTGGCGGGGGTGAGGCGACGTCGAATCCCACGGTGGCTGCGGTGCCGGGCTCGTGCGGGGCCGGCGGGTCGACGACCTCGGGTGTCGATGCTGTGTCGGTGCCGTCGACCGGTGCCGGGGCAACCGTTTCGGGCTCGGCAGGTGTCGGGGCAGCGCCGGCGGCCTCTATCCCCTCGACTGAGAACAGGTCGTCGAGCCAGGCCTCATCCGATTCGTCCAACAGATCTGCGTCGTCAGAGTGGTCGGATGCGGCCTGTTCGATGACGTTGGCGGGAAGAGCTTCTCCGGCCTCGGTCTCGGAGTCGGCCGCAACCAGTTCGAAGTCGGCCAGATCGGCTAGATCGTCCAGTTCGGCTAGATCGTCCAGTTCGGAGCCGTCCTCGACGTACGTCTGGGGCTCGTGAGCCTCGTCGTCTGAGTCGTCCTGGTCGGCGGGGGTCGCGGCTGCTGCGGCGGATGGAGGAGGGGCGGGCTCGGCGATGTCGCCGAAGTCGTCCATCCATCCTTCGACGTCGTCGGCCACGTCGACGTCCTGCAGCCAGCTGCTGGAGGCCTCTTCTGGGGAGTCGGTCTGGTCTGAAGAGAAGTCGTCTTCGGGTTCGAGACCGGCAAAGAAGTCTTCTCCGGCCGAGGTCTCGTCCTCGAACAGGTCCAGCAAACCCAGGTCATCCGACATGTCGTCGGTTGCCGCAGGAGCGCCGACATCGGCCGAGGTGTCCGACGGTGCGTCGTCGACCTCGGGTGTGGCCGAACCGACGAACGCCGAGTCGTCGTCGAAGCCGATCTCTTCGTCGGCCGAGAACAAATCGTCGTCGATCGGGTCTTCGCCGCCCGGCACCCAGTCGTCGGAGATCTCGTCAGGTAGTGCGTCGAATGCTTCCGGTTGTTCGGGCGCGGCGGGTGGCTCGGCCTCGGAGACCTCTGTTGTGGACTCGGACGCGGGCGCGTCCATCGACTTGTCCGCGTGCTCGAGGAGTGCGTCCATGGACTCCTTCACATCCTCGAGGTTTGTCTCTTGGGGCTTGTCTGCGGCGGTGCCGTAGACGTTGCCCAGCACGTCGTTCAGTCCAGACATCATTTGGTGAGTCGACCGGGCCCGGGCTTGCCTTAAGCCCATACGTGGGCAGCCGCGGCGCGACCCCTCTGCTGTGCTCGCGGGTCTGGGGATGCGGAACCTAGAGTGGGGCATCGTGGAAGACCGAGCTCCCCGACAGCGTCACAGCGACTCGTCGGGTGAGCCAGGCAATTACCGCGGCGGCCGGGGCGCCGAGGCCTTCATCGTCACGCCTTTCATGAGGTTGGCCCGAACCCACGTTCTCAGCGTCGCCGGCGACACTCTGGTCACCATCGCGTTGGCCGGGTCGTTGTTCTTTCAGGTCAGCCCAGACGCTGCCCGAAGCCGTGTGGCGCTGTACCTGGCCCTCACAGCGGCTCCGTTCGCGGTGGTGGGCCCCCTGATAGGTCCGATCATCGACAGGGCTCGCGGCGGCCGCCGCACGATGATGATGGTGGCCACCATCGCCCGCGCTGTTCTGACCTTGGTGATGCTGAGGTTCCTGACCAGCCTCCTGCTGTACCCTGCCGCGTTCTTGATGCTGGTGATGGGCAAGACCTATCACGTGTCGAAGAGCGCCATCGTGCCCACCCTGGTGCACCGCGAATCCGAGTTCATCGAGGCCAACTCGAAGCTGGTACTCGTCGGAGGTGTCGCCAGCTCGCTGGCCTTCTTGCCCGGAAGCCTCCTGCAGTGGCTCAGCGGCGGACTGCCGTTGGTGCTGGCTTGTGCGGCGTTCGTCGGAGCCGCCGTCATGGCATCCAAGCTGCCGTCGAGCGTGGTTGCCGAGAACGCCGTCGACGACCTCGAGCGCGCCGAGTTGCGAAGCGCAGGCATCTTGTTGGCCGCATCCGCAATGGCCTTGCTGCGCGGCATGGTCGGCTTCTTGACCTTCCTGGTCGTGTTCTGGCTGCGGGCCGAGGATGCCGCCATCGGTTGGTTCGGTCTGATCGGGGCCCTGGGTGTGGTTGGTTCGCTGACCGGCGCGATCTTGGCCCCCAGCCTGCGTCGGATGCTTCGCGAAGAACACATCCTGGGTGGCGTGCTGGTGCTGGCTGCGTTCGTAGCCTTCATAGCGGCAGCGTCGCCTACCCGCGGCCTGGCTGCGGTGTTGGCTCTGAGCATCGGTGTGTCGACCAGCTTGGGAAAGCTCTCGTTCGACGCGATAGTCCAGCGCGATGCCCCCGACGCCAACCAGGGCCGATCATTCGCCCAGTTCGAGACCCGCTTCCAGCTGGTCTGGGTGATCTCGGCGCTGGTGCCGGTGCTCGGCTTCGCCTCGTTGCCCATCCAGATCGGCTTTCTGGTGTTGGCCTTTGCGGCCAGCATCGGAGCGTTCTTCTACCTGGGCGGCCTGAAGGCTGTCGCTCGCGGCGCCGATACACCTGCCGACAGGCTCAAGCGGCGGGTCATGACCGATCCCCGCGTCGACCGTCTGCGCCAGCGGTTCCGCAATAGCGACGGTGCGGAAGGACCAGACGAGGCTTCGCCGCGCGACGGCGATGCCTGACTCAGTCCAGGTCGGGCAGCTCGATGCGGGCCAGCCACAGGCCTGGAGCGTCGACCTCGTTGGGGGTGGGTATCCAGCGGGGGTCGTGCCACAGCTTGGCGAGCTGGTCGTGGTCTGAGCGCTCGATCACGCCCGACACAAATCCTCGGCCCCGCTCTACCAGATCTCGTCGAAGGTCCAGGCCCAGCATCTTTTCGACGAAGCGGTCTTGGGGCCCCGCGGTGACGCGGCGGCGCCTGATCGCTTCAGCGATTTGGCCCGAGCTGGCGATGAGCCCGGTGGCGATGTGGTCGATCTGGTAGTCGACCCAGCCGACGGCGACTGCCAGCAGTGCTTCGAGGTCTCTGACCACGGCCTCTTGAGCCGGGGTGCGCATTGCGCCCAGCAGCACCTCAGGGTCGCCGAACAGGCTCTGAAGCTGTTGCTGCAGGCCCGCCAGATCGGTCGTGGGCTCGATGTCTCCGAGCTTGGCCTCCAGAGCCGACCCATCCGCAGACTGGAACCCGGCCGTGTAGGCGTTGAGCAATGTCTCGAACCGTTCGCGGACGTGTTCGACGCCGAACAGCGCGTGGTGCACAAACTCGTGGATACACATCCACAGAGCCACGTCGTCGAAGGGCACGCTCCACTCGGTGGCGAAGGCTGTGACGTTCGAGTCGACGACCATCAGCTCGCGAGAGCTCGGGCGTGGGATCGGCAGGTCGTATCCGCCGAGTCCGCGGGCCGCCAGGTGGCCCACCATCGAGCCGATGCTCATGGCCGTGGTCATCGGGCCGATCATCTTCATGATTCCGCCCAGCAGCTGGGCCGCGGGGTCGTCGTCGCCAGCGCCCTGCGGTGTGGCGTTGAGCCCCTGGGCCAAGCTCTCGAACAGGGGCTTGTAGTCGGCGAGGGTGCGGCGCGCCCACTCAGAACGTGTGACAGGAACAACCACCGCCGATGCCCCCTCGACGGTGAGGTCGAGGTCGGTCGACTTGGCGACGTGAAGCTCGGCGATGCGTGACAGGTCGGCGAGCTTGACCCGGTGGGCTGGGTCTACGTTGGGTTCTGAGCCGCCGTCGGTAGCCAGGCCCAGTGCAAACTGCCTGGCCGCGTCCCAATTGACCGGGCCCGACGACGAACCCAGTAGCTTGCCCAGATCTGCGAAGAAGGGCAGGCCAGAGAAGGGATCTTCCGGGTTGCTTGAACCTGAGTCGCTCACAAGGGCATCGTAGGTCCGATGAGCGCGGTACACACCTCGCCATCAGTTCGCCTGGAAGGGTGCCGCAGTTGAGCTCGAGAACGATTCTGGTGACCGGAGCAGCGGGTGAACTGGGCGCGCTGGTGGCGCGCGAACTGAGGGCGATGGACAACTCGTGTCGGGTGATCGCTCTGGACATCGACCCGGTGGGTGCGCGTGGTCCGGTCGGGTTGCGCGACCCCGACATCGAGTTTGTGCGGCTGGATCTGCGGGCGAATCCGCAGCGGTTCGCATCGTTGGCGGCGGGCGCCGACGTCATCGTGCATCTCGCCTGGATCGATCCAGGCGACGAAAACCGAATCGACCCCAACCGCACGATCCTGTCGATGGTGCTAGATGCCGCCGAAGCCGGCGGTGTTTCACACCTGGTGGTGATGTCGTCGGCGACGGTATATGGCGCCTGGCCAAACTCGCCTATACCGATGTCGGAGATCGAACCGCTGCGACCCAATCCGGGATTTTTCTATGCAGAGGTCAAGGCCGAGCACGAACGGATGATCGTCCAGTGGCGTCGTCGCACCGGAATCGGCGTCAGCGTTCTGAGGCCTGCGCCCGCCGTGGCCGACGGTCATGTGAGTTGGCTCGGCGACGCAGTGATGAATGCTGCGGCGATGAGGGCGGGCCTTGACGATCCGCCGTCGCAGTTTCTGCATCTGAACGACCTGGCCCGGGCGGTCGCAGTGGCCGCATGCGAGAAGCTCGACGGCCCCTACAACGTGGCCCCCGACGGATGGCTGACCGGTGCAGAGCTGCGCGACCTGTTCGGCCCGCGCCCCAGGGTTCGGTTGCCCGTTGCGGTGGCCGAGAGGGTCGAGGCCGCCCTGGCTCGCTCGCCGCGGTTTCCGAGGCCCGCGGGTCTGTTGCCCTACACCATGCATTCGTGGGTTGTGGCGAACGACCGTCTGCGCAGGGCTGGCTGGAAGCCCGAGTCCGAGAACGACGAGGCGTTTGTAGAGGCCGATCAGGCCCCGCCGTGGGTTGCTCTGAACGCCAGGCAGCGCCAATACCTGTCGCTTGGCGCTCTGGTTGCGTTGATCGTGGCGGCTGCAGCCGCTGTAGCGGCCATGGTGGTGCGGCGGCGCCGCAGCGTCACGGCCGCTCGGTGAGCTGCGCTGCCACGGTCAGCATGGTGCCTTCGCGCACAATGCCTATCTGGATGGTCTGCCCCGGATCGGCGCGTCGAATCTGAACCACGAGGGCCGACATGTTTTCGACCGGCGTGCCGTCGATGCTGACGATGACATCGCCAGATGCCAGGCCGGCCTGGGCCGCCGGCGTGTCTTCTCCCACCGAGGTCACCACCGAACCACCCGCCACGCCCAGTTCGCTGGCACGATCGGCCGGTAGGTCCTCTCCGCCCACCCCTAGGAATCCGTGCAGCGCCCGACCGTCGGTGATCAGGTCGACAGCGACGTCGCGAGCGATCTCGACTGGAGTGGCAAACCCCAGGCCTTCAGCGCCTACGTCGGAAACGGCGATGACGGTCGTGATTCCGATCAGGGCGCCGTCGCCATCTAGCAGTGCTCCGCCGGACGAGCCGGGCGATATTGGTGCGTCGGTCTGTACCAAGTCGTAGAGCCGGCCCGAATCTTGGCGCTGCAACGATCGCCCGATGGCCGACACGACGCCAACGGTGACCGTGGGGCCGCCTTCGAGGCGCAGGGGAGATCCGATTGCCACGGCAGGTTCACCAACCCGGGTCTCGGTGGTCGATCCCAGCACCACCGGAACCAGGCCGTTGCTGGCGTCTACTTTCAAAACAGCGATGTCGGTCAGGGTGTCTGCACCCACCAGGTCTGCAGAAATGATCCGACCGTCGTAGGTGACCACCTGGATGGTCGAGGCGCCTTCGACGACATGAGCGTTGGTCAAGATGTGGCCATCGTCTCTGAAGACCACTCCCGAGCCCGACCTGACCAGCCTGTCGTCGGCGTCCTGTATCTCGACTCTGACGATGCTGGGGCGGGCCCTGTCGGCGATCGCCACCACATCGACGGTGTTGACCGAGTTCGAGGCAAATCGGGCCACCGGCTCGGCGAGTTCTCGCTCGACGACCGTCTCGACCACCCGATCTGTGCCCGACCCGAAGGCCAGAATCGCGCCTGCGCCTATCACCGCTCCGATCAGGCCTGTGGCCAGGGCGACTCCTATCAGAAGGCGGTTGTTGGACGCTGGGGCCGGTGGATCCTCTTGAATGAGGCTGAGCTCGCTGGGATGACGCCAGAGGCGATCGTCGGGCGGCAATGGAAGGGGAGCGGTAGACAGCGCATCGGCCGTGGTGTGGCCTACGACGTCGGCATCGTCGAGGTCGTCCAGATCGTCGAGGCCAAAACCGTCGATTCCGTGGATCTCGTTCCACCAGCCGAAAGCCTCATGAGGCTCTGGGTCGGAGTCGCCAGGCTCTTCGCCGCGAATGGGACCTTCCACGTGGGCCGACTGTAGCCATTCGCGCGACACTAAATACCGCGCCCTGTGACCATGTGTGTGCCCCGTGGTGACTCTACGAATACGATGCAGGCCGTGAATGCACCCGCCGGCGATACGTGGCTAGAGCTCACGGCAGCCGAACTAGGCGTCGGAGCAGCCCACGACTGGGCTGTTCGCGACCACTGCGGAGCCGTCGTCGTGTTCAGCGGAACGGTGCGCGACCACGCCGAACACCGCACCGGTGTCAGCCTTCTCGAGTACGAGGCCTACGAATCTCAAGTGATCCCAAAGCTCGACGACATCGCTCGGTCCATGCGCGAGCGCTGGCCCGACCTGGGGCGTGTGGCACTGTGGCACCGCATCGGTCCGCTGGGTCTGGGTGAGGTTTCGGTCGTGGTCGCCGTCAGTTCGCCCCATCGGCCCCAAGCATTCGAGGCAGCTCGATTCGGTATCGATGCGATCAAGGCGACGGTGCCGATCTGGAAGCGTGAAACGTGGGAAGGCGGGGTCGACTGGGGACTGTGTGCAACCGACATCGCCGACATCGACGACCTCTCGCCTGGTGGGGTCGAGGGAACCTGAAGTGCACAACGTCTTCTTCCTGTTGATAGCGGTTGGCATCGTCTTGTTGGGCCTGCTCGGCATCGGCGTTTACCAACTCATGAACAGACCCCGCCACGACGCCGGAATCCACGAGTTCAAGGTGGCTCGAGACGCCCTGGCCAACTTCCACCATCGCGACGGCAAGGCTGCCGCGTCCGGTCGCAGGCGGAGGCGCTAGCGATGGCTCGCGACTTGGCAATCGACCTTGGCACCGCCAACACACTGGTCTTCGAGGCCGGCCGGGGAATCGTCTTGAACGAGCCGTCGGTCATCGCTCTCAACGAAAAGACCGGCGACGTGCTGGCCGTAGGCCACGAGGCTTGGCAGATGATCGGCCGCACCCCGGCCCACATCGTCGCCGTGCGGCCACTGCGCAAGGGCGCCATCACCGATTTCGACACCACGCAACGCATGATCCGCCTGATCCTCCAGCGGGTAGGCGTCGGTCGCTTCGGTCGCACCCGGGTGGTGGTGTGTGTGCCGTCGGTCATCACCGCGGTCGAGCGCCGCGCCGTCACCGAGGCCGCCCGACGTGCGGGTGCCTCCGACGTGAGGCTGCTCGAGCAGCCCATGGCCGCCGCCATCGGTGCTGGGCTTCCCATCCACGAGCCGATCGGTTCGATGGTGGTCGACATTGGGGGTGGCACCAGCGAGACGGCCATGATCTCGCTGGGCGGCATCGTGTCGATAAAGGCGATACGCCTGGGCTCGTTCGAGATCGACTCGGCCCTTCAGGCCTTTGCCCGCCGACACCACGGCGTAGCAATCGGCGAGCGCACCGCGGAAGAGATCAAGATCGCAATCGGTTCGGCCTGGCCGGGCAAGGACGAGATGAGGGCCGAGATTCGTGGCCGAGATCTCACCACCGGCCTACCTCGCACCTTCATCCTCGAGCCAGGGCAAGCTCGCGAAGCCATCGAGGAGGTCGTGGCCGCCATGGTCGAGTCGGTGCTCGATTGTCTTTCCGAAGCGCCTCCCGAGCTGGCCCAAGACCTCATTCACAACGGAATACACCTGGTCGGAGGCGGTGGAATGCTGCGCGGGCTCGACGCCCGTTTGGCCGATGCGACCAAGGTTCCTGTCAGGGTGGTCGACGCTCCCCTCGAAGCCGTGGTACTTGGTGCAGGTCGTGTGCTCGAGAATTTCGACAGCCTCAGCGGTGTCTTCATGGGGTCGCACGGACCTCGATGACGGGTCTGGGCGAGTGACCGCCTCTCTGCGGTGGCTCGCGCTGTTGGTTGCGTTCGCCTTGGTAGGCGCGTCGTGCAACCAGCCCGACGAGTCGGCCGAACCGGTCGTCATCGAGAACCCCCGACCCCAGTCACCCGCCCGAACCACTGGATTCGACACCGAGGTGTTCAGGGTCGGCGTACTGGTCGATCTGACGGGCCCCAACTCGGCGTCGGGCGCATCGCTGTTGGCAGGCGCCGAGGCGTACTGGTCGACCGTGAACGCCGTTGGTGGTATCGACTCGCGGTTCCCGGTCGAGTTGGTGGTGCGCGACACCGGTGGATCTCCGGGCGCAGCAGTTTCGGCGTTTCGCGAACTCGAGCCCGACGTCTCGCTCTTCTCGCTGGTTGGCGACACTCCTGCCATCGACGCAATTCGCACGGCGGCGGGTTTCGACGGTGTCTTGCTGGTGCCGGCCACCCGCCAGTCCACCTGGCTGGTGGCAGAGAACCTGTTGCCTATGGGCGCCAGCTACGCGGTCGAAGCGTTCGCTGCGGTGTCGTGGATGAGCCGTGCCGACGCAGCGCCGGCCGCGCTTTGCACTGTCAACGACTCCACGCCGGTGGGTGATGACCTATTGGTGGGTGCGCTGTTGGCGGCGTCGTCGCAGCCCAACATCGCCGACCCGATGGCCTTTGACATCACGGCCGAGTCGAGCCCCGCCTCTGTTGCCGAAGCGGTGGTGGGTGCCGCGTGCCAGCGCTTGCTTGTGGCCACCAGCGGCAGCATGTCAGCGCCCATCGTCGAAGCACTTGCCGCGGCGTCGGCCGACCTCGAGGTCGCGGTCGGGACCGAGATCGCTCTGCCGCTCAGCGACGCCACTGAAGAGTGGGCCCAGGGGCGCATGATCGTGGCCACCGACGCCCCCGGATGGGGCGACGACCAGCCAGGCCCGACCGCGCTGCGTTCGGCGCTCGACCGGTACCTTCCCGACGCCTGGCCCGATCCGTGGATTCGGGTCGGCTTCTCGACCCAGTACGTCACAGACGCTCTCTTGACCGAGTCGGTTCGCCGGGGATCGGTGGCCAGAGAAGACCTGGCTCAGCTAGCGAACAGCCTGACCCGCATCGATACGGACGGCTTAGTGGGTTCACCCGATTTCTCGGCAGGGTCTGGGGGATACGTCAGGTCGGTCACCATCCACGAGGTGGTGCCGGTGGGTGGTGATCCGCTGGGTCTGCAGCCGGTGGGCCCCTATGAGCCTCCGGGTGTGGAGGCCCTCGAGGTGCTGTTCGGGTCGTGACGCGGGACGCCAAGCGACCCTGGCAACCCGTCTAACCCAGCAGGTCTTCGGCCGCTTGGCGCACCTGCCAGTCGCGGTCTTCGAGCAGTCGGTGAAGGGCCTGCTCAACGGCCGCGCCGTCGAAGGGTGCCAGCGCCAGCGCGGCACGTCTGCGGACGGCCGGCTTGTCGTTGGTGGCGGCGAGGATGGTGTCGAGAGCTCGTGGGTCGCCTATCGCGCCCAGCGCGGCGACGGCCGACTCACGACACACGGGGTCGGGGTGATCCGTGGCACAGGTGATCAACTCGGCGAAGTCTTCGTCGCTGAGGCTCACACGCTCTCCGCATGCCCAGGCGGCGGTGTCGGCCACCAATGGGTCGCTGTCGCGCAGGCTGGGGCCCAGGGGTATAGAGGGGTGGGCAACGGCCAACTCGACGGCTCGGCGCCTCGCGGCGGCTTCGGGGTCGCGGATTGCGGCCGCCAGATGATGGTCTTCCAGGGCTCGGCACCTGGCCAGAGCGCCCAGTGCGGCGATGCGTACTGCTGCCTCTGGGTTGGTGAGTTCGGCCAAAGCGGGCGAGGGGTCGCCGCGGTGGCCGGCAGCGACGATCTGGCGGGCCAGATCGCTCACGTGAACAGCGACTGCAGTGCAATCGCCGCGGCGGTGATCGCAGCGGCGATCAGGGTGGCGATGACCAGGCCCGACGCCAGCGAGATGGCACCCAGCGAGGCCAGCGAGAACAACCGCTTCCAGAGGGGTGCGGGTCGGTACTGCTCGTCCCAGTCGCGCCTGCGGGCGCGCCTGCCCGCCCAGCCCTTGGTTGGCGGCGGTGGCGCAGCTGCGGGAACTGGATCGCCCGCTCTGCGGTTGTTAGACGTCGTAACCGATTCTTCCATTGCGAGTGTTTCGTTCTGCCCGTCGCAGCCGACGGGTCGACCTGCAGGCCTTGGGGCTACCGCCTGCGGTTGCCCATCGGCAGAATTCTGGCAGGCTGGAGCGGCTCGGGAGGCCTAAGTGACCGACATAACCGAAATCGAGGCCAACAGCGACAGCCTACCCAGCTCGACCGAACGACGACCGGGGTCGGGTGGGCTGAATATCGCGCGCTACCTCGCCATTGGGGCCGGCCTGCTCGGCGTCGCCCTGGTGACGATGTCGCTGGTGACCGTGCCCTATTTCTCACAGTCGCCCGGGTCGGCCACCCCGCTCGAATCGCTGGTGGTCGTAGAGGGAGCGCCGTCTTACCCCAGCGACGGCGAGGTCTACTTCACGACCGTACGACTGACCGGCGAGCTGTCGGTGCTCGAGTACATCGGTGCCTGGTTCGACTCTTCGGTCGAGTTGGTCGAGAGCAAGCAGGTTCTGCAAGGCCAGACCAGAGAAGAACAGCGAGCCCACAACCTCGCGCTGATGACCGAGTCTCAAGAGGTCGCCAAGCGGGTCGCCTTGTCGTACCTCGGGTACGACGTGATCAGGCCCAACGGCGCCCTCATCGCGGGTGTCGTCGAAGGCTCCGGCGCTCAGGACGTCGTGAAGGCCGGCGATGTGGTGGTCGAGGCCGGGGGCGTCGAAGTGACCGAACGCGACGGCCTGGTCGATCAGATTCAAGCCCGTTCACCCGGCGACACTCTGGACATGGTCGTGATGCGCCCGCTCAGCGTCGACGAGTCCGAGCGCATCGAAGTGTCGGTGGTGCTGGGCGCCAGCGAGGCCGACGGCACCACCCAAATGGGTGTGCAGGTCTCGACGGCCATCGAACTGGTTCCGCTGCCCTTCGACATCCAGGTCGACACGGCTTCGGTCGGCGGCCCATCTGCGGGCCTGGCCTTGACCCTCTCGATGTTCGACCTGTTGACCCCTGGCGATGCGACCGGTGGCATCGAGGTCGCGACCACGGGTCAGATAGACCTGGCCGGCAATGTCTTGCCCATCGGCGGCATAACCCAGAAGACCCATGCCGTTCGGCGGGCTGGCATCGACCTGTTCCTGGTGCCGGTGGCCAACTATGACGAGGCCTTGGCGGCCTCTGGTGGTGAGGTCGAGATCGTGGCGGTCGAGAACTTCCTCGAGGCGCTGACGGTGCTGTCCGAACGGGGTGGAAATGGGCTCGAGGTGATGAGTGAGCCCGCGCTGAGCCCTGCGGCCTGACGTGTTCGTGGCCCGCTGACGGGGCTTTGGCCGCGAAACGGCGTTCAATTCCGTACTCTGGCGCGGCATGGTCGAAACGTCGAGACTCACGCCCGATGAGGTGGCATCGCAGGAGTTCTCACACGGCTTTCGGGGCTATGACGTCCAAGAGGTTCGCTCTCACCTGCGCAAGGCCGCTTCGGAGATGGCCAGGCTGACCGACGAGGTCGTGCGACTGAGCGCCGAACTCGTCATGGCGAGGCAACAGTCGGCGGCCCCGGTCAGCTTGACACCCCAGCAAGCCACTGAGCTGCTCGGGGCTGACGCGGCTCGAATCATCCAGACGGCCGAAAATGCCGGGCGCGACATCCAGCGCCGCGCCGAAGAGAACGTCGAGAAGATGTTGCGCGAGGCACGCTCGGAGGCCGCCGAGATTCGCTCCAACGCTCAGCAAGACGTCGCCGACGTTCTCGAGACCGCCGAGAGGCGCGCCAAAGACCTCGAAGGTGATGCCAAAGTCCGCCACACGGCAGCGGTCGAGGGTGCGTCGAAGGTGCGTACCGACGCCTACGAGTACGCCAGAAACGTCGTCGCCGAGGCCAAGACCGCCCGCAAGGAGATCTTGCAGGATCTGGCCGATCGCAGGCAGCGAGCCCGCCGCGAGATCACCCAGCTGAGAGCCGGAATCGACCAGCTTCGCGAGACCTATGACGAGCTCCGCAGCCTGCTCGATTCGTCGGTAAGGGTGCTCGATAGTTCGCTCGACGACGCACGCAACGCGGCTATCTCGGCTGCTCAGAGCTTCGACCGCAACGATGCCGAAGACGACGCTGCAGCGGTACAGGCATCGGTGCCCGAGGTCGATGAACCGTCGACGGGCGAGGAACCCGCTCCACAGCCCGCCGAGTCAGAGCCCCTGGAGACGCAGGAGGCAGTCGAGGAGCCAGATCCCGTCGAGCCAGAATCGGATCACACCGAGCCCATCGAGCCAGAGCCCGCCGGCCCACAACCTGTCGAGCCAGAGCCCGCCGGCCCACAACCTGTCGAGCCAGAGCCCATCGAGGACGAGCTGGTCGAGCCAGAACCTGTCGAGCCAGAACCAGAGCCGCCGATGACGGCTCGGCAGCGGCGCGAAGCCGAGCGACGAACCATTGTTCAACGCGAGCGCCGGCCAGAGCCGCCGCCCGGCACTGTTCCGATCATCCAGCCCATCGACGACAGCGATGACACCGCCGATCAGGGCGAGGCCGATCTCGAATCGATCATGATCGACACCATCCTCGATGGTGCTCTCGGCGGTGCCTCGAGTGCTGTCGCAACAGAATCGGACGACGAGCCAGCAGTTGATACGCCGGCGCCGTCTGGCGAGGTAGCGCCGGTCCGTCCGATGGCGTCGCCTCCGCTGTTCGGGCCTCGCGACAGCAACATCGATGAGCTCTTCAAACGCATTCGGTCGGCTCGCCCATCGGCATCGGAGGGGTCCGAGCCCGAACCACAGCAAGCTGCGGGTCGCGAGGGCATCGGAGGTTTGTCGCCAGAAGATCCGGCCGGCTCTTCGACCTCAGCCGAGCACTTGTGGACGGGGCAGGCCATGTTCGCGGCCGTCGACGACCTCGACCCGATCAAGGCTGCGGCCACCTCGGCCCTCAAACGGGTTCTGGCCGACCAACTCAACGAGGTACTGGACGCCAGACGCAGGGTCGATCACCCGGTCAGCATCGACGACCTGTTGCCCAGTCAGACCACCGTGTTCGGTGATGCGATTGCGACCATGATCGCCGAGGCCGCCCAGCGGGGCCACCGGGGTCTGGTGCCCGATTGGGATCCCACGCCGGTCGCAGCAGCGGTGTCGGCCGAGGTGGGCCAGGCCCTGCGGCGCAGGGTCGCTCGGTTGGTCGAGTCGGGCACCGACGATCTGGACGTGCGCGTGCGGGCGGTTTATCGCGAGTGGCGACGCGAGCGGGTCGACGAGGTCGCCAGGCAGGCGACCACGGCCGCGTTCAACCTGGGCGCCCTGGCGATCGTTCCCGACGGCACCTCAGTCGCTTGGACCATGCGCGATGGCGACTGTCCTGTCGAAGAGTGTGCGGCCAACACCAATGCGGGCCCCGTGGCGCCCGGCTCGGTGTTCCCTTCGGGCCATGTCGTACCCCCGTGTCGGCCGGGTGTCGATGCCTGGTCGTGCCGTCCGACCGTTAGCCTCGACGAAGTATGCGTCCACCAGAAGAGATGAGGGCCGCGCAGGGCGGCCGGGGTCCCAGTAACCGGCGTCGGGTCATCCTCGCGCTCGCAGCCATCGCAGCGTTCTTGTTGCTGATGTCGCTGCGGGGCCTCGCCGGTTTCTACACCGACTACCTGTGGTTCGACTCGCTCGGGTTCACGTCGGTTTGGCGAACGGTCATCTTCTCGCGGGTCATGCTGGCAGTGCTGTTCACGGCCGTGTTCTTCGTCCTGATGATCGTCAACCTCTGGGTCGCCGATCGACTGGGCCCAGCGGTGCGACCGCGCGGGCCCGAAGAAGAGCTGGTCGAGCGCTACCACGCCCTAGTAGGCAACCGCACCCGCCTGGTCAAGGTGGTCGTTTCGCTGCTGTTCGCCCTGATCGCCGGCGTGGGTGTGTCGTCGCAGTGGCAAGAGTGGCTGCTGTTCATCAACTCCGAAGACTTCGGCGTCGAGGACGCTCTGTTCGGTCGTGATGTCGGCTTCTACGTGTTCCAGCTGCCGTTCCTGTCGTACTTGGTCGGCTGGCTGTTCGCAGCGTTCTTCATCATCTTCGTCGTCACCGCTGTGGCCCACTATCTCAACGGCGGCATCCGCCTGCAGACCACCGGGCGCCGGGTTTCGGCGCCGGTCAAGGGTCACCTGTCGCTGCTGTTGGGCATGCTGGCCCTGGTTCGTGCAGCGGGCTACTACCTCGACCAGTTCGAGCTGACCCTTTCGACCCGGGGGTTCGTTCACGGCGCGTCGTATACCGATGTCAACGCCCAGCTGCCGGCCATCAGGCTGCTCATCATCATCAGCTTGTTCTCGTTCGGGCTGTTGATCTTCAACATCTGGCGCCGCGGATTCACCTATCCGATCATCGCCGTGGGCCTGTGGGCGCTGGTCGCAACCATCGCTGGCACCGCCTATCCGGCAATCGTTCAGCGCTTCCAGGTGGTTCCCGACGAGTCGAACAAGGAAGAGCAGTACATCGCCCGCAACATCGAGGCCACCAGGCACGCCTTCGGTCTCGACGAGGTGGTCGAGCGCCAGTTCGCCTACGAGGACACGCTCAGCTCGACCCAGGTCGTCGACAACATCGACACCGTCACCAACGTTCGTCTGCTCGACCCCGAGATCATCGACGACACGTTCAACCAGCTTCAGGGCATCCGCGGCTTCTATCAGTTCCGCGACGTCGACGTAGACCGCTACGTAGTCGATGGCGAGGTCACCCAGGTGGTGCTGTCGGCACGCGAGCTGCTGCTGTCTGGACTGCCGAACAAGAGCTGGGAGAGCGAGCACGTGTCGTTCACCCACGGCTACAGCATCGCGGTGGCGCCGGCCAACGACACCGTCGCAGGCCGACCCAGCTTCGTGGTCGGTGACATCCCGACGCGTTCGCCTTCCAATGCTCCGGAATTGCAGATCGAACAGCCGGGCATCTATTTCGGTGAGGGTCTGGGCGGCTACGCCATCGTCGGCGCCCAGCGCGACGAGGTCGACTATCAGACCGCCGAGGACACGACCCGCCAAACCCGCTACGACGGCACGGGTGGCGTCGACGTCGGAGGGTTCTTGCGGCGGGCCGCCTACGCGCTGAAGTTCGCCGACACCAACCTGTTGATCTCAGGTCAGGTCACCGGCGACAGCCGCATCATCTATGTGCGCGACATCGATCAGCGGGTCAAGGAGCTGGCGCCGTTCCTGGCATACGACGCAGACCCCTACCCGGTGGTCGTCGAAGGTCGTCTGTTCTGGATAATCGACGCCTACACCACGACCAACCGCTACCCGTACTCGCAGAGCGCCGAAACCCGCGAGGTGTCGTCGCGAAGCGGGCTCGACAGCCGGTTCAACTATGTGCGCAACTCGGTCAAGGCCGTGGTCGACGCCTACAACGGCACCGTCGAGTTCTACGTGATCGACGAGACCGATCCGTTGGCCCGGTCGTATCGCAACATGTTCCCCGATCTGTTCTCGGCCGAGCCGGCCTCGGATGCTTTGCAGGCCCAGTTCCGTTATCCCGAGGATCTGTTCCGGGTTCAGACCAACATGTGGGGTCGTTATCGCATCGACGATGGCGGAGAGTTCTATGACGCCGTGGGCCGCTGGAGCGTCGCCCAGGATCCGGGCAACCAGATCGGTGTGACCCCCCAGGAGACTCAGGAGATCGACGCCGAGACCGGCATCATCTCCACCTCCGAGCGGCGTATCGACCCGCACTATCTGTTGATCAAGCTGCCCAACGAGGCCGAAGAGTCGTTCCTGAACTTCCGGCCGTTTGTGCCGTTCTCCGAGGAGGACACCCGCAAGGATCTGGCCGGTTTCATGGTCGCTCACTCCGACCCGGGCAAGTACGGCCGGCTCGAGGTCTTCGAGTTGCCGCCGGGCAGCCAGGTCGACGGTCCGGCGCAGTTCAACTCGAACATCTTGACCGACCGCGAGATCTCCGAAACCATCACGCTGCTGAACGCCAGCGGCTCGGCGGTGCGGCCGGGCAACCTGCTGTTGGTGCCGGTCGAGAACTCGCTGCTCTATGTCCGGCCGCTGTTCGTCGAGGCCACTGGCGGCACCGCGGTACCCGAACTGAACCAGGTCATCGTGGGCGTCGGCGACGAGGTCGTCATGCGCCAGACCTTCGAGGAGGCTCTGGCGGCGATCGTTCCCGGCCTCACCCCCGAGATGGTCGATGTCGGGCGTGCCGACTTCGAACCCATCCCAGACAGTGGCGATGGCGGCGAAGGAACCGACGATGGTGGTGGCACCGATGACGGCCAGGACCCGCCCGGAACCACCATCCCCGCCGAGACGGTGGCCGATCTGCTCGATGCGGCTGCCAGGGCGTTCGACGAGGCCGACGTTGCCCTGCGCGAGGGTGACCTCGCCGGCTACCAGGACGCTGTGCGCCGCGCCGAGGAGTTCCTGATTCGGGCTCGTGAAGAGCTCGATGTCGAGATTCCCACCACGACCACCACCGAGGGAGCGTCTGCTTGATGGGCACCATCATCACCGCGCCGGGCGAGCTCGAGGCACCTGAGAAGGTTCTGGTGGTGGTAGCCCACCCAGACGACATCGATTTCGGCACGGCCGGAACCATCGCCGCTCTCACGGCCGCGGGCTCAGACGTTGTCTATTGCCTGGTCACCAGCGGTGAGGCCGGCGACGACGACATGACCGTCCCGGCCGACGAGCTGGCCGAGCTTCGCCAGCGCGAACAGACCGAGGCCGCGGCCCTTGTCGGCGTCTTCGAGCTCCACTGGCTTGGCCATCCCGATGGGGCTGTGGTCGCCGACCTGAATCTGCGCCGCGACATCTCGCGCATCATCCGCATGGTCAAGCCCGATGTGGTCATCACCCAGACGGCGGTGCGCAACTGGAACCGCATCTACGGAAGCCACCCCGACCACCTCGCCACCGGCGAGGCCACCATCTCGGCGGTGTATCCCGATTCGCGCAACCCCCGCGCATTCCCCGAGCTGCTCGAAGAGGGTCTGCAGCCTCACACTGTTCCCGAGGTGTGGGTGACGGGGCTCGATGCCGATCGCTTCGTCGACATCACCGACGTGTTCGACCGCAAGGTCGAGGCTTTGCGGGCCCACAAGAGCCAGACCCTGAAGATGGGTGATCGGCTGCCCGTGCTGTTGCGCGAGTGGGGCGAGGCCACGGCCGAGCAAGGTCTGCTCGACCACGGGCGCCTGGCCGAGGCGTTCAAGGTCGTCAACACCGCCTAACGGCCCAGGCACGGGTGTGGTGATCGCTACGGTTGGGTATGGCCAACTTCGACGTGATCATCAGGGGCGGGTTTGTTGTCGACGGCACAGGATCGCCCGGCCGCGATGGCGACGTCGCAATCGATGAGGGGCGGATCTTCGCCATCGACGACCTCACCGGGGCCGCAGCGGCCACCGACATCGACGCCACCGGCAAGGTCGTCGCCCCAGGTTTCATCGACATCCACACCCACAGCGACATGGCCCACTTCATCGACCCGCGGGCCGAGAGCCAGATCCGCCAGGGCGTCACCACCGAGGCCATAGGCCAGTGCGGCATCAGCCTGGCCCCGTGTACACCCGAGAGCCGAACCTCGTTGTTCGCTTCGCTGGGGTCTCGACCTGTTCGGCATTGGCACACCTATGGCGAGTTGCTCGCCGAGATGGACGAAGCTCACATAGCGACCAATGTGGTCGGCATGGTCGGCCACGGTGCGCTTCGCCAGGCGGTGATGGGGCCCAACGAGCCTCGCCCCGCAACCGACGACGAGGTGGCGGACATGGTCAAGCTGCTGGAGCAGTCGCTCGAAGAAGGTGCTTTCGGGTTCACCACCGGGCTCGAGTATCACCCCGGCAAGACGGCCACATATGACGAGCTGAGGGCGCTGTGCGCAGCGGTGGCCGACGCCGACGCCCTGTACGCAACCCATTCGCGCAACCGCGACAAGCGCTATTTCGTCGGCTTCGGCGAGGCGCTCGATGTGGCCAGAGACACGGGCGCTCGCCTGCAGATCAGCCACATCAACCCCAAGTACGGGCGTCCAGATCACACCATGCGCAACACGTTGCAGATGATCGAGTGGACCCGCGAAGAGGGCGTCGATGTGGCGATGGACATGATGCCCACCAACTGGAACCACACCTCGGCTACGTCGATGCTGCCTGCGTGGTCGTTCGAGTTGACCAACGACGAACTGGTAGAGCTGATGAAGTCGCCCGACGGGCGCCGGAGGTTGCGGAAGAACCCGCTGCCGATGTGGCAGCTGGTGGTGCAGGAGCGCTGGGACAAGATCCGGCTGTTGGCCTCGTCTGCCAACAGCGATCTGGTGGGGCGCACCATCGAAGACATCACCGCCGTGCGCAACGCGGCCACCGGCTGGGACGCACTGTTCGACCTGATGATCGACGAGGGTCAGCGGGTCAAGGGGCTGATGTTGACCAGCGAGGCGTTCGACGAGGCCGACAATCGCATGGTGCTCGAGCACCCGCTGTGCTCGATCGAGTCCGACACGATGGCGCTGGCCAACGATGGGCCGCTTGCGGGCCGCATGATGAGCGTGTTGGGCTACAACTGGGTGCCCAAGTTCCTGGGCCACTATGTGCGCGACGAGGGTTTGTTGAGCCTGGAAGAGGGTGTGCGCCGGTTGTCGGGTTTGCCCGCGGACCGTTTGGGGCTGGTCGACCGCGGATATCTGCGTTTAGGGGCCACTGCCGATGTGGTCGTGTTCGATCTGGGTGGGCTGCGAGACAACTCGTCGTTCGAGAATCCCACCGTGTACGCCAGCGGCATCGATCACGTGTTGGTGAACGGGGTGGTCAACTACAGCGGGGGAGTTCGCACCAGCGAGCGTGGCGGCCGGGTTCTTCGGCGTGTCTGAGGGAGCGACCGTGGCAGTTGTGAACGAGTACGGGCAACCTGTGGGCGAGCGGTTGGGCGATTGGGCGGCTCCGCAGCATCCACCGGCTATGGCTCTGGCCGGCGCAAGGGTGCGCTTGGTGCCCATGGCCGCCGAACACGCCGATGCTCTGGCCGTGGCGTTTGCCGGCGCCGCACCGTCGCTGTGGACATACCTTCCGGTCGAGGCCTTGACCCGCGTCGACGACTGGTCGCCCCTGATCGCCGACCTCACCAGTCGCTCCGACTGGTTGCCTTTCGTCATCGAGGTGGGTGGAGCAGTCCAGGGCATGGCCTCATACCTGCGGATCGACCCTGCCGGTGGTGCCATCGAGATCGGCATGATCGCGTTCGCCCCAGTGCTTCAACGCACGGCGGCGGCAACCGAATCGATGCTGTTGATGATCGGCCACGCGTTCGACCTCGGCTATCGCCGGGTCGAGTGGAAGTGTGATGCGCTGAACGAACCATCGCGGCGGGCCGCGTTGCGACTGGGCTTCTCGTACGAAGGGACCTTCCGCAAGGCGACCCACTACAAGGGCCGCAACCGCGACACCGCCTGGTACTCGATGATCGACACCGAGTGGCCAGAACGGCGCCGGCGGTTGTTGACGTGGCTCGACCCGGCCAACTTCGATGAAGACGGCCGTCAGATCACGGCGCTGTCCGAACTTGTTGTCTGAAGTGGGTTGCATCTAACAATCGGCGCCGCCATACTTACGGTCCCACCGACGCGGGGTGGAGCAGTCTGGTAGCTCGTCGGGCTCATAACCCGAAGGTCGCAGGTTCAAATCCTGCCCCCGCCACCAAGGAAATGCCAGGTCAGGCCCGGTCCCTAGGACCGGGCCTGCGGCGTTCTGGGGCCGCTGTACAACATCCGTACAACACGAGCCGCCAACGCCTGTCGGCGTGGGTTCCCGTGGGCGTCCGTAGGTCCTCGTCGGCGCTCGTGTGTTCGTGTGGGGAATCGTCGAGATCAAGTGACGTCAAGGCAACCGGCTCGACGTTCGTTGGTCACGAGTAGACGAGGGCGTCCGAGTCCTTGCGGCCGCCTGATGCCCCGACAACGGTCGCGACGTCGACGCCCCCACTGCGTGTTCGGTGGACTGCCTCGGCGACGTTGTCGGGCCGGAGCCCGCCGGCGAGTAGGGACCCAGTGTCTCGTGACGAGATCGCCGACGAGGCGAATCGAAGCCGCTACCGCCTCCAACGGCATGGTTGGGGAGTTGTGGTCGCTGTCGCGTTTGGTCGCTGTTGGAGGTGCGACGATGGTGGTGGAGGAGTCCGCGATGACCGATGAGGTCTTGAACACATTGGTGGTGCTTGGTCACCGGTTGTTGCTCGTCGAGGTCGGCGGTGGGTTCGAGACGCACCTGTGCGAAGCCACGAGTGACTCGGCCGCCCGCGCCGCCCTCGATACTCGCCGGGCACTGCCGGACTCATTGGCGGACGCATTGGAACGGGGCGGTGACGACGACCGACTCGATGCCTTGCTGGACCGTCTCCTGGACACGGCGTGGAAGCCGACAACGTTGTGCGGTCGAGCGTGGGACGAGATGGCCGCCGGCGAGGCGGGTACGTTCCGGCGCTGGCAGGAGATCGAGCTGACGCCGACGTGTCGGTCGTGCCTTCGGGTGGTCGACACCTGGTTCCCGCGGTCCGGGTCGCTGCCCGGGATCGGCGTGCTCGTCTCGGTGATCGGCGAGAAGGTCGAGGCCTTCGGGTCTGCGTGGGTGACCGGTGTGCCAGGCGAGTTCCTCGAGGATCTCCGCAAGGCGATTCGCAAGCACCTGCGCCAGAAGGGGTGGCGATCGCAGACCATGGTCGGTAGCGGAGTGCTGCATGTGATGTCAGCCGACGCGCTGGAGGCGATCGAACCGACCGTGCGGGCGGCCTGGATCGATCAGGCGATTCGGCGGATGGGCGTGGTGGAGCAACCGACCGATGACGAGGCCATCGTTGATCAACCCCGGTTGGGCGTCGCCTGGCAGACGTGGGTGCTCGATGAGTAGCTCGCACACCAACGTCTCGCGCCGATTCGCGTTGGCTTTCAATTTCTGAAAGTGTGGGTGATGTATGGCAGCACGACCCACCCTTGATCCCCTTCGGGAAGCGGCACAGCGACTGAACGAGGCGGAGATCGAGCGCAATCGGCTGATCCGAGCGCTGCGCTCGAAGCGCGAGACGCTCACCGACCTCGCCGAAGCGGCGGATGTGTCCCTCGGGACCGCGCACAAGTTGACGCGACCTTCGACGATCGTGTCCGTCGGCTACGAGGGCCGCAGCGTTGATGAACTCGTCGACGCTTTGGTCGACGCAGGGGTCTCGGTGCTGGTGGATGTTCGGGAGAACGCGATCAGCCGCAAGCGCGGCTTGTCGAAGCGTGCGCTGGCGGAGAAGCTGCAGGCGCGGGGAATCACCTACGTGCATGAGCCGACGCTCGGCAACCCCCGAGACAACCGTGACGGTTTCCGAGAGCAACGCCCGGACAGCGTCGCCGCCTTCGAAGCCCACCTTGACCGCAACGGGTCAGCGGCGCTCGACCGGGTCGACGCGATGCTCAGAGATCGAACAGTCGGCCTTCTGTGCTTCGAGGCGGATCCGTGCTCGTGCCATCGCTCGATCGTGGCGCGGTATCTCCTGGACCGGGACCCACTGGCGTCGGTTCGACCGGCGTGACGTCGCGGGCGATGCCGAGCACAAGGAAGCCCTGCGGTGCCTGGTGCTGGTTGCCCACGTACAGCGCCGGCAGACGCGCTGGGTCGACCAGGCTGAGCCACTTCTCTTCGATCCGATCGAGGTAGTCGGTCGGGTAACTGCGACGCCAGTTCCGCCACGCCTCGGAGATCTCCCAGTCGACAATGCTCTGTTCGTGACCGCGGCACGAGGCCGATTGGCAGCGGTACGCAAGCTTGAACGTGAACGGCGATAACTCGAGCTTCGGGGCACCCTGAGCCAGAAGACTGCCCTGGGCGGCCCGGTTCATCTTCGCCGCGTGGGCGGTGTCGCCGGTGTGGTCCTCGCGGGTGAAGCCGGTGATCTCGCGCGGGACGACCAACCCCAGGGACGGGCGCGCCCAACCCTTCGCCGCGACGAGGTCGCACATCCTGTACTGGGGTAACCGGTTGAGCACTTCGGCGCGCCGCTTGCCCGCAGGCAGCTGGTCGAGCACGGCCGTCGTATCGAGTCGTGGCCGATACGACTCCGGTCGTTGGTCCTTGTCGTGCTTGTCGATCTCGAGCTCGATCACCTGGTACTTGGGATGCTCGCCCTGCCAGAACCACTGCCACTGCACCGGGAACAGTCGGATCCAGCGATAGTCGTCGCCGTCGAGGCGAATGCCGGCGACGCACACCGTCTCGCCGTGTGTGCGTCCGATCTCAGGAGATGCCTTGACGGTGATGAGTACCGTCGCTCGCTCAGCGACCATCGGACTCATCGTACGATTCGTCGGGCGACGGGTTGTCGCCTTCGGCATCGCCGCCTGCCAGCGAGGCATGGCCCTGACCAGTTATGGCCTCGTCTGATTGTTCAGGGGCGCTGGTTCCCTTGAACACGATGTGCGCGATCTGATCTGCGGCGTCCTCCTCCACGGCGGGGATGGCGTGCATGTACACGTCCTGGGTGAAGCTCGTCGTCGCGTGGCCGAGTCGGTCCGAGATCACCTTGACGTGGACGCCGGCCGCGAGGCCGAGCGTGGCGTGGGTGTGGCGTAGATCATGCAGCCGGATCTTTGGGAGTCCGAGCCGCTTCACCGTGCGGTCGAAGGTCTGCGAGAAGTAATCGGGATGCACTGGGGCGCCGTCCTCGCGGGCGAACACCAAGCCCTGGTCGTGGTAGCCGTCGCCGAGCAACTGCTTCTCTTGTCGTTGCGCTGCTCGATGGTTTCGCAGTACTTGGATCGTCTGGTCATCGAGCGCGATCTTGCGTTCACCGCGGAGCGTCTTCGGGCGCCCAATGACGATCTGGTACTCAACGGTGAGCACGGTCTGTTGCACGTGGAGACGCCGAGCGTTGAAGTCGATGTCGCGCCACCTAACACCAAGAACCTCTCCGCGTCGCATGCCCGTGGTGGCAGCGAGGATGTAGGCCGCCGCCAGACGGTGGTTGGCGATGCCGGCGAAGAACTGCCGGAGCTGCTCCGGCGTCCAGGTCTTCATCTCCTCCCGGTCGGCGCGATTGAGCTTGGGTGGGTCGGCGGCATCGGCGACGTTGCGCGGCACCAGGTTCTTGCGCGCGGCGTCCGTGAGGGCCCGATGGAGGAGCACATGGATGTTGCGGACCGTCTTGGTGGCGAGGCCTTGGGCGACGAGGTCTGCGTAGAACCGATCGAGGCGATCGGCTGACAGCTGCTGGATCTGCACGTGTCCGAGCGCCGGCACCACATGACGCTCGACGAGCCCTCGGTAGCTGGCGTACGTGCTCACCCGGACAGCCATCTTCTTGGTGGGTAGCCACCGCTCGAGTAGGAACTCTCCGAGCGTCACCTTCGACGGCTCGGAGAAGACACCCCCGCGGATCGCAGCCATCGTGTCGGTGAGGAACTGCTGGGCTTCCTTCTTCGTACGAAACGACTTGGTGTGCTGTTTGCGCCCTTCGGCCGTCTCGGTGCGCCAGTACGCGATCCAGACATCGCCTCGACGGTGGATCGATCCTCGTTGGCTCATGGGTGGCCCCCGTTGCGTTCGGGCCGCGGTGCGGCCTGTGTGCGTTGGTGGGCCATCTCGGGCCGAGGCACCAGTCGGAGTGCCGGCGTTGCCGGCGGCTCGGTGGTGGGGTCGTCATCGTACTGGTCGGTGACCGTCGGGTTCTCGAGGTCATCGTCAGCGTCGAGGAGTCGGCGGAGTGCGGCGGTGGGGACGCGGATGAGCCGGCCGACGCGGATGACGGGGACGGGGAAGGTGCCGTCCTTGATGGCGCGGTATCCGGTGGTGCGGTCGATGCCGAGCTCGGCGAAGGCTTCGTCGGCGGTGATGCAGGCGCGTGTGGCGGGGTCGGGGATCACGGCGTGCTCCGGTTGTCGTCGTGCGGCTCCATGTGAGTGATCGCACCCTCGAGCCCCGCTCGGCGTGACACCTGGTTGACGGCCTGTGCTGTTGCCGCCCTTCGGGCGGGTGCCGTTGCCCGCCGGTTGGCGGGGTGCCGTGGGGGTCGCTGGCGTTCGCCGTGTCAAGCCCCTCGTTCCTCGGGGCCGAGCCCTTCGGGTTGACACGGCGCCCGCCGGCGACCCTGCGCCCGGAGGGCGAAGCCCCGCCCGCCGCTCGGTCGGGGTCCGCTCAGCGCACCGAAGGGAGGCAGTCGTGGCAACGGTCGAAGTGGTCGAGTCGTGCGTCGCTCCGGGTGGACAGCCTGTGCTGTTCCACGCCCCCACCGAGGGGGTCCCGACGTATGTGGTCGTGGACCGCTGCGGGGTCGAGCACGTGCACACCGGATCGCTCGGTGTGGCGATGACGGCTGCCCGTCGGGTGCTGATCGAGCAGGGCGAGGTGTGGGTCCGCGCCTCGGATGACACCTGCGCCCACATCGACCCGAACCGGGTCGCTACCGACACCCCGTCGCGTCCGTGGATCCAGACGATCGCGGCGTCTCAGCAAGGAGGAACCCCATGACCATCACCGACCCCACCGAGACCGTCGCCGACGGCGACCCGGTCGAGCTCGAACCGGAGTTGTGTTGGCTGAACCTGGCCGACATGGCGCCGCATCCGGACAACCCGCGGCACATCGTCGGTGATCTGACCGAGCTGACCCGGTCGATCCGCGCGCACGGGATCATCGAACCGCTCGTCGTGCTGCCCGCCGACGACCACGGCGTGTACCTGATCGTTGCCGGCCGTCGCCGCCACGCCGCTGGTCTGCAAGCCGGGGTGACCGAGGTGCCGGCGGTGGTGCGGCCGATGACGCGGGTGGGGGTGATCGAGGCCGGATTGTCGGAGAACTCGAACCGCAGCGACCTCACGCTGTCGGAAGAGGTCGCAGCGATCGAACGGTTGATGTCGCTCGAGGGTGGCCTGACCCCGTCGAAGTTGTGCCGACGGATCGGCAGGTCGCAGTCGTGGGTGCGTGCTCGGATGGCGGTCACGATCCTGCCCGCCCGGTGGCGTGATGCCCTCGACTCGGGCGAGTTGTCGATCGCGGCCGGGGAGGCCGCGGCGTCGCTCGCTGATCTCGGCCCCGATCATCTCGACGCCGTGTGCGAGCAACTCGCCGGACGCACCTGGCGGGACCCTGCCCGTGTCGTCGCCTCCTACCGTGAGACGCAACGCCGTCGCGACAACTACCGCGACACCCTCGACCGTGCCGTCGCCACGCACCCGGTCGTGCACAGCGACGATCACCCGGCACCAGACAAGGCCCGACGTCTCGGGGAACTGTTCGATCCCGACGGCTGCCGCACCCACACCGCCGAGCCGTGCCACGCGATGGTGGTGAAGGCCACGTCGTGGGGCGATGGGGTCGAGGTGTTCGACGTGTGCGTCGACCCTCGCCGCCATGACCCGCAGCGCATCGCCACGGCGAAGAGCGAAAGCGACCTCGCGTCGGACCGAACGCCGACCCGACCGCCAGCTCAGGACGACTCCCACGCCAAGCGCAAGGCCCGCCTGGCGCGGATGGCGCACGCGACCGAGACGTTCGCCAAGACGCGCGGCGGGTTCGCTCAGGCCGACCTGACACGGCTCGCGTTGCGGTCGGTGGTGCTGGAAGCCGGACGCGACGCGGTCGTGTTCGCAGCGACGATCCTCGGCCACGACCAGCCCCGCGACGCCACCGCAACTGACCTGCTCGACGGTGCTGACACGGTCGCTGCGTTGACACGGGTCGCCGGGGCGATCGCGCTCGGCCTGGCCGAGAACCGCATGTACTGGTCAGCGTCGAGCAGCCAGTGCCGTGACTACCTCGACGCGTTGATCACTACCGGCTGGACACCCGACGAGTGGACAGCCGTCACCCTCACGGACCGGCCCGACCGGGACTGACACGTCTGCGACCGGTCTGCCCGCCACCTGGTCGGCGGGCAGACCGGACCAGGTTCTTGCCGCTCGGGAGTGTTCTCGGGAGCAACTCCGGGACGTTGATGTGCTGGGCGGCCCGCCGGCGGGGTGCCGTGACCACCGCTCGGGTGGGTGCCGTTGCCGGCCCTTCGGGCCGGGTGCCGTGTTGGGCCACCACGCCGTCGGCGTCAAGCCCCTCGTTCCTCGGGGCCAAGCCTGACGGTTGACGCCGCCGTCGCCGGCGGCCCAGCGCCCGGAGGGCGAAGCCCGGCCACCCGGTCGGGCACGGCACGACGCCTCCGGGGTCGGGACGGTCGGGGAAGCCCAACCGGCCCCGGGGCGCCGTGTCACTCGCACACCACGGAGGCCCTCATGTCCACCACCGCACCCACCATCGACCCGACCCCCACGATCACGAGCATCGCCGAGCACGTCACGTTCACCGTCGAGGCCTGGCACGACCCGATCGTCGAAGCAGCCCCCGGTGCCGTGCGCACCGACACCGACGACGCGCTCGTCTGGTACACGCCCTCGATCGGAACCATCGGCATGGCGATGGCGCACCGCTTCGCCCGCCACGCCACCGACGGACCCAGCCTGTGGACGATCGAGGACATCGCGCTCACCTTCGGCATCGGCAACTCCGCCGCCCGCGTGTGGCGCAGCCTCGACCGGCTCGACCGGTTCGGGATCATCAACCGCACCGGGGACCGCATCGCCGTCCGACTCTGGCTCGCCCCGCTCACCCAACGCCAGATCGCACAACTCCCGCCCTACCTCGCCGCCGCCTACCCCGAACACCTCGCCCAGCGATGACCACCACCACCGCACCCACCGTGCCGAAGTGGCGGACACACGCCGCGTGCCGCGGCACCGACCCCGCCTTGTTCTACGACCCGCACCCCGCATCAGTTGCCGCCGCCAAGACCGTGTGCGACACCTGCCCGGTGCGTAACGCCTGCCGCGCCCACGCCGTCGACACCGCGGAGCAGTTCGGCGTGTGGGGCGGACTCGCCGCCGACGAACGGCCTGCACCGTCACCAGACACCACGCCGGCACCCGGCCCGGCACCCAAGATCAGCGACGACGAGCTCTACGACCTGTTCTACGACGCCGACCCCGACCAAGCCGCGCTCGACCAACTGCTCGCCCACATCTGGCTCCCCAACGCCACCGCCTACACCGCGCTGCAACGCGCCGTGCGCCTCGGCGTCGTGGAACACCGCGGCCGCGGTCTCTACCCCGTCCGCCGCTGACCCGCCAGGCCCGGTACCGCACCTCGACCGGCGCGGGACCGGCGCCGCGTGTGCCGTCACCGACGGGTTACCGGTCGCCCGGCTCGAGCTGGTGTGCCGTGGCGCCGGCCTGGTGGGCCGGCGGTGCCGTGCTGCCCGCCGCCCGCTGCCGTGTCAAGCCCCTCGTTCCTCGGGGCCAAGCCCTTCGGGTTGACACGGCCGCTTCCGGCGGCGGGCCAGACGCCCGGAGGGCGAAGCCGCCCACCCGACACCGGAAGGACACACCCGATGCACGCCAACGACCTGTTCGCCACCATCACCGCACAACTCATCGACGACATCGAAACCGGCGCCGCCGGAACCTGGCGCATGCCATGGCACCACCTCGCCGACGCAGGCACACCTACCAGCATCGACCACCGCCCCTACCGCGGCATGAACGCCGTCTGGCTCGCCATGGTCGCCGCCGCCCACGACTGGACCTCAGGCACCTTCGGCACCTACCGCGCCTGGCAACGCCACGGCGCCCAAGTCCGACGCGGCGAACGCGCCACCCAAGTCGTGCTCTGGAAGCCCACCAACCCCACCGACGCAGGCAACAAGACCGACGACAGCGACGACACGCCCACCGGTCGGCCTCGCCTCATCGCCCGCGCCTATGCCGTGTTCGCAGCCGAGCAATGCGACGGAGCCGACGAGATCATCACCCGCCGCAACCAGGAACGAACCGAACGCGACACCCCCGCCCGCATCGACGCCGCCGAGCAGTACCTCGCCGCCGTCGCCGCGACCGTCATCGAGGGCGGCAACCGCGCCTACTACCGGCCCGCCACCGACTCGATCCACCTCCCGACCCTCGCCCAGTTCGACACCGCCGCCCACTACTACGCCACCCGCGCCCACGAAACCATCCACTGGACCGGACACGCTGACCGCCTCAACCGTGACCTCACCGGCCGATTCGGCGACGACGCCTACGCCGCCGAAGAACTCGTCGCCGAGCTCGGCGCCGCCATGTGGTGCGCACAGACCGGACTCACCACCATCACCCGAGCCGACCACGCCGCCTACCTCGCCGGATGGCTCCGCATCCTCCGCAGCGACGCACGCGCCCTCGTCACCGTCGCCAGCCGAGCCCAAGCCGCCGTCGACTGGCTCAACACCCACACCGGACACACCACCACCGAGACCGTCGAGGAGGTCGCCGCATGAACCGCCCGCCCTACCGCCGCAGCGACGAGATCGCCGCCTACACCTACAAAGCCGACATCTACTGCCCGGCCTGCCTCATCGAAACCATGATCGCCGACGGCATCGCCGCCCCCGCCGCCCGCAACATGCCCACCGACGACGTCCTCGAGCAATGCGCCGGCGCCCTCGCCATCGACCGAGACGACGACACCACCTACGACACCAGCGAGTTCCCCAAACCCGTGTTACTCGACTGGCTCACCCCCGACGACACCTGCACGAGCTGCCACCAGCCGCTCTGACCTCACCGCCGGTCGGCCGCCAAACGAACGGCCGGCCGGCGGCCGACGCGTGTGCCGTGACCGCCCTTCGGGCGGGTGCCGTGACCGCCCTTCGGGCGGGTGCCGTGACTGTGTCTCGGCGTCACTCGATGACGGGCACGACCAGGAGCGCGAGGTGGATCTCCTTCCGATCGTCATTGCGATTGGCGAGCGTGAAGGTCTCTCGCCCAGCCGAACTGCCCATTCGCTTGAACGACTCATGCCGACGGATCGCGTCGATGGCCTTCGTCCCGATATCTGTCGGCGAGCCAGCTCGCACGAAGACGATCAGCGCGGCTCGAGAGTCTCGCCAGATCAGGTATCCGAGGAGCTGATCGATCGCGTCCTCAAATGCCTTCTGTCCCTTCCACACCTTGCATTCAGCGATGAACACAGCGCGCTCGTCGCCGCCGTAGGGGATGAAGATGTCGGTCTTGCCGCGACGGCTGAACGTCTCACCAGTCGCTGGGCCGAAGTGGTTGTTGAGCACCACGAGCAGTACGTCGCGCAAGGACTCCTCGGGCATCTTGGCGAACGTCTTCGGCAGACGCTGCACGGCCGTTGTAACGCTCTCGATCTCACGAAGAATTGCGGCGAAGCCGTCGTCCGAGATCGCCGGCTCAGGGGCGAACGCAGGGGTTGGCGCGATCGGCTGCACGGCGACTGGCCGGACTTTGCGGGGTGGGCCCACCGTGAACGACGGCGACGGGTTCGCACGATCGACGACCGGCACCTCCAGGAAGGCATCAAGTGCCCGATCTGCAATCACCTTGGTGCGACGCTCCTCGACCCACCGGCGCAGCTCGACACGCAGTCGTTCGTTCCAGGGGTCGATGTCGTTCCGCGACCAACCCACGTACTTGCGGATGGTCTCCTCCATCGAGTCGACGTATGACTTCACTGCGTCTGGATCGAGCGGTGCTCGCCCCTCGTAGGCGACCAGGACGAAGCCGTCGCGAAGCTCGAATCGCGGAGGGTTCATGGTGCCCGTGCTGGGACGTACGTCGAACAGAACAGTGTCGCCTTCGAACGGATAGAGGAACTTGATGCACGAACCTGCCACCTTGATGCGGTCGCCCTCCCATCCAGCGACATAGAAGTCGATGTCCTTCGTGCCTGAAGATGAGCGCTGGTCGAAGTGGACCACAAGCGGGTTCACGACCCATCGAGCGAAGAGTTCGTCGACGAGGTCCTCGACCGACATCACCAGCACGTAGTCAGCCGGGACGCCCAGTACGTCTTCCTCCGCCTTCTTCAGCTGGTTGACCAACACGCTGTGCATGTCACCCCGGTGAAACCTCACGTCATCGCGTGCCATCTCTCCATCGTACGGAGGGGGTGTGACGTGGACCCTTCGACCGCCACGCCGCCGAGCGGATCGGGCGCCGCGTCGCCCGGGTGGCAAGCATTTCGAGGATGGACAGCCCACACCACCGTGCCATGGTCCGGTCATCACAACCGCCGCATCGACCGCAGCTTCCAACTCGGCCACGAAGTGTGACGGTCGATCCGTCGTCGCATGTGGCGATGGTGGGCAATCCTGCTGGGCACCGACATCTCGGGAGACGGCGCCTCCTACCTTCGACGGTCATGCCGGAAGGAGGCTGCGATGGAACCTGACGAACTGCCACGATCGACCACTTACGACTGGAACCGGCGAGGCCGACACCGGTTGCGAGCGCCGGCCGCTGTCGTGATTGACCTGCCGGTGCCGCTCGCCGTTGATGCTCACGTGTGGGTCGCAACGATCTGGCCCGACGACCGGGCCGGAGGTTGGGCTCGAGCGCTGTGGGAGACCGATCCATCCCGGCGTGGTTGGCGCCTTCCGATGGAGTTCGCCGCCGGCGACGTCATCGAGTTCGGCGCCGACACCCCAGCGCGGCCGGTGCGGTGGTTCGGAATCATGGACTCCTACGAGCCCGATCGCTGGGCCACGATCCAGGGCCCGTACCCGACCCCGACCGACGCGTGGCACGACGCTCAGCGCCTCCTCGCGCTCGAACGGTTCCTCCCCCCGCTGCCAACCGAACCTCCGAGATCGACGACGTCATGCGACCGGACCGGCCACGAACGACGACACCGCCACCACCGACGCCCATAGACGAGCGATCCGCACTCGCCACCGCCCCTGCGAACCCGCCGAGGCGATCGGGAGTGAACCAAGGTCGGACTCACAGATGATCACCGGGGGCGGTGTGCACGAATTTCGGGAGTTTGGGAGTGACCTCGGGAGCGTGCCCGGGAGTGTGTGAGCGCACGCTGCCGTCCATGTTGAGCATCGCCAAGCTGCGAGTCGGGCAGGAGGCCTACACCCTCGCCGGTGTCGCCCAGAGTCTGGACGACTACTACACCGGCCGCGGCGAAGCTGACGGTCTCTGGATCGGCGTCGGCGCGGAACGCCTCGGCCTCGACGGTCCGGTGTCGGCGGACGACCTTCGAGCGGTGCTCGCTGGCATCGCGCCGGGCACTGGTGGTCTGACCCCGAACGGCGAGACTCTGCGCACGCATCCGCGTCGGGTGCCCGGGTTCGACCTGACCTTCAAGGCCCCGAAGTCGGTATCGGTGCTCTACGCAGTTTCGGACGATCCTCGGGTCCAAGGGCAGATCATCGAAGCAGGTGAGGCCGCCGTCCGTCAGGCGGTCGCGTGGTTGGAGCGGGAAGCGATTCATGTGCGCCGCGGGTCCGGTGACGCCGTTTACCTGAACGATCTCGCCGCCCGCGATCCGGCTGCCGCCGAGGCCGCCAAGGTTCGCGTGCTTCCCGGGCGTGGTGTCGTGGCCGCCGTGTTCCGGCATCGCACCAGTCGAGCCGGCGATCCGCTGCTCCACTGGCACACGCTGGTCGCGAACCTTGTTGAAGGACCCGACGGCCGCTGGGGCGCCTTCGTCCATCCCGAGCTCTATCGATCGGTCCGCGCCGCAGGCGAGCTGTTCCAGACGGCGCTGCGCGACGAACTGACCGATCGCCTTGGCCTGCAGTGGCGACCCGGCCGCCATGTCCCCGAGGTGGCCGGCGTCCCGCAAAGCCTTTGCGAGGTGTTCTCGAAGCGGGCGGCCGAGATCGACGCGTGGCTGGAGGCCACCGGCACACCGAACAATCCCGCGGGCCGCCAGGCAGCGGTTCTTGCGACACGACGCGGCAAGCCCGAGGTCGAGGGCGAAAGGTTCGACGTCGCATGGAAAGCCGCCGCAGCCGAGGCCGGTTGGGGACCGGCACAGGCCGAAGCGCTGTTGTCGGCCACCGCCGGGCAGACCGTCCCCTACGACGTGATCTGGCGACTCGTCGTCCGCGACCCGATCAGCGGCGCCGCCGTCGATCACACCGTCACCGCCGAGGACTGGATCGAGCACCTCGGCCGGACACTCACCGACCACGACACCACCTTCACCCGGCCGCAACTTGTGGAAGCGGTCGCCGCCCGTATCGGTGAGGGGGCATCGGTCGCCACCGTCGACCGGATCGTCGCCCGCGTGCTCGCCTCGCCACAGATCGTCCCGATCGCGGATGACCGCACGCCCCGGTGGACGACCACCGGCATGCTCGACATCGAGCAACGGTTCCTCGCCGCCGTCCACGACACCCGGAACAGCCGCACCCCGGTGGACGAAGCGAGGGTCGACCACGTCATCGGCCACGGCCCGATGCTGGGCGCGGACCAAGATCTCGCCGTCCGAACCATCACGAACTCGCCTGACGCGGTCGTCGTGCTCGTCGGCCCTGCGGGCACCGGCAAGACCTTCACGCTCGACGCCGTTCGCCGAGTGTTCGAGGGCGCTGGCCAACACGTGGTCGGCGTCGCCCCATCCGCCCGAGCCGCCCACGAACTCGCAACCGACGCCCACATCCCATCGGCCACCATTCACCGTCAACTCGGCGCATGGGACCGCGGACTCGACCTTCCCAGCGAACGCACCGTGCTCGTCGTCGACGAAGCCGCCATGGCCGGCATCCGCGAGCTCGAGCGGGTCACCCGCCCAGTGATCGCCGCAGGCGGACGTGTGGTGCTCGTCGGCGACCACCACCAGCTCCCCGAAATCACCGCAGGGGGAGGCTTCGCAGCACTCGCAACCGACACCGACGTCACCATCGCCGAACTCACCGTCAACCGTCGCCAACTCAACGAATGGGAACGCGACGCCCTCGCCGAACTCCGCGATGGGCACGTCGCCGCCGCCGTCAGCGCGTACCGCGACAACGACCGCATCGTCGTCGCCGACGACCGCGCCGAGATGATCGCCACCGCAGTCGACCTGTGGCTCGACGCCCACCAAACCGGAGCGGTGCCGGTGCTCCTCGCCGGAACCAACGACGTCGTGGCCGCCCTCAACCACGCGGTACGCGATCGCCTACTCAGCGCCGGCCTCCTCACCGCTGGTGCTGACGGACTCGCCGTAGGGGAGCGACTCGTCATGCGCATCAACGACTACCGAGCGCGGACCATCGACGGCGACGACACCGCAGTCCTCAACGGACAGACCGGAACCCTTACGGCGATCGACGACACCGGACTCTTCGTACGCCTCGACCACGACGACACGCTCGTCCGGATCGACAACGGCTACCTCACAGCGGGCGGCATCGACTACGCCTACGCCACCACCGCCCACCGAGCCCAGGGCGGCACCTGGGACCTCGCGATCGCGGTCGGTCTCGACGGGCTCTACCGCGAAGCCGGCTACCTCGTGATGTCACGCGGCCGCCAGTCGAACTGGCTGATCCTCACCCAGCCCGAACTCGACAGCCTCGATCGTGACATCGGCCGACACGACAGCCCCCTGCGACTGCTGGTCGAAGAACCCGACCCGATCGACGACCTCCTTCACGACCGGCTCAACGCCTCCCGCCGCAAGACACTCGCCACCACCCGGGACCCACACGCGCCCGAGATCCATCACAAGGCCACCACGCTCGACCTGTCGTCTCTGGAGAGGTGGGCCGCCTACGCACGCGCAATCGAAGCACGAGCCACCCACTTAATCGGAGGCGATCCCGCTCACGCCCACCAGAGGCTCGCTCGCCTGGATCACACCGCTCGGCACGTCGCCGTCGGCCACCGGGTGAAGGCTTGGGACAGGCGCAACATCGGCACCATCACTTCGCTCGACGACAGCGTCGGCACTGCCCAGGTTGAGTTCGTTTCGGCGAAAGGCACAACGGCCGTCCGGACGTTCAACTGGGGCGACATCACCATCGTCGACCCGTCACACCCGCAGCCACGCCAACTCAGCGACAGTGCGGCGGCCACCGTCGAGCGCACCGCAGCGGACATCGGGGACCGCCTCGGCAGATGGCACGCGCACCTCTCGGCTGCGGGGGTGCAGCCCAACGATGCCCACGTGTACACGGCGGCAGCATCGCTCGCAGTCAACCGCGCCGCTGCGTCGCTCCTCGCTGCGGAGCCTGCCTGGCTGGTTGCACTGCTCGGAATAAGGCCGGTCGACAACCCGGCGGCGACGCAGGTCTGGGAGGACACGGTGCAAGAGGTGGCCGCGCACAGACTCCGTGCGGGCATCGTCGACCCCATCGAGCCAGCCGGCCCCGCCCACGAGATGGGCGACGAGACCTTGTGGACGGCGGTTTCGGACACCGTTGCTCACGCTCGTGCCTGGCTCGACGACATCACCGACCCCGGGCTCAGGCCAACGGTGCGAGCGCGAACGCCCGACGAGTTGCAGCAGCGCCGAGGCGAACTCGACGCAATCCTTGCGACGGCACCGGCAGACGTTCGTGGCCTCATCCAGAGGATGCAGTCCATGGCCCCGCTGCCCTTCGAGCAGCTCGACAGTCTCCTGACGGAACTGGATTCGGCACATCGCGAGCGCCAGCACTGGATCCTGCAGCACTGGCCGCACGCCGTAGAAGCGTCACACGTCACGGCGGCACTCGGCGCCGCCTCGCTTCTGAGCGACCCGCAACAACTCCTTCTGAATGACCTGACGAGCTGAACGTGCGACAGATCGGCGTACCACACCTGTGCGCCGGGCGAGCCGACAGGGGCTGTTGGACACCCTGGGCACAGCCCGCTGCCCGGAGCCGGCAAGAGCGATCGTCGCCTTCGTAGGCCGCAACCGATTCATGAGTCGCGATGGCGTTGCCGTCGCATTGCTCTTGCCGTGGCATCGTGCCGGTCGGACTCTATTCCTGACGTCTTCACCGCTGTCGGTTCGAGATTCGTCGTCAGCCCGACGGTCGCCGCCGCGAGTAGGAGGCCTGCAGAAATCACGTAGACGAATCGGACGTCGATGATGTCCACGAGGACGCCGCCGAGGGCGAGCGAGAGCAGGCGGGCCGCGTTCCAGAGCACGTCGTAGAAGGCGAATGCTCGGCCACGAGTCTCGGCAGGCACGAGCGTCTGCAGCGTGGTCTGGTAGGCGACCATGCCGGTGCTGGTCGACATGCCGTATACGGCCAGGGCGCCGCCGGCGACGACCGGGTTGGCGACCGCGGCGAGGGTGAGATCGACGCCGCCACGAACCGCGAACGGACCGAACAGCCAGCGCTTGTCCCCGGCGCCGATGAAGCGGCGCAGCAGCAGTGGGCCTGCGGCCGCGCCGACACCGATTGCAGCGAGCAGGATGCCGAAACCGCCAGGTCCGACGCCGAGCCACCGATCGGCGAGCACGACGAGGAGGCCGCTGGTGGCGCCAACGGCCATTGACGCAAGGACCTGAACGATCGCCAGTCGAGTCAGGAGCGGACTTGCCCTCACGGTGCGCACCCCAGCGAGAACTCCGCTCCACCGGCGTTCGGTCGTTTCCGCCGCAGCGCGCCCGGCGCGTAGCCCCAAGAGCAGGAGCGCTGAGACGATAAAGGTGGCGGCGTTGACCAGGAAGGCGATCTCGACGCCGAAAGCGGCGATGACGAACCCAGCGACAGGAGCCAGGGCGATCTGGACGGTGACTGCTGCAGTCCACATGGTGCTGTTCGCGTCGACCACATCGTCGTCACCGACGACCTCGGGGAGCAGTGACGTCGCCGCCGGGTTGAACACCACTGCACCCGCGGACAGTCCGAACGCGACCGCGTACGCCATGGCGACCGAGCTCGCCGAGGCGACGAGCGCAAGCGCCACTGCGGCGCGGAACAGATCGGCACCCACCATGAGCGTGCGACGAGGTACACGGTCGGCGGCGAGCCCGGCAACAGGGCCGAGCAGCAGCACCGGCAGCACCTCGAACATGACCGCGCCCGCCACACCTCGACCCGAGCCGGTGAGTTCGAACACGAGCACCACGAGGGCAACCGTGTTAAAGGCGTCACCGGCCCGTGACACCGTATGTGCGAGGAACAGGCGGCGAAACTCACCGGAAGAGCGAAGGAGCTTCAGCATGCGGCCATGGCCGTGGTGGGCAGAGACCGCACTCGCGAGCTTGTGCTCACGGCCAAGGGCGGGTGCCACCCCGAGCGAGCCGTTTCTGTCACAGCATGGAGCCGAGGTCGCTGCCTACGGTGGGGTAGGCGGCGGTCATCGATTTGAGTTGTCGGGTGGTGAGGCCGAGTTTGATCGCGAGCGCACAGATGTTGATGAGTTCGCCGTATTCGGGTCCGAGCATGTGGGCGCCGACGATGGTGTCGGTGTTGCGGTCGATGAGGATCTTGGCCGCCGCGGTCGTCTCGCCGATGCGGTAGTTGGAGTACCAGCCGCTGGTGTCGGTGTAGCGGACGTCGAGATCGATGCCGGCATCGCGGGCGTCGGTCTCGAGCAGGCCGACACGGGTGAGTTCGGGGATGGTGAACACGGCAGTCGCGATGCCGGTGTAGTCGGGGGTGATGGTGGCGGCTTTGAGCATGTTGGAAGCGGCGACCTTGCCTTCGAACACGGCGACCGGAGTGAGCGGTGCACCGGGTGTGTCCGCGGCGTCACCGGCAGCGTAGACGCGAGGGTTGGTGCTGCTCTGGAGGTGCTCGGCGACGTGGACGCCGTGCGGGCCGTGGGCGATGTCAGCGGTGTCGAGGTCGAGACGGGTGAGTTCGGGTTCGCGGCCGGCGCCGTGGACGACGAGGTCGGTGGTGATGGTGGTCTGTCGTCCGTGGTCGTCGAGGGTGACTTCGTAGCCGTCGCTGGTGGGGTGGACGGCGATGATCTCGGTGTTGCGGTGGAAGTCGATGCCAGCGGAGTGGCTTCGGGTGACGAGTAGCTCGACGAGGTCGGGGTCGAAGCCGCGCAGTGGGCGGGGTCCGTGGTCGACGATGACGGTTTTGGTGCCGGCGCGGGCTGCGATGTGGGCGAACTCAAAGGAGATGAACCCGCCTCCGACGAACAGGATTCGCGGGGGGAGTTGTTCGAGGTACAAGAACGCGGTGGAGTCGATGAGGTGATCGGCGCCGGGGAAGTCGAGCGGGCGTGGTCGGGCGCCGGTGGCGATCAGGGTGTGGCGAAACTGGTAGGTCGTGCCTTCGATGTCGAGCCGGTCCGGGCCGGTGAATAGCGCGGTGCCGTGCAGCGTGTCGACGCCGTGGCGTCCCAGGTTGGTTTCCATGTTGGTGGGCACCGGGTCGGTGAAGCCGTGCATGTGGGCGCTGAGCGCTGGCCAGTCGATGCGCAGCCCGGCCAGGTCGATGCCCTTGCCGGTGAGAAGGTTCGCGGCGTCGATGATCTCGGCGCCGCGCCGCAGGATCTTCTTCGGGTCGCACCCGCGCAGTGCGCAAGTGCCGCCGTAGGGGAGGTCGTCGACGATCGCGACTCGCCATCCGGCTCGGGCGCATTTCTCGGCTGCGGCAGCGCCTCCCATACCTGCGCCGATCACGATCAGGTCGTACGGGTCCGTCGCGCTCATGATGTGCCGACCTTCCCCGTCGCGGTTGCCGTGGTGGCGGCTTTCAGGGTGCGATGAATGTCGGCCAGGCAGCACTTGGTCGACGGGTTGAGGTGCTCGCAGGCACAGTGCCCGTCGGCGACGGCCTGCTTGACCTCGGCTTTGATCGTGCTGACACCGTCGTGCGCGGCAGCGTCGGCGATGAGGTCGTCGGCGGTGTGCCCAAAGCAGAAGCACACTGGCGTCGGTCGATCAGTCGCTTTGTGGCCGACCTGGGCGATGACCGCGTCGGCATCGACGGTGGCGGTATCGAGGTAGTACACGACAGCGCAGCCTGGCGTCGCGCAGTGCTGCCACGCGCCATCCGCTGCGTCGGGCCGATGAGGGCGAACCGGTGCCATCCCGACGATCGGTCCGATCTCGCCGCACGAGGGACAAGGCCCAGCGGGGCCGGTGGAGATGCTGCAACACGAACTCATCGCGCCGTCTCCCGGTGGGGCGCCGTGCCGCCTACGGCGGCTGGGCGCACCGGATCTGCTGCTGCGATGCCGGGACGTGAATCGCAGCTCCGCTGGCCGCGCCAGCGGAGCACACCGATGACCGCGACGAACGAGGCGACCGCGACGGCGATCCAACTCCCGAGGCCGAGTCCGGCGATCATGCCCGCAACTCCCAGCGAACCGAGCAGCGGCAGACCACAGCACACACCGAGCGCGGCGGCCCCGGCGGCGACTGGAACGAGCGAGCCGCGGCCAGGCGCTGTCTGGGTTGTGGGTGATGTGTCTGTCTCGGTCACTTGGGTCCTTCGTCGTCGGGACGAACTCGTCTCTCGGACTCAACGTAAACTCTGATCCATACTTCAAGGTCAAGGGTTAGTGTTGCTCCATGCGCATCGGAGACCTGGCGGCAGCGGCGGAGATCCCGCCCGAGACTGTCCGGTACTACGAGAAGCGAGGCCTGTTGGCACCACCGGCGCGTTCGGCCAACGGCTATCGCACCTACGACGACACCGCTCTCAACCAGCTCCACTTCATCCGCACAGCACAAGCCGCCGGACTCACCCTGGCAGAGATTCGGAGCGTGATCGAGCTCCGCAACGACGGCACCACCCCGTGCAGTCACGTCGAAGCGCTCCTCGCCGACAAGCTCGCCGAGGTCCGCGAGCGGCAACGCAAACTGGCTGCGCTGGAGAAGGAACTCGCCAAACTGGTGGGTCGTAGCGCCACTTTGAACCCGGCCGACTGCCGACCGGACGACATCTGCCACATCTTGACGAGAGGTGCAGCGACGGACGCCCGTCCGAACGGGGTCCACCCCTAGTGACGACGCTCCTGAGCGTCGTCACTCCACGCGGTTCACCTGCGTTGGAGGGAACGCCCGCCGCGCTGTCGGGTGGGGCCACTGGTAGCCGGAGTTGTATCTCGCACCCATTGCCAACACCCAAGTACGAACCGCGCCGTGAATCTCGTCGTGCGAGGGATCATCCCTGACGTCCGTCAGCAACGGCACGCGTTCGCCGTCGCCGTCCACATCGATGGTGGCCCAGTCGAGCGCCTCGGAGAGAGCATCCCAGACGGTGAAGCCGGGGCGGTAGCCACGTCGGAGGTGGTCGACTGCGGAGACGAGGTCGAGGAGCCAGGTGCCGCCCTCGTCGAGGGGCTCTGATCCGTTCGTGTCCGAGTCGGAGGTGAAGAGGTTGCTCATTGCGCTGGCTCCAGTCCCGCTGAGTCGATGTTGAGCATGAGCGCGTCGAGGCTGCGGATCGGGTCGTCGACGGAGGTGACGCCGGCCGGAGGGAGCCGGTCGAGCAGCGCTGCGGCGTCGAGGTCGACGGCGGACCTGATGGGCGTGACGTTGCCTGGCGCTGGGGGATGGAGCCACGACTCAACGGTCGAGGGATCGATCCCGGCGCCGCTGGCCGTCGCTGCGACGGTCTCGGTGTCACCGTCGCAGCGGATGTTGAGGACGTCGAGGACGGTGTGGTCATTGACCCTTGTCGCAAGTCCGGCGGCAGTGTCGGCGGGCGAAAGGCCGGCCGCTTCCGAGGCGGCCGCGAGCTGGTCGGGGTGCGCGCGGCGACTGGCGGCGATGGCGAGCGCTTCGTCGGGCTCGACGATCGTGAGGAGCCCGGTCGTGAACGCGTCCGGCGTGGGCGCGTGGGCAACGAGGTGGTCGACGATGGAGGTGGTGGGATGACCTGCCGTGGCCATCGATCCAGCGGCGAGTTCCCACAGATGAGGATCGTCGGGGAGGGTGCGGAGGACGTCTCGTGGTCGGACGGCCATGATCTCGGTTGCCGTGCAGCCGGCGGTACGCATCTCCGTGGCGGTGGCGTCGAGAAGTTCTGCCGCAAGCGTGTTCGGGAGGTCCCAGCGTTCGTGCAGCACGCGGATCCCGTCAGGGATGGGGACGCCGGCCGCAGGGAGAAGCGCTGCCGCGGTTGCGGCGTCGACGCCGTCGGCGGCGAGGACGGCAACGGTCGTGGCGGGGCTGAACCCCGCGGCACCGAGGAGCTCGACGAGTTCGGCAGGATCGGCGTCGATAATGCGCGCGGTGTCGGTGTCGGTGAGGCGACCGCTGATGAGATGAGCGAGGTCGGCCCGGTTGTAGAGGCCGTCATCGGCGAAGGCCGCGAGGCTGCGGTCGGAGGTGGCAGGGTCGGCGATCATCGCCATGCGTGCGACGCGGCGTCCGGCGAGCTCGGCTTGGTCGCGTGCGTCTTGCTGGGTGGGTTGGAGCGGGAGGAGCTCGATGCCGTCGGTGGACGGTGTCTGGAGTGCGGGTTGCCAGCGGCCGCCGGGTGCGGGCAGCACGTACAGGGTGATGTCGTTCGTGAGGTGCCACAGCTCGGCTGCGACAGGGCGTCCGGCTCGTGGCATCTGTTCCCATCCTTCGACGGCACCTGCGGGGGAGGGGCCGGTGTCGACGGTCGGTGCGGTCAGCGCGGGGTACCGGTCGCGGACAGCAGCGACGGCTTCGGCACGGGCGTCGGAGAGGGTGCGGGCGCTTCCGGTGACGAGGAGACCGTTGCCGGTCCTGGCGGCGATGTCCTCGAGGCGCCAGGTCGCGCCATCGCCGGTCTCGACAGCGGCGAGGTACGCGGTCTTGTTGAGCCGAAGGAATGCGCCGCTGCCCGATGCGTGCTCGCCGCGGGCTGACCATTCGGCAGCGGTGTAGGGGCCGACGGTGACCCATCTACCGATGGGGAGTTGTTCGAGCGACGCAACCGGGAGACGGTGGCGGCGCCCGGCTGGAACGACTCGGTCGTCGACAATCTCCATGCGCGGCAGCGGCGATGCGGTGAGGTCGACGCCGACCGTCACCCCGAGCCCTGCGGTGAGCTTGCGTGCCGGTTCGAGCACGTCCTGGAGTCGCTCCCATCGCTCTCGTGAGTCCAGTGCCGCCGGGTCGAACCTCGGCGCAGTTTCGGTTGGTGCGTGGCCGACCCGATCGAGCACGAGCCACGCGGCTTGGCGGGCGAGGGTCTCGTCGAGGGCGGGCCGCTTGTGCGATCGCCGGAGTCGCATGGCGGCATCGTTCAGGAGTCGCGTCGGGTCGTTCGTGCGAGGGAGCGGTCCGCGGATGGTTGCACCGGCGACCTTCCGGACTGCAGCAGCGAGATCGCTCTGCCCGCCTGGCCCGCGAAGGTGCTCGGGAAGCTCGATCGCGCTGAGCGCGCCGGGCGCTGGACGGCGTGCGAGTTGGGCGGTCTCGAACACTGGCCGCCACTCCCATCGTTCGACGGCTGCGCGGGTGGGGCGGTGGCCGCCGAGGTAGGGGTCGGGTTCGGTTCCGCCGGTGGTGATCGGGACCCGTACGGGGTGGCCGTGCTCGCCGGAGCGGATGGAGCATCCTCGGCCCTCGGTCGTCGAGGGCACGAGCCGCCAGGTTTCTGGTCCGGCGACCGGACCGTCGACGCCGTAGGAGGCGAGCAACACCTGATTGCGAGCCGAGTAGTCAAGCCACGAACGCGTGCCGATGAGCGCGTCCTCCCACTGCTCGGGCGAGGTGAGCGACATTGCGGCCCACCGGTCGAGGTGGGCGGTCATCGCCTGAAGGGTCGGGAACTCGATGCGCTGGCCGTTGTTCGCCATGCGCCGATCGTGCGGAGCGATACTCCCTGGGTTGCTCCCGGACCTACTCCCGATCAAGCTCCCGATTCGGGCTCTACCTGCGAGTTTGCCTCAGCGGGCAGAGTCCGGTGGGCAGGCGGGGTCGCATCGCACGACTTCCCGTGCGCCGACTCGCTCGACCCGGCCGTTGCCGACCGGCAGCCGGGCGGCGCAGCGGTCGCAGAACGCAGCGACCCGGTTCCGGTCGTGGTCGCTTTGGCCCGGTCCCCCTGGCGGATCGAGCGGCAGCCGCCCTTGCCCGGGCGATGAAGGTCGCGCCGCAGGACGTGAACGTGGAAACTGCTGCGCAGGTGCGGCGTCCCGGGGGCGCGGAAGGTGGCTAACCGACTCCTCTACCACAGCGGGGTCGAGCACGGGGGCGACGGGTCCACGGGGACCATCCCGAGTTGGGCACGTTCCGGTGGTGGGAGGGCTTACCGGTTTGCCGTCGACACCTTTGGGGACGAGGGCGGCCAGCGCCTTGTCCTCCCACCATCGAACCGCCCGCAGGTGGATCGGCGGCAGGGTGCCGTGCAGGAGCACGGCCTCTTGGCGGCGCATCTGGCGGATCACGTGGGCGGGCAGGAGGTCCTCACGCTGGAGGTGTTCCGACACGGTCCGTCGCCCGCCACCGGTGTCGGCCGACCAGCCGCGTTGCGCGACGTGTTCGGTTCCGGCGACCTTCGAGACGTACTCGAGCGTGGCGAGGTCGTCGGTTCCGTTGAAGATCACCTTCGAGCGGTGACCGCCGAGGACCGCATCGGCGAGCGATCCGTACCGATGGTTGATCTGGGCGCGTGACTGCCAACCGGTCACGAACATGCCACCCAGGCCGGCGATCGTCGACACCTCCTCGGGCAGCCAGCGGAGCTCCAACTGTCCGGCCTCGTCGATGACGATCAGCAGCGGCTTGGTCAGACGGCGCCCGGCAATGTCCCAGGCGTGGATCTGCTCGCGGAGATCGCCGAGCAACCCGCCGAGCACCGGGGCGAGTCGGGCGAACTCGGTCGCGGGTGCGGTCAGGTACAGCGTGTTCGCCCGGCCGTGGTCGCCTTCCATCAGCCAGTCCAGGTCGACGTATCGCGGGGTGCGGTCCCACAGCTCGTCAGACCAGTAGGCGTCGCGTGGGTCGAGTGAAGCGGAGTGTGCGACAGACGGCTCGGTCCATGCGTCGAACGCCAGTCGGGCCGTCGCGTAGATGCTCGCCCGGATTCGCGGGTCCTCCTGCTCGAACGCCATCAGCTTCGTCACAGCGTCCTTGGCGAGCAGGCGGATCTCGAGTGGCTGGTTCGCTGCGAGGCCGGCGCGTACGAGGTCGTTGACGGTCGGGTCGGTGATGCCGACGTGCATGTACGCCCACGAGGCGAGCCGGCTGATCGTCAGCGGTTCGCGGTCGGTGCCTTGGTCGCCGGGAAGGAGCTGGGACAGGCCGGCGAGGCACATGTAGGCGGAGGTGAGCGTCTCGCCGTGGGTGGCCCAGAAGTCCCCGCCGGTGACTCCCTGCCGAGGGATCGCCGCTGCGAGCGCTCGGCCGGCCCGCAGCGCACCCGACGTTGTGGTCACTTCACGCAACGGCGTCCAACGTGCCGTCGGGAGCCCGGTGACACCACCAGGATCGAACACGGCGAGCTCACCGCGCGCCGAACGGGCCGCAGCGGTCGAGTCGTACAGATCTCGCTTCACCGAGAGCGCAACGACCGGCCCATCCCAGCCGATGATGCCAGCGGACGCCAGCACCGTCTTGCCCGCACGCGTCGGGCCGATCAACGCCACCGAGCCGCGATCGCCCTGGATCGCAGCGCCACGGCGACCATGCAACGGGTGTCGCTCGCGGTCCTCGGTCGCCAGGAGTGGCCCCCGCTTGGAGAGCCGTCCGAGCAGGAGGCGACCTGTCGGCGGAACCGTCGACGACACAACGAGCGGCGCCACATCCCTCCGGTGAGCGAGGCGCGCCTCGGCGGGCACGCCCAGGCGAACTCGCGGCGGTGCCGACCACCGACGCCACAGCCAGAAGACCCCAGCCGCCAAGCCGACGACGGCTACGGCGAACAGGGCCGTGCACACCCAGTAGAGAACCGGGCCGGGGAGCCCTTCTGCTGCGTCACCCCAGGCGGTCGCCGGATCGCCCGGCGATGACGCCAACGGTCCCATCGCTGCGACCGCGTCGCTGACGCCTCCCGAGAGAGTCCCGCCGCCGAGTAGGGCGGCGAACCAGGCGCCACCCCAGACGATGCCTGCTGAGCCCAGCACGACCCCGCCCAGTGCAACGAGGACGATGTCGCCGCTGGTGCCCGCCCCGGTGCGGCCCGCGGGCTGACTCACGCCCACCCTCCCGAGCGAGATCGGGAGTCTCCATGACCGATCGGGACCTTGATCGGGAGTAACACCGGGACCTTCTCCGGGACCCGCATTTCGGATTCTCCATCCACTGCCACCAACGCAAGGAGAATCCCATGAACCTCTTCAGGCACATCGAAGCCGACTACCGACGCATCGCCCGCGACGGCCTCCCCGACCAGTGGGGCATCGACCTCGTCACCCTCGACGACGTCGTCGAAGCCGTCCGCGATCATCGAGAGCATCAGGAACGCTCGGACGGCCTCACCCGTCGCCTCGCGACGATCGCCAGAACCGATCAGCGAGCCGCCGTCGTCGTGCTCTACGCACTCGCGCCACTGCTCGGCGCCCGCCTCGGCCGGGCGGTCACCACCGAGTACCGGACCGACGCGCTCACCGAACTCGCCATGGTCATCCTCGACTCGCCGCTCGACGGACCTCGACTGGCCCAACGGCTCGTCAACCGGGCACACACCCGCGTGTACAAGGCCGCCCGCAGAGTCGAGCACCGGGGCGTCGTGCACATCGTGGAGATCGCCCCTGTCGATCCACAGCGGATGCCGGCGAGCGTCGCGATCTGCACGCCGGACATCGCAGATGGAGTCACCGACCGATTGGCGCTCGCCCGGTTCAACCATGCCGTGCTGACGGCCGTCGAGACCGGAGCCTTGTCCGGATCGGTCTGGGCTGCGTACCGAGACCACCGCCTGCGACGAGCGGTCGATGCGTCGCCCCCTGCATCGACAGCCGTCCAGCGCAAGCTGGCTTCGAGAGCTGCATCGCGGCTCCAGCCGCTTGTCGATCAGTACCTCCACGCAGCATGACGCACCTCGATCAGCCGAATCCGCGACCTCGACGGGTCGACACCTGGACCCGATTGGATGTCGTCAGGGTGGACCTGGAGCTACTCGACATTCGGGGACAGGACAGACTCAGCGATCTTCACCGCCACATCTCGGAGCGAGCCTGTCTCGGTCGACAGCCCCGCGCGACTGGCAAGGAGCGGACTCTCCCTGCGCAGCTGCTCGTAGGGCACGCCATGTACGACGGGAATCACGCGGTCCGTGGCGAGCAGCGCTCCGAGCTCTTGATCGGCGAATCCGCCCGATCGCAGCGACTCCAGCATTGACGTGGTGACCAGCACTAGCCCGACTCGGCTTGCGCGCAGCCCTGCGTCCAGTTGCCGGGCAAGACTGACGCCGAGCTTGACGTCCCGCTCGCTGAACCACACGTCGACATCGAGTTCAGTCAGAGCCATGAATAGTTCCTCAGCCGCGCCGTCGCGATCACTCCACGCATGGCAGAGAAAGGCATCGCGCGGGCGCTCGACATCATGGTCGACCGCTTCCGCAACACGGTCGAGCAGTTCGCGCTCGCGCTGCGTGTACGCGCCCTTAAGGCGACGACGGGACGTCGGGAGCGCTCGCGGAGCTGCGGTGCTCGAGGCCAGGCCGGCTGGCCGGATAGTGGCTGATGGCTGAGGGACTGCTGTCACCGTCACACGTCGGGTCTGCCGCACCGTCACGGTCCGCTGCACCCGAACTGTTCCGACTCGGGCTCTTCTTTGCGCCATTCGTCAAGTCTCGCGCAGGGGTGTGACAGCCAGACCTGTCTCACCGATCATGGACACAGAGGGGCAATTGACCCAAGGCTTGCCACCCAGTCGAGAGCGGAGATGGCCGGCTGCGCTAGGCACCATCGGATTCGTGCGATGCTCCGTGGCATGGACGTCTTCGAAAGATATGTGCTCCCCATCTTGTTGCGAATGTCGGAGACGCCGCTCACGTCGTACCCATTGCAGCGCCACATCCGTGAACTCGGGATCACCGACGAAGACGAGAGCACTCGACTGATTGACCTGATGATTGAGAACGGTCTCATCACCATCAAGGGAGGGAAGAACGGCGCGGGGGTGTGGTACGTGGTCACCGACGTCTTCCTCACATCGAAGGGCCTTGCTCAGCTAAACCTCTGGCCGTCCGATGACGAGCGAGCGCTGTTCCTCATTCACGAGGTAGCCCGAGCTCTCGACGACCTCGCGACCGAGGTGGAGGTGGCAGGTGGCGACGTCGAGAAGGTCGGTCGGTTCCGAGCCGCGGCTCGCGGGCTGCGAGGAGTCGTCGCCGAGACGGGCACTGAGATCGTCGCCAAGGTGATCTCGAACCTCGCGACCGGAGCGTGATCGGGTCGCCGGTGGGCACAAGCTGAATCGACCCGGCCCGCCGAACAAGGCCACGCTGGTATCGCGCTGCACAGCCGGCGATGCCATGGGCGTCAGCAGGATCTCGTGACACCTATGGTCGTGTCGTGGCCCCGAGAAGTCTTCCTGAACGAACAGTCGATGCGTGGGTCGCAGCAGCGATCTGTCGGACCTTTCCAGGTGCCCATCTCTGGGCACCCACGCAGGTGCCATCAGACGCCAACTGGGACTACGGCGCATCTTTGGGAGACGGCAAGGTGCTCATCTTTGAAGACAAGGCCACGACACCGGTCAGGCGCAAGCGAAAGGCACCGATCGAGACTCACTGGATCGACGTGCCGAGGTCGCAGCTTGACTGGTACTGCGATCATGTTGAGCCAGCGCTCAACGTCCCGGTCTTCTACGTTCTGCCGGCCCCTCCTTGGCGCGGCGAGCCGACCGGGTCCGTGGTCGTTCCCGATCAGGCGGTGTGCCGGATTGCGTCGCCACACGGACCATTCGAGCAGTGGGCCTACGTGGTCCGGTCAACGGACCTGCGCGCATACCTTGGCCATCGTCGCGGGCTCGAGACGGACGAGTTGCCCATTCCGGCGAGCCAAACGTTGGCCGCCTTCCTTGAGGGCATACGGCGTTGCGAGTACGGGCGCCGTGTTTCGGGGCCGGGTGAAGGTGTGAACGCGGCGATGAAGGGGGTCGAACAAGGCGACGTAGCGAACGTCGACGTTTCGCAACGACGCTCGCGTTCCGATAGTTCGGATCGGCGGATGGGGTCAGCCCTCGGAGTATTCCTTCCGGCCGCTGACCTTCCGTCATGGTGACGGAAGCTTCAACCCGACTCCTCCAGCCTGATCTCGGCGCGGCGGTGGGCAACGGGGATCAGCCCAAAGAAGGCTCGCGCCCAACGGGTGAATGCGGAGGGTCGAGCTCGCGCCGAACGTGATCGATCCACGAGGTGGCGCTTGCTGCCCACGAGTTCAGATCGAGTCCGTCGGGTGGTTCGAGACTCTTCAGCTGGCTGCCTCTGGTCGCAACGAGGTCCATGAGGTGTTCACCCCAGGCGCGGCCGGCTGGGTCCGCATCGACAACGGCGACGAGTAGTCGCCCGGTGCTTGCGGCATGACGGACGAGCAGGTCAGCCACTCGATCGTCGGGCGCCTGTGATCCCAGGATTCCGACGGCGGCGTAGCCAGCCCCGGCGGCCGTGAGAGCGTCAGGGATGCCTTCGGTGACGAGTAGCACGCCGGCGGTGGTGCGACCGTCGGGCGTGTGGGTCCAGGCGAGGCGTGGGTTCGATCCGAGGCTGCTGGCCGGGTTGTCGTACTTGTCGGAACCGATCGGCTCGAGGTAGCGGGCTTGGACGTACTGGACGTTGCCCTCGGGATCGAGCGCGGGGAAGGTGGCGGCGAGGGAGTGGCCGTGGGGGAGCCCTCGTTGACGGGACATCATCGCTCGGCCGGGGTCGGCGCCGACGTGGTTGGCTCGGAGGAGGTCGTCCTCGAAGCCGCGAGAGCGAAGCCAGTCGCGCACCGGAGCGCCGGTGCGTCCCCACAGGATCTTCTCGCAGGCGTGGACGTAGCGGACTACCGATGGATCGAGGGGGACCACGCTCGGCCGGGAACGTTGCGGCTTGCGTCGTGCGGGTGGGAGCGGTTGATCAGGGATCATGCCGGCGCGGTTGGCGAGCCATGCGATGGCGTCGGCACGGTTGACGCGTTGGGTCGCGACGATGAGGTCGATGGCGTCGCCGCGGTGGGTGTTGTCTCCGGACCAGCAGCGCCATCGCTCGTGTCCACGGTGGTCGGTGTGCATGGTGACCGAGGCGTGTTGGTCGTCGTGGCCGGGCATCGGGCAGTGCCAACGGCGACCGCGGATGCTTCGGGTGGCGGGCGTTGCCAGCTCGTCGAGGAGCTGGGCGAGGTCGGTGCGTGCGAGCACATCAGCGATCTCCCAGCGGGGCTGTCGATCGCGCTCGCCCGTGCCCATGGCTCTACGCCGACATCGACCGATCGGTGTCGCACACCTGCCGTTCGGCGTCGGTGAGGACGGTGTGAACAACCGCGCCGCGACGCTGCAGCCGCCACAGTGCTCGACCGCGCACCATGGTGGCCACCCAGTCGCGTTCACGCTCGGAGAGTCCGAACAGTTCAGCGGCGGTGTTCACCTGGTCGGGCGGCTGGCGGAAGATGATCCGGGTCTGGACGTCGGAGAGAAGTCCGGCGGAGATCTTGGCGGTGGCGGTGCCGTCGTCGGACTGTGCGGTGAGGTCGGCTGGCCGGTGGCAGATCAGCCAGGTGGACACGCCGAAGGTGCGCGACAGCTTGATCGCTGCTTGGAAGTGGCGGGCACCGTGTCGGACCGCGGCCCATGCTTCGTCGATCACCTGGAGCACTCGTCGGGGTGAGTCGCGCTGGAGTGTGGCGGCCAGCCACGAGGTGGCGGCGAGCATCACGAGGGGGAGCGCTTCGTCGTCGCCCCACACGGCGGAGAGATCGATGACGAACCCTGGCCCGTTGTCCCAGTCGATGTTCACGGTGGTCGGACCGTCGAACATGCCGGCGAGGGTCCGTGAGAGCAGCTTGTCGACGGCGAAGATCACCGGTGTCGCTGCGTGTGTGAGTTCGAGTGGTGTCCGTCGTGACAGGGCGACAAGTTCCTCGGCGGGGTTTGCCAATGTCGCTGCAACGTCGGCGAACGTGAAGGGACGTGCTTGGCGGGCGAGGGTCGTGATCGCCCACCCGAGCACCGCGTCCTCGATCGGGTCGAGCGGCCGGCCGAGCACACCGGCGACGAGTGCTGCTGCCAGTGACTGTCGGCGCACGGTTTCGGTGGGGTCGCCGCGTGCGTCGAGTGGGTTGAGCCGGTCGGTGCCACCGGGCCGTAGCTGGATGACCGGCAGCCCGTGGGCGGCGGCGAACGGTCCGTACTCTCCCTTGGGATCGAGGATCGTGACTTGTCGCTTGGACCCGTAGACGGCGAGCTCGCGGCCGAGCATCGCCTTGACGAGTGCGGACTTGCCGAAGCCGAGGTCGCCGACGATCGCGACGTTGGGGTTGGTGAGATGTGTCGGGTACAGCTCGAAGGGGTCGAAGAAGAACCCGCTTCCGCCGCCGGTGACGTTGACCCCGATGTACGGGCCTCGCTCGCCGAACCCGGTGTCGGTGTGGCACGGGTACACCGACGCGAGGTGTGCCATCGTCGCCCGGTGGCGTTCGATGTGCAGTCCGGGTGCTCGGCGCCAAGCGGGCCGGCTGTCGTCGGGCAGCTGGTCGATCGTCGCGTTCATGACGTAAATCCGGGAGTCAGGGCGCGTCCGAGTGGGAGCGACGCCACCCAGCCCTGGTCGTGTCGTGCATCCAAGGGCCGGAGATCGAGCAGGCATTGGGCTGCCGCCTGTTCGATCACGGTGCAGTCGTCATCGAGATCATCGAGCGTCGACGCGGTCACGTTGACGAGTCCGACGAAGCGGAACTCTGCGTGCCCTTCGGACAGCTCGTGCTCGCGGCGTTCGGCATCGGCGAGCCGTTTACGTTCGCGCGCGTTGACCCGGAACCCCTTTCGTTCCTTGAGGTCGCTGTCGGCTTCGCGAGCCATCACTTCACGATCGGCAGCCCGCGCTGCGCGGCCCATCGGAACCGGCTCCATGACGACAGCGACCGTGCGGATGCAGTGGGTGTCGGCGAGCAGTCGTGACAGCCAGTCGGCGGGCACCGGCAGCTGAGGCCAACCGGCAACCCGATAGCTGCGGTGGAACGCATCGTCGACGTGCACGTGACGCCAGTCGGGCTCGACGACCATCGGCCCCCACTCGAACGCCCCTCGCCGCGCTGCCGCCGCAAGTGATCGCGTGAGCGTCAGCACCTGTGCTGCTCGGGCTGGCGCGCTGCGGACTCGGATCGCACTCGACAACTCCAAGGCCGACATCGGAGAGTCGACGTCGAGCCCTGCGGCTTCGAGCCGTGACGCCAACTGTCGTGACTCGTCGAACAGCGCGTCTACGGCGGCGCCGAGTGCGGACTTCAGCGAGCGTCGCGCTCGGACGCGGCGCAGGTCGATCGTCACTGCGACGAGGACCTCGTGCGCGATCGTCGCCGGGGCTTGCTCGTCGACGAGCGCCAGGTAGTCCGCCACCGCAGGGTCGTGGAGCCGCTGATCGATCCCGACGGCATCGAGGAACGCCCGGTGGGTGTCACTGGTGACGGGATGGCTCCATTCCTGCCACACGACATGACGTACCGGCGATTGCTCACGTGCGAGCGGTGAGAGCGCAGCTCCCCATGCGCCGAGCATTGCGTCCTGCTTGACTGCGCCCGCCAAAGGGAACCCGTAACCACGAACCCGGAGCACCGCAGTGACCGTGCCGGCCGCCTTGTCCCGGATGACCCCGAACGGACGGTCGGATGGCTCGATGAGCTCGAGCCCGTGAAGCGCGTCCGGCAGTACATCGTCGGTGTTGTCCCCGACGAGTGACGGGCGAACCCAACGCCGACGACGGATCGCACGTCGGCCGTAGAGCCGGGCACCAGGCACGAGCGTCTCGGCAATCGGGGCACCACGCCAGCGCCCGAACGCCAACACCGAAGCGACAGTCGGACCGATCAGCCCGACCAGTGGGTGCAACGGCGTCTGGAGGGCGACGGCGAGGACGACGGCACCAACGATCATGGGGACCGCTTGCCGTGCGCTCAGTCCGAGCAGCAGCCCTGGCCGATTCGAGTCGGCGAACCGGTAGGCCCGTGTGTCACTCATCGTTCTCGTCTCCCGATGCAGAGTCATCCGCTGCTACGCCAGCGGAACGAGGTGTTGGCCGGCGGTCGCGTCTCGGTGGCAGTGTCGGCGTCGACGCTCGGGTCGACCGGGAAGCACCGCCGCTGTCGGGGGTCGATGAGCCGGCCGTGCTCGAACTCGATCCTGCGGTGGTCGGCCCCTGTGGGTTGGGTGATGCGGACCCGGTCGACGACGGGTTGTTGCCGGATGCTGCGCCGGTGAGGCCGGGGATCGCTCCCCGCTGTGCCGACGGGCCCCCGGCGCCCCGAGCGCCGGCTTGGCCGGCGACACCCTTGGTCGCTGCAGATCCTGCGGCCGACGCACCGAGACTCTTCACCATCAGTGCCGTGTGGGCCGCCGTCGTCGCTCCGCGTGTCCAGCCTCCAGCGACGCCTGCGCCGACGATCGCACCCTCGACGGTCGGCATCAGCTTGTAGAGCACCAACGGCGACACGGCCGCGATCAAGAAGCACACGAACCCGGACATAAGCGTTCCGACCGCCGCCGCTCCGTCGTTGATGACCGAGGCACTGTCCGGGTCACCGGATGGATGTGCGATCAGGTTCACCGCGACGACGAGGCTGACGACGATCGCCAGCTTCGACACGATCAACGCAACTGTCAGGTGGATCAGCTTGCGCGCGGTCCCACGGAACAACGGCAGCACGTTCGCTGACCACACCAGCGGCGCCAACGCTGCGGCGAGGTAGATCAGCGACGATCGCATCATCAACGACACGACCAGGCCGATCAGCCCGACGAACCCGACCAGTAGACAGAGCGGCCCTACGAACGTCGTGGCGAGCGGACCGGTCGTGGTCGCGACCACGACGATCCCCTCGATCATGCTGACGAGGTCGGCTCGGCCCGACTGCCAGACCATGGCCGAGGCTTCGTCGACGAGACCCAACAGCAGGTCGATCACGGTCACCGTCATGGCTGACGCAACGATCGACCACATCCCCTGCCGGACGGCGTCGAGGATCTGCTCGGGACGGCCGGCGAGCGCCGCCTGGATGCCCGAGGCGAGCATCATCGCCACCGTGACAGCGAGAGCGAGTACGCCCAGCTGGACGGCAAGGTCGTTGGCAAACCAGCCGGCCGTGACACGCGGCGTTGTCCCCGAGTCGAGCACGGACCACACCCACTCGACCAGCAGCGCCAAGCCGTTGGCGAGCCACGTGTAGATGCCGGTCACGACCTTGTCCCATGCCCAGCCGACCGCCTCTCCGATGGCGTTGAGACCGAACCCGAACAGGTCGCCGAGACCACCGATGACCCAATCGAACATGTCACGCACCTCCCACGGGTGGCCACGCAGTGACCTCGCGCATCTCAGCGAGCGAGGCGACCGGGGCGTTGGTGGCGAGCGCCGGTGTCGGGCCTGGGCGGACCGTCCATCCGTCGACGTGCCAATCGCCCGCCTCCCACACCAACTCGACGGTCACCGTTCGCCACAGCTGCCTCGGCGCTCCGAGGCGGTCCCCTCCGGCGACGAGGAGCGCCCACACCTGAACAGTCGCCGAGTTCGCCGTTGCCGATTCGACGACGGCGGTGAGCGGGAGCTCCTGGAGCAGCAGCTGTGAAGGCGTCAGGCCCTCGCCGGCCAGGTCGTCGATGAAGGCGTCGAGCTGAGCGGCCGACAGATCCGCAAGGGTCGGCCCGTAGCGGCGCGAGGCCAGGACCCTGATCATGTCGGAGCGGGTGATGAAGCCTGCGCGGGCGAGCTCTCCTGTCAACGACACCGCCGAGAGCGCTGCTGCGCGAGCACCAGTGGCGTCGCGACTCCAGCCGACCGGGACACCGAGCTCCTCGGTGCGCGGACCGGTCGCCGGCCGCTCGTCGGCCGACTCGGCCGCCGTGCTGGGACGCGCGGGCGGCGCTGCTTCCCGGCCCGCAGCGCCGCACGTGCGAAGTCCGATTGCCGCTGCTGCGACGAGCACGGTGGCGCCCACAACGATCACGCGCCGCATGTCAGGTCGCGTTGTAGACGGTCATGGCGATCGTGTGCGCCAGCCCAGCGAGCATGGCCGCGCCCACTCCGCCCAGCACCCACTTCCGACCGGCCGAGCTCGCGCTGTACGACGAGCCGAAGTGGCCCACGCCAGTTGCGATGCCACCGATCAACAGCCCGGCGACCGCAGCGGCGATGCTCGCGTACTTCAACCACCCCAGCATTTGGGTGATCAGTGTCCCGCCCGGCAGGGAGCTGTCAGGCGCCGGGTCCGGCACCTGAGCCCACGCGGGCGACGCGCCCATCAGTACTCCGCTGGCGACGAGCATCAGCCCGACCGACAGACGCGCTCGATGCCTCACCGGCATGGCACACCTCCTTGGTGTCTGCGACACACCGCTGCTCGGCGTGTCGATCACCGGTGAACCCACCCACGTCGTCAGCAGATCGCGACACCCCAGACCACACCGGCCCGATCAGACCTGCGACTGTCACGAAGCGGCCGTCTCGAGGGTGCGACAGAGGAGATGAAGCTCCTCGCTGTCCCCATCGTCGGACTCGTGCTCGCGCTCGTCGCATTCCCCGTCGTCTTCGCGACGGGGGACAACCCCGGCATCGGATGCGCGGCCGGCGGTGACGTCGCACCGATCCTCGCAACGATCCGAACGCTCGAGTCCGGCGGTGACTACACCGCGCGTGCCGCAGGGTCGAGTGCATCCGGCGCCTACCAGTTCATCGACTCCACCTGGGCCAACTACGGCGGCTACGCACAGGCATGGCAAGCACCACCAGCGGTGCAGGACGCGAAGGCCGCCGAGAACGTCCGCCGCGTCCTCGACGACAACGACGGCGACGTCAGCGCCGTGCCCGTCGTCTGGTACATCGGCCACCTCCCCGGACCGACATCGCCAACGTGGGACCAGGTGCCCGTGCCATCGGCAGGCAACGTCCTCACGCCTCGCCAGTACCAAGAGCGATGGCTCGCCGAGTACGACCGGCAACTCACCGGCGGTGACGGCACCGCCTCAGGAGGGTCATGCGCTCCCGGCGAAGCGATCATCCCGTTCGCCGACGGCTACGCGATCCCCGGCCCGGCTGACCTGTTCGCGACAGCACCCGTAGACGAACCTCATCACACCTATCCGGCCTGGGACTGGATGCTCCCGACCGGAACCCCTATCTACGCCATCCGAGGAGGGCAGGTCGTGACTGTCCAGTACTGGCCGTACAACTGGTGGGACCACGGCTGCGGCCAGAACCCGGCCGGCTGCCAGACGTGTGGCATCGGGGTCACGATCGAAGACGACGAGGGAACCCGCTGGGCCTACTGCCACGGCAACGCCGCCCACGTCGCAGCCGGCACCAACATCGCCGCCGGCACCCAGATCCTCACCTCGGGCAACACCGGCCGCTCCAGCGGCCCCCACCTCCACCTACAGATCCGCACCGCCGACGGCCTTCTCCGGTGCCCGCAAGAGCTCCTCAGGTC